>JBHENL010000152.1:0-8254 GCA_046262075.1 Gemmatimonadota bacterium
CGCCGTTCTTCAACGGCTACCGGCCGCAGTTCTACTTCCGCACGACGGACGTGACCGGGACGGCGAACCTGCCCGAGGGGGTGGAGATGGTGATGCCCGGCGACAACGTGCAGATGGCGATCGAGCTGATCAGCCCGATCGCGATGGAAGACGGACTGCGCTTCGCGATCCGCGAAGGCGGCCGCACCGTCGGCGCCGGCGTCGTCACCGCCATCGAGGCCTAGCGCGGGCTGCTCGGGCGCCGCGGGCCGGCCGGCGTGGAGTCGTAGGGTGATCCTCGAGATCGCGAATGGAGGCAGCGAGTGAACCGGTCCCTATGGATGACGGGGTTGCTCCTCGGACTCGGTGTCGGGGCGTGCGACGGCGGGCCGGACGAGGGAGGTCAGCCGGCGGTGGAGGTGGCGGACACGGACACCACCGTGGCCCTCGAGCCCGCGCCGGTCGACACCGCGGCCGCGGACACGACGGCGGGCGAGTGGTGCTCGTACGCCTCGGCCACGGACGTGGGCTCCGTCCTCGGGACCGGGATGCGCGCGCCGGAGGAGAGCCACCTGGCGGCGAACCGGGGGAACTGCACGTACGGCGCGGCCGACCCGGCGGCCGGGAAGTCGGCCACGGTGCAGTTCTTTCCGAGCGCGGAGTACGACGCGACGGTGAACGCCAGCGGCCGCGACGAGCAGGTGAGCGGTCTCGGCGAGGAGGCGTGGCAGACCTCCGACGGCGGGCTGCTCGTGCGCACGGCGCGTCCGTTCTCGTTTTCGGTGTACGCGGTCGACGTCTCGGGAGGGAGCGTCCAGGAGCTGCGCGACGCGGAGCGCGCCCTCGCCGGGAAGGTCCTGGCCGGGCTCTGAGGGAGGAAACGGACCGTGCGCGACAAGATCACGCTGGCCTGCGAGAAGTGTAAGTCGCGGAACTATCACACGACGAAGAACAAGCGCCTGCACCCCGAGCGCGTGGAGTACAAGAAGTTCTGCCCGCGCTGCAACGTGCAGACGGCGCACAAGGAGACGAAGTAGGCGGTACGCGTTCCGAGGGGCGTAGCTCCAATTGGTAGAGCAGCGGACTCCAAATCCGCAGGTTGCAGGTTCGAGCCCTGCCGCCCCTGCCAGCTGAGGCGGGTCACACCGGTAGCACGCGCGGGAGCGCGGCGGGGGGAGACGCGTGGTAGAACGGTTGAAGGACTTCCTGCTCGGCGTGCGCGGCGAGCTGGAGAAGGTGTCCTGGCCCGAGCGCGCGCAGGTGCAGAGCGCCACGATCCTGATCCTGTTGCTGGTGCTCGTCTTCGCCGCGGTGATCGGCGCGCTCGACCTCGTGCTGACCCAGGTGCTGGGACTGTTCTTCAGGATCTGACGATCCGGTCCGGGATCCGGACGGACGGACCTTCGTTCGCGGCCGGCGCGCGCTGCCCGCCGCGGGAGTCGACGATGAAGCAGAGCGTGGAGCCCGGCTCCGGCGCGGAAGCCGCAGCCCCGGCGAGCCCGGCGGCCGCCGAAGGCGGGAGCGCCGGCGCGGCGCGTGGCGAGACCCGCGAAGGCATGCAGTGGTTCGCCCTGCAGGTCTACCTGGGGCACGAGAACAAGGTGAAGAACCTGCTCGAGAAGCGTTACGTCGAGCTGCGCGACCCCGCGATCCACGTGGGCGAAGTGATGGTGCCCACGCAGGAGGTCGTGGAGGTGAAGGGGGGCAAGAAGACGAAGGTCACGCGCAACCTCTACCCGGGCTACATCCTCATCGAGATGCAGCCCAACGAGGAGACGCTGCACTTCGTCAACAACGTGCACGGGGTGATCAAGTTCCTGGGAGCGGGCAAGCTCCCCCAGCCGCTCCGGCCGCGCGAGATCGGGCGCATCCTCGGCAAGATCGAGGAGATCAAGGAGGCGCCCGAGATCGTGGAGATCCCCTTCGACCCCGGCGACTCGGTGGAGGTCACGGACGGGCCGTTCAGCGACTTCAACGGGACCGTCGAGGAGGTCTATCCCGAGAAGGGCAAGGTCAAGGTGACGGTCAGCCTCTTCGGGCGGCCGACCTCGGTCGAGCTCGACTACCTCCAGCTGCGGAAGATCTAGAATGGCGAAGAAGGTCCTCGCGATGGTGAAGCTGCAGATCCCCGCCGGGCAGGCCAACCCGGCGCCGCCGGTGGGCACGGCACTCGGGCCGCACGGCGTGAACATCATGGAGTTCTGCAAGACGTTCAACGCGCAGACGGCGAGCGCGGCCGGCATGATCACGCCCGTCGTGATCACGGTCTACGCCGACCGGTCCTTCAGCTTCATCACGAAGACCCCGCCCGCCGCGGTGCTGCTGCGCAAGGCGGCGGGGCTGGAGAAGGGCTCGGCCGAGCCCAACAAGACCAAGGTCGGTCGCGTCTCGCGCCAGCAGGTGCGCGAGATCGCGGAGCTGAAGATGCCGGACCTGAACGCCGCCAGCGTGGACACCGCGATGAGCATGGTCGCCGGCACCGCCCGCAGCATGGGGCTGGACATCGTCGACTAGGGAGATCGCCGACCCGGCGGGAGGACGTCGCGGAGCCGCGGCGCCCGACGGAACCGCCGTCATGGAGGAGCCGGCAGATGCCGACACACGGACGCAAGTACGAGGCGGCGGCGGCGCTGCGCGAGCCGCGCCCGTATGCGCCGCGTGAGGCCGCGGCGAAGGTGAAGGAGATGTCGCGGGCCGGGTTCGACGAGACGGTGGACGTCGCGGTCCGGCTCGGAGTGGACCCGCGCCACGCCGATCAGATCGTGCGCGGCACGGTCGTGCTGCCCCACGGCACGGGCAAGTCGGTGCGCGTGCTGGTGATCACCCAGGGCGACAAGCTGCGCGAGGCCGAGTCGGCCGGCGCGGACGTGGTCGGCGGGAAGGACGTCGTGGCGCGGATCCAGGAGGGCTGGCTCGACTTCGACGTGGTCGTCGCCACTCCGGACATGATGGCCGAGGTCGGCAAGCTCGGCCGCGTGCTGGGGCCGCGCGGTCTCATGCCCAACCCGAAGAGCGGTACGGTGACGTTCGACATCGCGCGCGTCGTGCGCGAGGTGAAGGCGGGCAAGATCGAGTTCCGCGTGGACAAGACGGGGAACGTGCACGCCCCCATCGGCAAGGTCTCGTTCTCCGAGGGCCAGCTGGCCGAGAACCTCTCCGCGTTCCTCGACGCCATCGTGCGCGCGAAGCCCGCGGCCGCCAAGGGCGTGTACGTGCGCAACGTCGCCGTGTCGAGCTCCATGGGACCGTCGGTGCGACTGGACGCCAACCCCTACCGCTAGACGCTGCAGGCGCGGCCGAACGCCAACCGCAACTTCCGACTCGGGGCCCTTGGATGAAGATGGACCGCGCCAAGAAGCACGCCTTCGTCGACGACCTGTCGGGGAAGCTCGCCGGGGCCTCCTTCGTCTACGTGACGGACTTCTCCGGCCTCGACGTGGAGCGCCTGACGCCCCTGCGCGCCCGCCTGCGGGCCGCGTCGGTCGAGTACGTGGTGGTGAAGAACACGCTGGCGCGGCGGGCGATCGAGGGCACCGCCGCTGCCGAGCTGGCGGCGCTGCTCGAGGGGCCGAGCGCCTTCGCGATCAGCGCCGGCGACGCGGTCGCCGGGGCCAAGGTCCTGACCGACTTCGCGAAGGACGGCGACCGGCCGCGCATCAAGGGCGGTGTCGTGGCCGGCCGCATCCTGGACCTCGGCGAGATCCGCCGGCTGGCGACGCTCCCCGGCCGCGCGGTGCTGCTCGGGACGCTGCTGGGCACGATGCGCGCACCCGTGAGCAACTTCGTGTACGTGCTGTCCGGCGTGTTGAGCAAGTTCGTGCGCACGGTGGACGCGGTGCGCGCACAGAAGGAAGCCGGCGCGCTTCCGGCCGCCGCGGAAGCGCAGGAGAGCCCGGCCGCCGCGGACGCGGCGCCGGAGCCGGTCCCGGAGTCGTAGACCCGGAGTCACGCGCCCGGCCCGGCCGGACGGAATCTCGAACGCAGTCGTTCCAACCTCAGGAGATGGAGCGCATGGCCACGGAGACGAAGCTTTCGAAGGACGACATCCTCGAGGCGATCGGCAGCATGACCGTCCTCGAGCTGGCGGACCTGGTGAAGGACATGGAGGACAAGTTCGGCGTCACGGCCGCCGCGCCCGTGCCCATGGCGGCGCCCGCCGCGGGTGGCGGGGCCGCCGCGCCGGCCGTCGAGGAGAAGACCGAGTTCGACGTCGTGCTCAAGTCCGGCGGCGACAAGAAGATCCAGGTCATCAAGGTGGTGCGCGAGCTCACGAGCCTCGGTCTGAAGGAGGCCAAGGACCTCGTGGACGGGGCGCCGAAGACGGTGAAGGAGGGCGTCGGCAAGGCCGAGGCCGAGGAGATGAAGAAGAAGCTCGAGGAAGCCGGCGGCGCCGTGGAGCTCAAGTGAGCGAGGCAAGCTCTCCCTCACGATCAGATGAACCGTCGATCGTTCGGGAGACTTGCCCCGCTCGTGAAGTAGCGCTCGGCAAGCTCCCGCGTGCGGTCAAATGAATCGTTGACCGCCCGCGGGACTTGCCTCGCTGGAAGCCTGGTCGGCAGCCCAACGCGAGAGGAGTGGACCGTGCCCGTTAGCGCCAAAGCCCGTGAGCGCGTGTCGTTCGGAAAGCTCGAGCCGGGGATGGAGATGCCCCACCTGCTCGAGATCCAGCTCGACTCGTTCAAGCAGCTGCTCCAGATGGACGTGGACCCGGAGCAGCGCGAGAACGTCGGTCTGCAGGCGGTCTTCAACGACATCTTCCCGATCACCGACGTCCAGGAGAACTACTCGCTGGAGTTCGTGACCTACACGATCGGGGAGCCGAAGTACAGCGTCGCGGAGTGCCAGGAGCGCGACATGACCCACGAGGCGCCGATCAAGGCGACGCTCCGGCTGGTCATCCGCGAGGACGTCGAGGGCCAGAAGAAGGTCAAGGCGGTCACCGAGAAGGAGGTCTTCCTCGGCTCGGTCCCGCTGCTCACCGAGCTCGGCACGTTCGTGATCAACGGCGCCGAGCGCGTGATCGTCAGCCAGCTGCACCGCTCGCCCGGCGTGGTGTTCGAGGAGTCGATCCACCCCAACGGGCAGCGCCTGTTCTCGGCGCGGATCATTCCCTTCCGGGGGTCGTGGGTCGAGTTCACGGTCGACATCCACGACGTGATCTACGTCCACATCGACAAGAAGAAGAAGTTTCCCGTGACTGCGCTCCTGCGGGCGTTCGGGCTCTCCGACAACGAGGAGATCCTGAACACGTTCTACGAGGTGCGCGACGTGGCCATCGACGAGATCGCGCGCGAGAAGGAGATCCGCCGCGACGTCTCGGGCGCCCTGATCGCCGAGGACGTCGTGGACGCCGAGACCGGCGAGGTGCTGGTCGCGAAGGGGACGGAGCTGACGAAGGACGTCTACAAGACGCTCCGCAAGCACGAGGTCGGGACCGTGCAGATGTACGTCTCGGCCCCGGGTCGCGCCGAGTCGCAGCTGATCAAGAACACGCTGCAGAAGGATCCGACGACGAGCCAGGAGGACGCGCTCCTGCGCATCTACAGCCTCATGCGCTCCGGGGAGGCCCCGAACCTGGAGATCGCGCGCCAGCACCTCGATCGCCTGTTCTTCCACCCCAAGCGCTACGACCTGGGGCGGGTGGGCCGCTACAAGCTGAACTCGCGTCTCGAGCTGGAGACGCCGCTCGACCAGACGGTCCTCACGCCCGAGGACTTCATCGAGATCATCAAGTACCTGGTGCGGCTGCGCAACGGCGAGGGTTACGTCGACGACATCGATCACCTCGGCAATCGCCGTGTGCGCTCGATCGGCGAGCTCATCGCCAACCAGTTCAGCCTCGGGCTCTCGCGCATGGCGCGCCTGGTGAAGGAGCGCATGACGACCCAGGACCCCGAGAAGATGATGCTCGACGACCTGGTGAACGCGCGCACGATCTCGGCGGTGATCAACGCCTTCTTCGGCTCGAGCCAGCTCTCGCAGTTCATGGACCAGACGAACCCGCTGGCCGAGATGACGCACAAGCGGCGGCTCTCGGCGCTGGGACCGGGCGGCCTCACGCGCGAGCGCGCCGGCTTCGAAGTGCGCGACGTGCACTACTCGCACTACGGGCGCATGTGCCCGATCGAGACCCCGGAGGGGCCGAACATCGGCCTCATCACGAGCCTCTCGACCTTCGCGCGGATCAACGACCTGGGCTTCATCGAGACCCCCTATCGGGTCGTGAAGAACGGGCGGGTGACGGGGGAGATCCGCTACCTCTCGGCCTCGGAGGAGGACCGCTTCGTGATCGCGCAGGCGAACGCGGCGATCGACACGAAGGGGCGCTTCGAGAGCGAGTACGTGCTGTGCCGCAACCGCGGCGAGTTCCCGCTGGCACGGCCGGACGAGATCCACTTCATGGACGTCTCGCCCGACCAGCTGGTCTCGATCGCCGCGGCGCTGATCCCGTTCCTCGACCACGACGACGCGAACCGTGCGCTCATGGGCTCGAACATGCAGCGCCAGGCGGTGCCGCTGCTCGCACCCCAGGCGCCCGTCGTGGGCACGGGCCTCGAGGGCAAGGTGGCGCGCGACTCCGGCGCGGTCGTGCTGGCCCGGCGCGACGGGGTGGTGGAGAGCGTGACCGCCGAGCGGGTGATCATCCGCGGCCAGACGCGGGGCGACGCGGGCGAGGACGACCTCGACTTCGCGAACGCCGACGTCCACGAGCTCGACAAGTTCCGCCGCACGAACCAGGACACCGCCATCAACCAGCGGCCGATCCTGCGCCGCGGCGACCGGGTGAAGGCCGGCGACGTCATCGCCGACGGGGCGGGGACGGACCAGGGCGAGCTCGCACTCGGGATCAACACGCTGGTCGCGTTCATGCCGTGGTACGGCAACAACTTCGAGGACGCGATCGTGATCAGCGAGAAGCTGGTCAAGGAGGACGCGTTCACGTCGGTGCACATCCAGGAGCTCGAGCTCCACGTGCGCGACACGAAGCGCGGCCAGGAGGAGATCACGCGTGAGATCCCCAACGTCGCCGAGGAGGCGCTGGTGAGCCTCGACGACCGCGGCATCGTGCGCGTGGGAGCGGCGATCCAGGCCGGAGACATCCTGGTCGGCAAGGTGAGCCCCAAGGGCGAGAAGGAGCTATCCCCCGAGGAGCGGCTCCTGACCGCGATCTTCGGTGAGAAGGCGAAGGACGTGAAGGACACGTCGCTGAAGGCGCCGCCCGGGATGGAGGGCGTGGTCATCGACGTGAAGGTCTTCTCGCGCCAGCACAAGGACCCGCTCACGATGCGCGACAAGGAGCTGGAGGGGGACAAGGCCCGCCGGCACGAGGAGCGTGAAGTGAAGAAGGTCCTCTCGGCGCGCAACGAGACGATCGGGCGGATCCTGACCGGCCAGACGGTGGCCGCCTTCCCCGACCGCAAGACGCGCAAGCCGCTCTTCGAGGCGGGCACCAAGCTCAAGGCGGAGGCGCTGGCCGAGGTCGACTGGGCGCGCGTGAACGTGGACGCGGTGGAGCTCGAGAGCGAACGCGCGAACGCGCGCCTGCGGGCGGCGATCGCGAAGGCCGAGGAGATGATCGAGGAGATGCAGGGGGCTACGCGCGAGCGGCTGGAGAAGATCGCGCAGCCCGACGACCTCCCGCCGGGCGTGGTCCAGCTGGTGAAGGTCTACATCGCCCAGAAGCGCAAGCTCGCGGTGGGCGACAAGATGGCCGGCCGGCACGGCAACAAGGGCATCGTCGCGCGCATCGTCCCCGAGGAGGACATGCCGTTCCTGCCCGACGGCACTCCGGTCGAGATCTGCCTGAACCCGCTGGGCGTGCCGTCGAGGATGAACGTGGGGCAGATCCTCGAGACGCACCTGGGGTGGGCTGCGAAGCTGCTCGGGATGTACGTGGCGACGCCGGTCTTCCACGGCGCCACGGAGGAGGAGATCCGCGCGCGCCTGGAGGAGGCCGGGCTGCCGGTGAGCGGCCAGGAGCGGCTGCGCGACGGCAAGACGGGGGTCGAGTTCGAGCGGCCGGTGACGGTGGGCTACATCTACATGCTCAAGCTCTCGCACCTGGTGGACGACAAGATCCACGCCCGCTCGATCGGACCGTACTCGCTCGTCACCCAGCAGCCGCTGGCCGGCAAGGCGCAGTTCGGCGGTCAGCGCTTCGGCGAGATGGAGGTGTGGGCGCTCGAGGCGTACGGCGCGGCGCACACGCTGCAGGAGATGCTGACGGTCAAGTCCGACGACGTGACGGGCCGCTCGCGGGTGTACGAGGCGATCG
>JBHENL010000153.1:0-8493 GCA_046262075.1 Gemmatimonadota bacterium
AGGCGCACCCAGGAGTTCGGAATCCGCGTCGCCCTGGGTGCGGCGCCCCGGGACATCCTGCGCAGCGTCGGGAACGCCGCGACGAGCAGCGTGAGCGCCACGAAGGCAAAGAGCAGACGGCGGAGCAGGCGGGCGGGACGCATGGCGGGGAAGATCGCGCCGCCGGGCGCGCGAGGCACAGCCCGGTTCACGGCCCGATTCCGGCGGATCCTGCTCGCGTGCCTCGGGATCTACGGCCTGATCGCCTACTCGGTCGCGAGGCGCACCCAGGAGTTCGGAATCCGCGTCGCCCTGGGTGCGGCGCCCCGGGACATCCTGCGCAGCGTCATCGGCCAGGGCGCGGCGCTCGCGCTGGCCGGCATCGGGGTGGGTCTGGTCGGCGCGCTCCTGCTCGCCCGGCTCCTCGAGAGCCTGCTCTTCGGCGTGACCCCGCACGATCCCCTCACGTTCCTGCTCGTCCCGCTGTCGCTCGCGACCGTCGCCCTCTTCGCCAGCTGGATCCCGGCGCGCCGGGCGCTGCGGATCGAGCCCGGCCAGGCGCTTCGATGCGAATAGCAGCCGCCGCCATGCGGCAGGTGCTTTGCGGGTACGGGCTGCGGCAGGACTAGTGGGGCCGTAGCTCTCGCGGTGCTCCGCGCGGCCGCGGCGCACGAGCCTTTCTCCTTCGTCCGAGGTCCCGATGGGCATCTTCCGCACCCAGCGCTCGTCCGACACCGTCGAGGCGCCGGTCCGCACGGGACCGATGATCCAGCTGCGGAACGTCGAGAAGTCCTACAAGGTCGGGGCAGGGCGCACGTACGTGCTGCGCCGCATCACGCTCGACATCGAGCAGGGCGAGTTCGTCACGATCATGGGCCCCTCCGGAGCGGGGAAGTCCACGCTGCTCGCGATCCTGGGCATGCTCGACAGCGACTGGACGGGCGAATACCGGTTCCTCGAGCACGCCATCCACCACCTGCCGCCGAAGAAGCGCGCCGAGGTGAACAAGCGGTACATCGGCTTCGTGTTCCAGCAGTAACACCTGCTGGATACGCTCACGGTGAAGGAGAACCTCGAGATCCCGCTCTCCTACCGGAACGTGAAGCGCTCCCAGGCCGAGGGAATCGTCGCCGAGGTGCTCGATCGCTTCCAGATCGTCGGCAAGAAGGACCTCTTCCCGAGCCAGCTCTCCGGCGGGCAGCAGCAGCTCGTCGCGGTCGCGCGCGCGGTCGTCGCCAACCCCAAGCTGATCCTGGCCGACGAGCCCACCGGCAACCTGCACTCGGCTCAGGGCAAGGAGATCATGGAGCTGTTCAAGAAGCTGAACGGCAAGGGCGCCACGATCGTCCAGGTGACGCACTCCGAGGCGAACGCCGCGTACGGCGATCGCATCATCAACCTCAAGGACGGGTGGCTCGTCGACTAGCGGTGATCTCCCTCGACACGCTGCTGCAGGACGCCCGCTACGCGATCCGATCGCTCGCGAGGAGCCCGGCCTTCACGCTGACGGCGGCCCTGACGCTGGCCCTTGGGATCGGCGCCAACACGGCCGTGTTCAGCCTCGTCGACGCCGTCGTGCTCCGGCCGCTCCCCTACGCTCATCCCGAAAGGCTGTTCCTGCTGGCGGAGCAGAGGGCCCAGGGCGAGCGCCGCCTGGCCTCGTATCCCACGTTCGAAGACTACCGGGCGCAAAGCTCGGCCTGGCGTCTCGGCTTCGCGCTCGGGCAGCCGACACGGCTGCGCGCGGAGGCCGGCACCGAGCGCAGGCTCGTGGCCCGTGTGTCGCGAGGCTACCTCGACGTGCTCGGCGTGCGTCCCCTGCTCGGTCGCGGGTTCCTCCCCGAAGAGGAGCAGCCAGGCGGTGCGCGCGTGGTCGTACTGACGCACCGCCTGTGGCGCGAGCGCTTCGGCGGCGACCCCGGCGTCTTAGGCCGCACGCTGCGCTTCGGCGAAGGCCCCGCCACCGTGGTCGGGGTGCTCCCGCACGGGATCGGGTATCCCACGTGGGCCGAGCTCTACGCGCCGCTCGCGAGCGCTCCGCTCACGCCCGCCCTGGAGCGGCGCGACGTTCACGTCGACAGCCGGGTGGTGGCCCGCTTGCAGGCGGGCACCAGCCTCGACCGCGCCCGTGCGGAGCTCCAGAGGATCGGGGGCGCGCTCGCCGCGGAGCACCCGAGGGAGAACGCCGGCTGGGCCCCCGTCACGATCCCGCTCTCCGACGATGTCACCGGGGCTGCCCGCCCGCAGCTGCTGGTCCTTCTCGGCGCCGTGGGGCTCGTGCTGCTGATCGCGTGCGTGAACGTCGCCAACCTGTGCCTGGCTCGCGCGACGTCCCGCCGTCGCGAGCTCGCGGTCCGGGTCGCGCTCGGTGCCGGGCGGCTGCGATTGGCGCGGCAGCTCGCGGCAGAGGCGGGCGCGGTGGCGCTGCTCGGCGGGATCCTGGGCCTCGCGGCCGCCGCATGGGGTGTGGACCTGCTCGTGCGGCTGGGGCGCGGCGCCGAGCTCTCGGCCGCCGCGGCGGACCTCCTGCCGCGACTCGACGAGGTGGCGGTGAACGGGCGCGTGCTGAGCTTCACGGCTGCCGTGTCGCTCCTGACCGGGCTGCTGGCCGGTGTCGCCCCGGGCCTGCATGCCGCCGCCGGCGCGCCCGCGGCGGCGCTGCAGGAGGGCGCGCGCGGGGGCGAGGGCCGGCGGGCCGGGAGGGTCCGGGCAACGCTGGTGATCGCCGAGGTGGCTCTCGCGGCCGCCCTGCTGGTGGGCGCCGGTCTCATGATCGACAGCTTCCGAAATCTCGGGCGAGTGGACCCCGGCTTCCGACCCGAGGGTCTTCTGGCCGTGCGGGTGCTGCCGCCCTCACCCGCCTTCGACGATCCGGCCAGCGACGTTCTCTCGCTCTACCGGGAGCTGGTGGACGCGGTCGCGCCGCTGCCGGGGGTGCAGGCGGTGGCGCTCGTCAACAACCTGCCGATGAGCGGCACCTCCATGTTCAGTCCCGTGGAGATCGAGGGCCGCGAGACTCCAGAGCCGCGGGAATCGGTGGGGCTGCGCGCGGTGAGCGAGGGCTATTTCGAGACGATGGGGATCCCCGTGCTGCGCGGCCGCTCCCTCCGCGCCGCCGACATGAGCCGTTCGGGCGTCGCCGCGGTAGTGGTGAGCCAGGCGCTGGCCGACCGCTACTGGCCGGACGGCGAGGCGCTGGGCCGGCGTCTGACGCTCTTCAGGGCCTCGGCCGGGCGATCGGATTTCGGGGAGCCCGTCTCGGGCGAGGTCGTGGGCGTCGCACAGAACGTCCAGCACCTCTCGCTCGATCAGGCGCCGGAGCCCGTCGCCTACCTGCCGTACACCATGAGCCCCTGGGCCACGACGTACCTCGTGGTGCGGGGGGATCGCCCGGAGGCGTTGCTTTCGAGCGTGCGCCGGGAGCTCCTGCGGGCGGAGCCCGATGCCACGCTCGTGGAGGCCGGCAGCGTGGCCGCCAAGCTGTCGAGCACCCTCGCCCCGCGCAGCTTCATGACGGCAACCGTCGCGGCCTTCGCGGCGGCGGCGCTCCTGCTCGCGGCGATCGGGCTCTACGGCGTGCTCGCCTACCTCGTGGGCCGCCGCACGCGCGAGATCGGCATTCGCATGGCCCTCGGCGCCCGCGCCGCCGACGTGCTGCGACACGTCGTGGGCCACGCGATGGCGCTGGTAGGGCTCGGTCTCGGTGCGGGCGCCCTCCTCGCCCTGTTCCTCGCGCGCTCCCTGCGCGGCCTGCTCTTCGGGATCGAGCCCGCCGATCCCGCGACGTTCGCCGCCGTCGCCGCGCTGCTGGCCGGCGTCGGTCTCCTGGCCAGCGGCCTGCCTGCCTGGCGCGCCGCGCGCGTGGACCCCTCCACCGCCCTCCGCTCCGAGTGACCGACCTCTCAGCCCGACTCCTGCTCGCCGGCTTCGATCTCCTCCTGGAGGGCGCCGAGGATCTCGAGCTCGATCCGGTCCTTCGGGCGGCCTGCCGCACGCTTCATCCGCATCAGGTCCCGCAGCGAGGCGACGCGGACGCGGACGCCGGCCAGCTGGATCTCGACGGCGGTGCCGAGGAGCCGCTCGCGGAACGGCGCGGGCTCGTCCACCCCGCGCAGGCGGGCCTTGAGCGCGCGGAGCGCTAGCGCGAGCCGCTCCTCGAGAGCCGCGACAACGGCGGCCGGTCGCCACCCCATCGCTGCGGTCTGCCGGCGAGAATCCCACCCCCGAGAGGACACCGTGATCCAGGACCTCCGCTTCGCGCTGCGAACGCTCCATCAGAGCCCCGGCTTCACCGCCGTGTGCATCCTCACGCTCGCACTCGGCATCGGCGCCAACACCGCGATCTTCAGCGTGGTGAACGCCGTGCTCCTGCGGCCGCTGCCGTTCGCCGAGCCCGAGCGGCTCGTCATGCTCTGGGAGGAGCGGATGGACGGTGACGAGCCCCGCAACCACGTATCGCCGGCGAACTTCCTCGCCTGGCGCGACGAGGCGCGCTCGTTCGACGGCATGGCGGCGTTCGCCGAGGGCCGGATGGTCCTGGCCGGAGACGGCGGCGCGTCCGAGTCCGTGACGGCGCGCTTCGCCTCGCCCGATGTGTTCCGGCTGCTGGGCGCGCGGGCCGTCGCGGGGCGCCTCCTCCAGGCAGCGGACGAGCGGGAAGACGGCGCCGACGTCGCGGTCCTGAGCCACGGCATCTGGCAGCGCCGCTTCGGCGGGCGGGACGTGGTCGGCGAGACGCTGCTGTTCGACGGAGAGGCGCACGTCGTTGTCGGAGTCCTGCCGCGCGATTTCCGCTTCGTGGAGCCCGCGGCCGAGGTGTGGATCCCGTTCCGGTTCGGGCCCGAGAGCCGAACCTTCGGCGGGCGCTTCCTGCGGGTGCTCGGACGTCTGGCGCCCGGCGTCGGCGTGGCCGCCGCGGACGGGGAGATGGCGAGCATCGCGGCGGCGCGCGCCGCGGCGTTCCCGGAGATCGACGCGAACTGGACGGCGCACGCCGTGTCGCTCCAGTCGGACCTGGCCGGGGAGGCGCGTCCCGCCCTGTTCGTGCTGCTCGGCGCGGTCGGGTTCCTGCTGCTGATCGCGTGCGCGAACGTGGCCAATCTGCTCGCCGCGCGCGCAAGCTCGCGGGCGCGCGAGATCGCCGTGCGCGCGGCGCTCGGCGCCACGCGGGCCAGGCTCTCGCGCCAGCTCCTGACCGAGAGCCTGCTGCTCGGGCTCCTGGGCGGCGCCGCCGGCCTGCTGCTCGGAGTTTGGCTCACCCGCGCCCTGGTTGGGCTCGTGCCGCCGGACCTGCCGATCCCCCGTCTCGACGAGGTCACCCTCGATCTGCGGGTGCTGGCGTTCGCGACCGGCGTCTCGGTGCTCACCGGCCTTGCATTCGGGTGGCTGCCCGCGCTCGCAGCGACGCGCGCCAACGTCCAGGACGCGCTGAAGGAAGGCGGCCGGGCCGGTACGGGACGGCGGACTGGAGCGTTCCGCAGCGCGCTCGTGGTCGGAGAGCTGGCTCTGGCGCTCGTGCTCCTGGCGGGGGCCGGGCTGACGGCGCGGAGCTTTCGCGAGCTGCTGCAGGTCGAGCCCGGCTTCTCGACGGAGCACGTCATGGCGGCGGAGCTCGCGCTTCCCGAGGGCCGCTACCCGGAGGCCTCGAAGCAGCTCGCGTTCTTCGAGCAGCTCGAGCGGCAGCTCGCGGCGCTCCCCGGAGTGCGCGCGGTCGGGGCGATCAGCTTTCTTCCCCTCAGCGGGCAGCGATCTGCGACCAGCATCGCGATCGAGGGGCAGCCCGCGCCGCCGGCGGGTGAGGAGCCGGGGGGCGACATGCGCGCGGTGACGCCGGGATACTTCCAGGCCATGGGAATCCCGCTGAAGGAGGGACGGGGCATCGCCGCGGCCGACGCGGCCGGCCGGCCGAACGTCGCGATCGTGGCCGAAGGCCTCGCGCGACGGTTCTGGCCCGGGGAGAGTGCCGTCGGCAAGCGTCTCACCTACTCGTGGGACGAGGAGGTGCCGGTCGAGATCGTCGGCGTCGTGGGGGACGTGCGGCACTCCGGCCCCGCCACCGACCCCTACATGGAGATCTACCTGCCCGTCGCGCAGTTCCCGTATTCGAGCATGCAGGTCGTGGTGCGCTCCGCCGGGGATCCGCTCGCGCTCGCGGCGGCGGTGCGCACGGAGGTGCGGCGCATCGACCCGGATCAGCCCGTGGCGGAGATCCGATCGCTCGACGCGCTGATGGCGGATGCGCTGGGGGGTAGCCGGCTCAGCACGTTCCTGTTCGCCGGCTTCGCCGGCCTCGGTCTGCTGCTCGCCCTGGTGGGGACCTACGGACTGACCGCGCACGGCGTGGCCCAGCGGACCGCCGAGATCGGGTTGCGCGCGGCGCTCGGCGCGCGCCCCGGGGACCTGCTCCGGATGGTGGTGGGCCAGGCCGGCAGGCTCGCGGCGCTCGGGATCCTGCTCGGGCTCGTCGGTGCCCTGCTCCTGACCCGTCTCATGTCGAGCCTGCTCTTCGGCGTGGACCCGGCCGATCCCCTCACGTACGTCGCGGTCTGCGGGGTCCTCGCGAGCACCGTGTTGCTGGCCAGCGTGCTGCCGGCGCGCCGCGCCGCCCGCATCGATCCCATGCGGGCCCTGCGACAGGAGTAGGCCTCGCGGGCGCCGGACCCCCGACCGGGTCGTACGTCAGGCGATCGCGGAGCTGTCCCGCGCGGCTTCCTCGCTGGTCCGCCCGAGGATCAGCAGGCGCATCAGTTCGTGAAGATCCCCTTCGGCATGTGCATGCTCACGAGCACGTGCGGGACGTCGACGACCTCGGAGATCTTCAGGTCGCCCGCCAGCGAGCAGAGCACGTATGCGTCCGTCCGGTGCATGCCTCGCGCCTCGACCAGGTAATCGATCATGTACCGTGTCGCCTTCTTCGCGGCCTCGTCCAGGGTCGTGGCGAACGCCGTCACGGCGTAGTAGTCGTCGGTCTCGTACTGGGGCTCGGGAATCCGGCGGCCCTCGTTCACTACGTTCACTTCGTAGACGATCCGCATCGGCGCCTCGATCGCGGTCCCGGATACCTCGCCGTCGCCCTGCACCG
This sequence comes from Gemmatimonadota bacterium, assembly GCA_046262075.1. GTDB lineage: Bacteria > Gemmatimonadota > Gemmatimonadetes > JACCXV01 > JACCXV01 > JBHENL01. The sequence continues at coordinate 7,061 of JBHENL010000153.1, forward strand.
CGTGCGTGTCGCCGACGGAGAAGAGCGCGCCGGGCACGAACACCGGGAAGTACACGGTCGTGCCCTCGACCAGGTGGTGGTTGTCCATGTTCCCGCCGTTTGCGCGGGGAGGGATCGTCACCAGCAGGGAGTCCGTCGCGGGAGCCACGCCCATCACGCCGGGGAACGGCCGCAGCGGCAGCTCGACGCCGTCGGCGAAGCGCACGACGTCCTGGCCGCCCTCGAAGCGCCACGTGCGAAGCCACGGCTGGGGGAACTCCTCCGCCAGGAACCCGAAGCCGGGCACGACGGCGGCCCAGCCCCAGTCTCCGAGCTCGATCTCGTGCAGGGTCACCGCGAGCACGTCACCCGGCTCCGCGCCCTCCACGTAGACCGGTCCGGTGAGCGGGTGGATCGGATCGAAGTCGAGCGCCGCCAGGTCGTCCGCCGTCGACTCCGGCGAGAGCTGACCGTCGGTCGCTTCTTTCGTGAACACCTCGACGACCGCGCCCGAGGGCACTCGCAGCGTGGGGGCGATCGTGCGGCTGAAGCGGTTGTGCGTGCGATCGGCGGAGAGCGTGTAATCGGGCTCCTGCGCCGATGAGCCGTCGGCGGTGCCCTCCGCGGCTGCGGCGGGGGGCGTCGAGTCCGCCGCGACGGACGGCGGCGGGTCGGCCTGCGTGCAGGCGGCGACGGCGGCGCACACGAGGAGCGGCAGCGACACGGCCAGCGGGCGCGCGCGGCCCGCGTGGTGGGGCCCGGGAGAGTTGATGAACGGGGTTCGGATCACCTGCACCGCCTCGCGTCTGGAGGTTCGCGGGTCGGCCGCGAGCCCTCATGGCGGGCAACGGCCGCGTGCGGATCGGCGGGAATACGCATCCACCGGCTGGGCCTGCGCCAGAGCGTCGGGGACGCTCGCCGGCGGCCGCGCGGATTCCCGGACCGCTTCCGGGAAAGCCCCATCCCACGAGCGAACACCAGAGCCTCGCTGGAGAAGCGGACCACGGCCGGCTCGATCACACAACTAGAATGATGACAAGTACTTATCAGCTTGCGCGTGGTGTGGCACGAGCCTCGCATCAGAGACGCTCGACGGGTTCCGGATGTGGGCCCCAGACACGACGCACTCGGAGGAAGGCATGACCCGCTCCCCAAACACGACGCTCGCGGTCGAGATCTTCATCACGGTCGCGCTCACGTTCGGTCCCATGCTGCTCGCCATCGGCGAGGTCGTCCGGCATGCGGCGTGAGACGGCGCGGGAGGGGCCGCTCGCTGTCGCGGCGCGGGCGCTCCTCCCGATCGCCCTCGCGGTGCCGGCCCTCCTCGCGGCCCGCGGTCCTTTCCTCGATGCACAGGAATCGGCGGTCTCCGCGACCGGCGCCGGGCAGACGCCCGGGGCGCGCTCGCCGGGAGCCGCACCCGCGGGCGTCGTCGACGTCCCGCTGACGGCGGG
>JBHENL010000154.1:0-27752 GCA_046262075.1 Gemmatimonadota bacterium
CCGCCGAGTCGGCGCGCGCCGTTGCGCCGTCGTCCCGCCGGCACCTTCGCGCCGCCGCGCACCCAACCGCGGTGAGGACGCTGTTCCTGAGCGCCGACTGGAAGCCGGACCGCGGGGGCATCGCCGAGCTGCACGCGAGCCTGCTGGCGCCCTTTCCGGCGGGAGCGGTCGAGGTCTCCACCGTGCGCGCGCCTGCCGGCTGGCGGGACGTGTTCCCGCATCCGGTGCGCAGGCTTCCGATGGGCTTCCGCGAGTCGTCGCGCCTCCCGGGGCTCGTGCGCTGGACGCTCGCTGCCCGGCGGCGGGTCCGCGACGGCGGGTTCGACGTGGCCCTGGCCGGGACGCTGCGACCGGCCGGGGGCGTGGCCGCCGCACTCCGGCGGCTGGAGGCCCTGCCCTTCGCCCTGCTGGTGCACGGTAAGGACGTGCTGAAGGAGCGGGCGAAGGTGGAGCGTTCGCCGCTCTACCGCGCCCTCGCGGGACACCTGCTGCGGGCGGCGGGTGCCGTGGTCGCCAACAGCCGCTTCACCGCGGACGAGGCCCGGGAGCTGGGCCGCGCGGCGGGGGCGCCCGAGCTTGCCGAGCGCGTGCACGTCGTCCACCCGGGCGCCGACCCGCTGCGGTTCCATCCCGGAGACGACGGCGTGCGCGAGCTCCGGGCGCGGCTGGGGCTCGAAGCGCGTCGGGTGGCGCTCACCGTCGGGCGACTCGAGGCGCGAAAGGGAATGGACGCCGCGCTCGAAGCCGTGGCGTCGCTCGCCGGGGAGTTCCCGGATCTGGTCTACGTGGTCGCGGGCGCAGGCCCCCGGAACGAGGACCTGCGCCGGCGCGCCTCGAGTGCGGATCTCGCGGGGCGCGTGCTCTTCCTCGGCGACGTGGCCGACGACGAGCTGCCCGCGCTCTACCGCGCGGCGGAGCTCTTCCTGCTGCCGAGCCGCCGCGAGGCCGGCGACGAGGTGGAAGGCTTCGGGCTCGTCCTGCTCGAGGCGAGCGCCACGGGGCTGCCCGTCGTGGGCGGCCGCTCGGGCGGGGTGGCCGACGCCGTGCTCGAGGGCGAGACCGGCATCCTCGTCGATCCCGCCTCGTCGGCGGATCTGGCGCGCGCGATGCGGGCGCTCCTGGCCGATCCCGGGCTCGCCGCCCGGCTGGGAGGCGGGGGGCGCGACGCCGTGCTGCGCCGGTTCAACTGGGACCGCGCCGCGGGCGAGGTGCAGGGGATCCTCGCGGAGCTCGCCGGGGAGGGGAACCGGCGCCGCCCCTGGAGACGCCGGTGAGGATGGCGCTGCTCAGCTCCTACGAGGCCTGGCACGGCGGCGAGGTCGTGTTCCACGCGCTCGCCCAGGGCCTGGCCGCCCGGGGGCACGAGGTCACGCTGCTCTGCCGCTCCGGCAGCGCGCTGTCGGAGCGTCTGGTCGGCGCCGCCGGCGTGCGCGTGGTGCACTCCCGCCTGCGGGGCGAGGGCGATCCGCGCACGCACGCCGGCGTGGCACGCGCGCTGCGGCGGGCGCGAGCCGAGGCGCTGCTCACGAACCTGGGCCGGGACCTCAAGTTCGGAGCGGTCTCCGCCCGGCTGCTCTCCGTGCCGCACGTCCACCGCTACGCCGAGGTGGCGCGGCGGCTCCCGCCCGCGCCGGGCCGGGCCGGCTCGGCGGCCGCGGTCGGTCGACCGGCGGGGTCTCGCCGCAAGCGCCTGGAGCGCCGGCTCCTTCGCAGCTGGGTGGCAGGCTGCGTGACGCCGTCCGCCTTCGCGCGGGACCTGCTGCTCGAGCGGGTGCCCGGGGCGCGGCCGGTGACGGTGGTCCACAACGGGGTGGATGCGACGCGCTTCGCGCCCGACGCGGCCGGGGGCCGCCGCTGGCGGGCGGCCCACGGCCTGCGGCCGGACGAGCCGTTGGTGGGCTGCGTCGGGCAGCTCGACCTGGGGCGCAAGGCGCAGCACGTCCTCCTGGCCGCGGCGGCGCGGGCGCTCCGGCGTCCCCGGGTGGTGTTCGTCGGCGAGGGCGCCGACGCGGGGGAGCTCCGGCGCCTCGCAGCCGAGCTCGGGGTCGAGGCCCGCTTCACCGGCTTCGAGGACGACCCGCGCGGCGCCTACAACGGCTGCGACGTCGTGGCGCTACCCTCGCGCCAGGAGTCGTTCGGCCTCGCCGTGGCCGAGGCGATGGCCTGCGGCCGGGCGGTCGTGGCGGCGCGCGCCGCCAGCATCCCCGAGCTCCTGCGCGGAGGCGTCGAGGGTTGGCTCGTGCCGCCGGACGACCCGGCCGCGCTCGCGGCGGCGCTGGACGAGTCCCTCGCCGCTCCCGGCCTGCGCGCGCGGCGCGGGGCCGCGGCGCGCGCGCGCGTGCAGGCGGCGTTCACGATCCAGAACATGGTGTCGGGCTACGAGGCCGCGCTCGACGCCGCGCGGGCCGGCCGCTTCGCGGAGCTCGTCGCCGGCGACCTCCGACGCCCACCGGCGGAGAAGACGGAGAGCCCGGCGTGATGCCGGAGGGCGCCGCGGGCCCGCCGGCCTCCGCGCCGCCTCTGCGGCGGGCGCGCTCGCTGCGCAAGCGCCTGCGCCGCGCGCTGCGCCACCGCCCCAAGCGGGCGCTCTACCCGCTGCTCGCCATCGGCCGGGCGCTCCCACCCCAGCGGAGCGCCGGCCTCCCGGGTGCGGGCCGGGTGCTGCTCCTGCGCGAGCTGAACACGCTCGGCGACGCCCTGATCTCCACGCCTGCGGTGCGTGCGCTGCACCGAACGTTCCCGGACCTGGAGCTGGCGATGGTGGCCGGTTGGCGCAACGCCGCGGTCTGGCGCCACAACCCGCACCTCGCTCGCCTGTTCGTGCTCGAGCGCGGCCCCAAGGCGCTGCGCTTCGGCGGACTGGTAGGCGAGCTGCGGGCGTGGTCGCCGGATGCCTGCGTCACGCTCGAGAGCCTGACGTGCCACGCCACGCTCGACGTGCTGGCGCGGCTCTCGGGGGCGCCGCTGCGCATCCGCTACGACGGCGCGGCGTTCGGGCTGCCGCACACGAACGCCGCCTACAACCTGCTGGTCCCGTTCTCGGCCGCCGCCGGAGCGCACCAGATCGAGCTCTGCGCGGGAACGCTGCGCCCCTTCGGCGTCGAGGTCCTGGACCGCCGCCTCGAGCTCGTCCCCGGAGCCGAGGCCGAGCGCAGGGCCGCGCGAGCCCTCTCGGACGCGGGAGTCGGGCCGGGAGAGCCGTTCTGCGTCGTGCATCCCGGCAGCAAGCAGGTCCACAACCGCTGGCCGCTCGAGGACTTCCTGACGGTGCTGGGGCGCGCGCGCGGCCACCGTCTCCGGGCCCTGCTCTCCTTCGGGCCCAGCGAGGAGCCCACGCGCGCCTGGTTCGCCGCGCGGGGAGTCCCGGCGCGGGATCTCCTGCCATCCCTGCGACTGGAGGAGGTGGCGGCCCTCCTGGCGCGCGCGCGACTGCTGGTCTGCCCGGACACCGGCGTGCTGCACGTCGGGGCCGCGGTCGGAGCACCCGTGGTGGGACTCTACGGATCGGGCGATCCCCGGCTCTGGCAGCCGCCGGGAGACGTGCGCGCGGTGCACGCTCGGGGCCGCGGCAACGTGCGCGACCTCGCGCTCGCCGACGTACTCCGGGCGGTGGACGAGGCGCTCAGCGGAGGAGCAGCGGCACGGCCCCGCAGGACCAGGCCGGAGACGGAGTGGTGACGGGCGAGCACCTCGCGATAGACTGCCTCCGCACCCTCCGCGGCGCGGTCCCAGGTGTATCGCGAGCTGGCGCGCAGCGCCGCCTCGCCCAGACGCTGCGCGAGGCCGGCGTCCTCCAGCAGGTCGCCGGCGCCGGTCAGCGCGGCCGGCGCGCGATCCAGACCTGCTCCAGGCCGTAGGCGGGGGGCGAGCCGTGAAAGTCCGAGTGCTCGGCCTCGACCTCGAATCCCTCGAGCTCGAGGAGCCAGCGCATCTCCTGCCGGTGCGTCCAGCGCAGCCGGAGGGTCTCCTCCTCGCGCCGCAGGATGCGCCCGTCCGCGCCGCGCTCCGTGAAGCGCCACACCTGCGTGAGCACCTGCGTCAGCGGATCGGGGTCGTTCGAGACCACGCGCACCTGCACGACGTTGTGGGTCTCGGGGTGCCTCAGCGTCTCGCGCCTGAGGCAGGCGGAGGAGCGGGCGGCGGCCCGGGCCCTCGCCGCCGCATCGGCGGGATCGGCGGCGGGGTGGCACCAGTCGAGCCGGGGATCGAAGAGGTCCAGCACGAGCGTGCCCCCGCGCGTGAGATGGCGGCGCAGGGTGGCCAGCGCGGCGCGCTGGTCCGCCGGCGTCAGGAGCATCTGGAACGTGCGGAAGGTGACCAGGACCAGCGGGAAGCGGCGCCCCAGCTCGAAGCGGCGTATGTCACCGCGCACGAACCGCAGACGCCGCCGCACGTCCGCGGGATGCTCGTGGGCCTTGCCGCGGGCGACCCGCAGCATGGCCGCTGAGCGCTCGAGCGCGACCGTCCGAAAGCCCGCCCGCGCGAGCGGCCACGCGATCCGCCCCGTGCCGGCGCCGGCCTCCAGGACCGGCCCTCCCGCGCGGCGGGCCTGGTCCAGGTAGAACGCGACGTCGCCGTCGATGGCGGTGCCCTCGGCCTTCACCCGGGCGTCGTAGGTCTCGACGTTCAGGCTGCGCCTGGCGTAGAACGGCCGCGACGGCCGCCGCGGCGGAGGGCCGGGCGGTCGCCGGCGCACGCTCACAGGGCCGCTAGCGCGAGGCGGGGTGGCCGGGGACGACCAGCTCGGCGGAAGGCTCTGCGGGCGGGGCGAGGGGCGCCGGCTCACGGAACTGCGCGTCGTGGAGCTCGCGGTACAGCTCGCCGCGCGCGAGGAGCTCCGCGTGCGAGCCCTGTTCCACGACCCGGCCGCCGGCGAGCACGACGATCCGGTCCGCATGGCGCACGGTCGAGAGCCGGTGCGCGATCACGATCGTCGTGCGCTCGCGCATGAGCCGCATGAGCGCCTCCTGCACGAGCCGCTCGGAGGTGTTGTCCAGGGAGGACGTGGCCTCGTCCAGGATCAGGATCGGCGGGTTCTTCAGGAGCGCCCGGGCGATCGCGATCCGCTGGCGCTCGCCGCCCGAGAGCCGCAGGCCGCGCTCACCCAGGACGGTGTCGAAGCCCTCCGGGAGCGCTTCGATGAAGCCCTCGGCGTTCGCCGCGCGCGCGGCGTCGAGTACGGCCGCGTCGGAGGCGTCGGGACGCGCGTAGGCGATGTTGTTGCGCACGGTGTCGTGGAAGAGCAGCGTCTCCTGGGTGACGATCCCGAGCAGTCCGCGCAGGTCCCGCAGGGCGAGCCGGCGCAGGTCGGCGCCGTCCAGGAGGATGCGTCCCGAAGTCGGGTCGTAGAAGCGCGGCAGCAGGTCCACCAGGGTGGACTTGCCCGCCCCACTCGGCCCCACCAGCGCCACCACCTCCCCACGCCGGATCTCGAGGTCCACGCCGCGCAGGACGGGGATCGGGGGGGCCCCCTCGTAGCCGAACGACACGTCCTCGTAGACGATCCGGTCGTGGAACCCCGAGACGTGCACGGGGCTGGCCGGCTCGACCACGTCCGGAACGGTGTCGAGCACGCCGAACAGGCGCTCCGCGGCGGCGAGCGCGGGCTGGATGATCTCGTTGAACTGGCTCAGGAACTTCATGGGCCCGTTCAGCTTGATCGTGAACGCCAGGAACAGGAAGAACATCTCCGGCTCCAACCGGCCGCCCACGAGCACGAGGTAGCCCCCGTACCAGAGGATCAGGATCACGCCCGCGGCTACGACGAACTCCGAGAGCGGCGTGCCGATCACGCCGTACTTGCTGGCCTTCAGCGCGGTTCGATAGTACGCGCGGTTGTCCTGGCGAAAGCGGCGCACCTCGCGCGGCTCGGCGGTGAACGCCTTGATCACGCGCATCGTGAAGATGTTCTCCTGCACCTTGCTCGTGAGCTCGGCGAACTCGGTCATCGCGCGGCGGTTGTACACGCGCATGCGGCGCGCCACCTGCATCACGATGAAGATCAGCGGCGGGACGACCAGCAGCGTGACCAGCGTCAGCCGCCAGCTGACGTAGAGCAGCACGGCCAGCGCGACGAAGGCCTCGAGGATCTTCTGCGCCAGCCGGTGCACGCCCAGCGAGAACATGGGCTTGATGCGTCCGATGTCGCTCACGACCACGTTCACGAGCTTGCCGCTGCGCACGCGCTGGAAGAAGGGGAGCGACAGCCGGTGCAGGTGCTCGAATACGGCGTTGCGCAGGTCGCGCGCGGCGCGCTCCTCGAGGACCCGCGGCAGGACGAGCTGCGCGTAGTTCGCGAGCGACTTGACGAAGAACGCGGCGAGGATCGCGAGGCACACGTAGGTGAGGGTCTCGAGCCGGGAGTCGCCGGTGAGCGCGCCCATCGCCTCCGCCTTCAGGCGCTCGAAGGTGGCCAGCGGTCCGTCGGCTCCACCCCCGACGAGTCCCGCCGCGGGCTGCGCCTGGTCGGCGAAGGCGCCGCCCCCCGCCGGCCGTCCGGAGGGTGTTTCCCCGAAGAGGATGCGCAGAAACGGCACGAAGAGCACCCAGCTCACGCCATCGAGGACGGCGTAGACCACCATGATCAGGAAGCTGGCGACGGCGAGTGTCCGGTGTGGCCAGACGTAGCGCAGCAGGCGCAGGTACAGTGTCACGCGGCTCCCCGTCCGCTGTGGGAGGCGGTGGGGCTCTCCTCGGCCGTGCCCGGGTGCGGCGACTCGGGGCCCGCCGCTGGGACGTCGGCGACCGCGGTCCGCCGCGCCGCGCCGAGGCGGGGCAGGTAGGCCTTCAGGGCGAGGACGGCTTCGAAGGCCGCTTCGGCCGCGATGCGGGAGATCGCCGGACCGGCTTCAGCCGTGGCCGGGGAGGCCGGCCCGCTCCCGGTTCCGAGCGCGGCCGAAGCGGGCCGGGTCGCGCCGTCCACGTCCGGCTCGAGCCCCGGCTGCAGCGGGTCGCCGGGCGAGGACCACCTCCGCCGCGCGCCGGGCGCGTAGAGGGTGAGCGTCGCTGTCCCCAGCGCCGCCGCCATGTGGCGCGGGGCGTTCTCGTTGCCCACGTGCAGGTCCGCGCGATCGAGGAGCGCGGCGAGCTGGAGGAGCGAGGGCGGCGTGCTCAGCTGGAAGAGGGGCACGCGCGTGAGCCGCCCCAGCCGCTCCGCGAGCGGATCGTCCCCCGCACGCAGGAGCAGCACCGTCTCCAACTCGAAGCTCCCGGCGAGCAGGTCCAGCAGCCCGGCGAACCGCTCGAGCGGCCACGCGGCCTCCGAGCTGCGGGCCCAGGGCGCGACGGTGAGCAGGAAGGTGGCGCTCGTCACGCCGGCGGCCTCGAGCGAGCGCGCCACCCACTCGCGCGCGCGAGCGTCGACGGCCAGCGTGGGCCGGGCCCCCACCGTGCGCGGGTCGATCCCCAGCGGTGCGAGCAGCGCGAGCTTCTCGGCGGCGAGCGAGCCGCGTCGCAGCGGCTCGGCATCCACGCGGTCCGTATAGGCGGCGGCGCGCACGCGGCCCCGGTACCCGACGCGGCGCGTCGCGGCGGACGCCGCGGTCAGGGCCGCGCTCACGCCGGAGCCCTCGAAGTCGAGGGCCAGGTCGAACCCGCGCTCGCGCAGCGTGGCCGCCAGTCGCAGCCGCTCCTTCAGCCCGGCGCCGGCTTCGAGCGGCAGCAGGGTGTCCACGTCGGCGTTGGCGCGCAGCACCGGACTGAACGGCCGTTCGCAGACGTAGGTGATCTCGGCCTGCGGAAAGCGCGACTTGAGCGCCCGCAGGGCGGGGGTGGTCATCAGGACGTCGCCCACGCGGCGGAGCTGGATCACGAGCACGTTCACGCGAGGCGTCTCAGCGCGCGGTGAGCGTGACCAGCGGAAGCACGATCTCTTCGAGCGAGATCCCGCCGTGCAGGAAGCTCCCGTAGTAGCGGCTCTGGTACTCGCGCAGCTTCGTGGGATAGACGAGGTAGTAGTCCTCGGTCGCGAACAGGAAGTTCGTCCCCGGGGCCATGTCGGGGAGGCCCACGTCCGCGCCGCTCTTCGCCACGAACGCCGACGGCTCGTCCGAGCGGACCCCGTCGCCGAACTTGAAGCGCAGGTTCTCGGTGGCGTCGCGCTTGGCGTAGACGGTCGCCGGCCGCAGACAGTGCACCGAGCCGTGGTCCGACGTCAGCACGACCGTCACGCCGAGTCGCGCGGCCTGCTCCAGCACCGCGCGCAGCGACGAGTGCAGGAACCACGAGCGCGTCAGCGAGCGGAAGGCCTCCTGGTCGGGCGCGATCTCCTTCAGGATGTCGCTCTCGGAGCGGCCGTGCGTCAGGATGTCGATGAAGTTGAAGACCAGCGCAGTGAACGGGGCCTGGAGCAGGTTCGCGAGCTTGCGCTCGACCTGCGTCCCCTCCTCGGCGGTGAAGACCTTCTGGTAGTTCAGCGCCTCGGCGTCCACGCCATGGCGGGTCAGCTGGCCGGCGAGCAGCTCCCGCTCGTGGAGGTTCAGGCTGCCCTCGTCACGCACGTCGCGCCAGTACTGCGGGTGACGGCGCGCGATCTCGCGCGGAAGCAGTCCGCTGAAGATCGCGTTGCGGGAGAAGGGCGTGGCCGAGGGGATGATCGAGAAGTAGAACGCCTCCTCCATCTCGTACAGGCCCGAGAGCGCGTCGCCGATCGCCAGCCACTGGTCCAGGCGCAGGCAGTCGACGATCACGAACAGCACCCGCCTGCCCTCGCGCAGGAGCGGGAGCACGGCCTGGGGGATCACGTCCATGGACAGCGGCGGCGCCCCGGCGGGCGCGGCGCGCCCGTCCTGGCGCGACCGCACCCACTCCGGGAAGGCGCGCGCGTACCACGCCGCGAAGTCGCTCGAGTAGCCGCGCTGGAGGTCCTCGAGGGACGCAAGCAGGCCCCGCTCGCCGGCTTCGATCAGCCGGAGCTCCCAGGACAGCAGCTCGCGGTAGGCCTCCACCCAGCCGCGCCAGTCCGAGACGGTCTTGCGCTGCTCCTCGAGCCCGAGATAGCGGTGCGAGAAGTCCTGCGCGATCCGCTGGTGCCGGATCTGCTCGCCCTCCAGGAGCTTCTTCAGGACGGAGAGCACCTGGTTCGGGTTCACGGGCTTGACGAGGTAGTCGTCCAGCCGCTGCCCGATCGCCCGATCCATGAGCGACTCCTCCTCGCTCTTGGTGATCATGACCACCGGCAGCGAAGGCGAGCGCTCGCGGATCTCGTGGAAGACCGCCAGCCCGCTCTGGCCCGGCATCTGCTCGTCGAGCAGCACCATGTCGAAGTCACCGCGCTCGACCAGCTCCAGCGCGTCCTCTCCGTTGGGTGCGGTCTCCACCACGTAGCCCCTCTGCTCGAGGAACAGGATGTGCGAGCGCAGGCCGTCGATCTCGTCGTCGACCCAGAGGATGCGTTTCTTGTCGGTGGCGACGGGCATAGACTCAGCGGGCGAAGGGCGCGGCGGGAAGACTCGTGGCAAAGTATAGGAGCGTGGACCGACCCTCACAAATCCTCGTCCTGCGCCTGAGCTCCATCGGAGACGTGCTGCTCGCCACACCGCTCGTGCGGGTGCTCCGGCGGGAGTACCCGGGCGCCCGGCTGCGGTTTCTGGTGAAGCCCGCCTACGCCGAGCTGCTGCGTCTGAACCCGCGGCTCGACGAAGTGCTGACGTGGCCGCTGGACGGCGCGGGCGGGGAGGTGGAGTCGGCGCGACTGGCCGGCGTCCTCTCGACGAAGGTGCGGACGCTCGCCGGCCGGATCCGCGAGGGCGGCTCGCTCTGGCTCGTGGACCTGCAGGCCAGCCCGCGCAGCCGTGTGTTCCGCGCTCTGCTGCGGCCCGAGCGGGCGTTCGGATACCGGAAGGACTACGCCCGGCGCCACCTGCTCGTGCGCGCCGGAGTCGACCGCTACCCGCAGCCGCCGCCCTCTGTCGCGGAGAAGTACTTCGGCGCGGTCGAGGCGCTGGGGATGCGGCCGGACGGCAACGGTCTGGAGCTCGTCGTGGGGGACGAGGCGGAGCGGACGGCGGAGGCCCTGCTGGCCAGCGGCGCCGGGCGCTGGGTCGCGGTGGCTCCGGGGGCGCGGTGGGCCACCAAACGGTGGCCCGCCGAGTCCTTCGCCTCCGCGGCGCACGAGCTCGCGCGCGGGGGGGACCGCGGCGTGGCCGTGCTCGGATCGGCCGAGGACCGGCAGGCGGCGGCGGGCGTGATGCGAGCCCTGGCCTCGGCGGCCGTGCCGGTCCTGGACCTCGCCGGCCGCCTCGAGTTGCTGGAGGCCGCCGCCGTGCTGGCGCGGTGCGACCTGCTCCTCGCCAACGACTCCGGTGCTGCACACCTCGCCGCCGCGATGCGCGTGCCCGTCGTCGCTCTCTTCGGCTCGACCGTCCCGCAGTTCGGCTTCGCGCCCTATGGCACGGCGTCCCGCGTCGTGGGGGTGGCGGGGCTCCCCTGCCGCCCGTGCACGCACGTCGGGCGTCCGGCGTGCCCTCTCGGGCACTTCCGGTGCATGCGCGAGATCGCACCGGCGGCCGTGGCGACGGCTGCCCGCGAGCTCCTCGCCGGCGCCGCCGATCGGCGTGGCTGAAACTCGACCTGGCCGCGCCCGTCTCGCCGAGCTCGCGCTCGTCGGCATCGCGGCCATCTGGGGCGCCACGTTCGTGCTGGTGCAGGATGCCGTGCGCCTGCTGCCGGTGTTCACGTTCCTGGCGTGGCGCTTCCTCCTCGCGCCGGCCGTCGTGCTGCCGTTCACGGTGCGCGACCTTCTCGCATTGCCGCGCCCCGGTGGGGAGCGGGGCTCCTGGTCGGGGTCGGCTGACCGCCGGCTACGCGCTCCAGACCTACGGGCTGCGGTGGACCACCGCCTCGAACGCGGGGTTCATCACCAGCCTGTTCGTCGTCATCACCTCGCTCCTGGGGACGCTCCTCTTCGGGCGTCGCATCGGCCGGCGGAGCTGGGCCGGGGACCTCGCGGCCGGCTCCCTGGTGCCGGTGATCCAGGCCACGAAGGGCCCGTGCTCGGTGGGTTCTCGGGGGCGGGCGAGCTGCACGTCGTAGACGTACCCTCTCGGCGCGCCCCCCGTAGCCCAGCGAAACGTGAACTGCGTGACCGTGTAGCCCCGTCGAAGGAGTGACCTTGAGCGGGACCTTGACGTTCGATTGCGTCCCGTGCGCCGTGCAGATGTACGTGTACGTCCGCGCCGCATCGTAGCGTCGAGAGTACGTCGCACCCGGGCTGAGCAGGCCCGAGTCGTAGAGCTTCAGCCCGGAACGGTCCTTCACGCCGTGCTGGTTCGAGCCGGTCAGGCTCCAGGTGACGGCCCCCCCCTGATCCACTGATCCACCGTCGCGGCATACGGCGAGAAGTAATCGTCGCCCGCCTTCACGGCGGCCGTGAGCGCAGCGGTCTCAGCCCTCGAGCGCAGGAGCTTGGCGCCGGTGCCGTCGGAGCATCCGACTCCATGCATTCGGACGTGACGAAAAAGCCGACGAGGAGGAGGGCGCGAAACATAGAGGGAGCTGCATGGCGCGTGGCTTCCTGGGTCTGGACGCGGAGGGGGAGAGAGGGCGCTCAGGGGTCGCTGGAACGATATCCGTCGCCGGAGTGGAGGGCGGCGGCTGCAGGCGGGCACTTCATCGTTCGCGCGGGCCGTCGGGCCAAGGCCTAGGCAGCCTCACCCTCTCGACCTAATCCCTGCCAGCGCCACGGGTGCGATGGCGCCACCAAGGCCGGGCGGCGGGTGGTGGGCGACCGATGTGCGACCCCTCAGGCGAACAGCGTGCGCTGCACGAGCCACGCGCCGCCCGCGAGCGCCACGAAGGCGGAGAGCGCGGGCGCCCAGCGGCGCGCGAACGAGGGCTCACGGCCCAGCCGCCAGAGGAGCGGAAGAACGACTGCCGCGATCGCGAGCTGGCCCAGCTCCACACCCACGTTGAAGGCGAGGAGCGGCACCGCCACCTCTTTCGCGCTTCCCCCGATGCCCAGCTCGCGCAGCACGGAAGCGAACCCCAATCCATGGATCAGACCGAAGGCGAAGGTCAGCACCCAGCGGTGATCGGTGCCGCGGCGGACGAGGTTCTCCACCCCGACGTATACGATCGAGGCCGCGATGAGGGGCTCGACGACGCTGCCCGGCACGCGCACGACGTCGAACGTGGCGAGTGCCAGCGCGAGCGAGTGGGCGACGGTGAAGGAGGTGATGATCTCGACGGCGCCCCGGAACCCCGTGCCTACGAGCAGCAAACCGAACAGGAAGAGCAGGTGGTCGTAGCCGCGGACGATGTGCTCGACCCCGAGCGAGACGAACCGGCGGAACGTGTCAAACGGTCCGGACCGCGGCGTACTGGCGGGATCGAGCACGACCTCGGCGCTGCCGGACTGGAGGATCCGCTCCTGGACGAGGCGCCCCTCCGCGTCGCGCACGGAGAGATACTGCCGATGCCCGCGCGGGAGGCGCGACAGGAGGCGCGGGCGGAGCGTGACTGCGCCGCGGGTACTCGGAAAACGAAGGCCGAGGTGGAGCCCATTGCTCGTGTCCAGGAGCACGACCACGTCCGCGGCGGGAGAGAGCGATCGGCCGCCAGCGCGCAGGTCGATCGCCTGCCGCGCCAGCGCCACGAGCCGCGGCCGCGCCGTCTCGAGCTCGGCGGGCGTGATCCGGCCGTCCCTGTCGGTGTCGAGCTCCACGAGCAACGACACGTCGGGGACGGCGAACACCAGGTGCGCGTAGATCCCTTCCGGCCCCAGCCGGACGTCGGCGGCGCTGAGCCCCGGATCGTGCGCCCGCACCGGAGCCGGCGTCACCAGGGGCAGCGTGCTCCACACCAGGCCCCAAAGACGTACGCGCCTTCGCGCCCGTCGCTTCACGGGATCGGGCGGCGCCCAGCTAGCCGCCGAATCGCTCGTGCAGCAACCCCACACGGCGGCGGGCCGGAGGTCGCCCCCCGGCCCGCCCTCCCGTGGCGTCACGCGTGGATCAGTGGTGCTCGTGGTTGCGCCCGTTCAGCGGGGTCGCGGCGTAGGGCATCACCTTGTTGTAGGTGATGTCGTTGCTCGTCACCCGGTCGATGTCGCTCGCGGGCGTGCACCGGACCTGTGGCGGGCTCGTCCGCAGGTCGCTGAGCACCGCGCAGACGGCGATGTCCAGCACGTCGTCGCCGAAGCGCCGGCCGTTCGGCCAGCCGCCGGGGATGAAGCCACCATTCCCGAACGGGTCCTGCACCTGGCTCTGCAGCACGTCCCCGCCGAAGATGCTGAGTCGGTGGAAGCCCGGGTCGTCGGGGTTCCCCGCCAGGCGCGCCGGCCCGGTGGAGAGGTCCACCTTGATGAGGTCGGGGATGAAGATCGCCACGAGGTCCGTGCGGTTGTCCTCGGGTGCCGCGGGAGTCGGCATGAGGATGGCGTTGATCAGCACGGCCAGCTCGGGCTGGAGGGCGTACTGCCGGAAGAGCATGGCGTCGACCGTTGGCGACGTCCGGCTGTAGAGGTCCTTGTCCTGGATCGCGACCAGCCCCTCGTTGAACAACGGATTGCCCTGCCGGGCGACCTGGACGAAGAAGCTGCTCTCGACCTCGCCCCCCGCGGGGCCTTCGCGCAGCACCCGCACCCGCTTCCGGCTGGTCGTGGCGTAGACGCCCACGATCTGCTGGTCACCACCCGGCAGCTGGCTCACGGGGATCGCGAGCACGATCGAGTGGACGTTGAACCCACCCTGGCTGTCGAAGGGCTTGTTCGGGCCGCTGAAGTCCAGCAGGTCGAAGACACCCTGGATGTCCGCGTAGAATCCATCGACGCGCTGACCGGCGAAGGCGAGCAAGCCGTCGTCCAGCTCGAAGATCGTCTGCCGCGTGTAGCGGTCCAGGTTCGTCTCGGAGCTCACGCCTTCCTTGGCCGGGTTCTCTCCGCTGTTCGCCTGGTTGTAGAACGGCGTCACCTTGCCCTGGTTGTTGGGCGGCACGACGCCGCTCCCGATGAGCGTTTCGGTGACGGGTCGCGAATTCGCGCTGCGACGGACCACGTCATACGTCTGCGTCCGGTTCTGGTTGGCGTCGTCGACGTTCTGGACGACCCCCAGATAGGACTGCAGGATCGTGTTCTCGTTCTTGTAGCGCGTGTCGAACTGGAAGCGGTAGTTGAACGTGGCCCGGCCCCGGGCCAGGTCCTCGCCCAGCGAGAGGTTGATCTCGTACTGCACGCGAGGATCGAAGTCGTAGGCGTTCGGGCCGATGCCCGGCTCCTCGAACGGATAGACGTTGAGTGCGGTGACGAGGTACTTCTCGGCGCCGCGGTTGGCGACGAACGCGTATACGTCCGTCGTGTTGGCGGGATCGTCGAACGTGATGAGCGGGGCGTCCATGTGGCTGGAGGCCACGGCTCTGACGGGCAGTACGGCGAGCAGCGCCAACGGCGCGGCGCGCAGCAATGCCCTCATACGTGGTGTCATCCGGTTCCTCCCCGTGATGGAATTCGTGTGGGATGGCTGGAAGAGCTGGCGAGGGATCGGGCACGGGCGGGCGACCCGGCAGCGGTCTCTCGTGACGACCTTTGAATCACCTCCTTCTTCGCGGGCAGGGGCTCGGGTCAGGCGGCCGGCGCGACGGCGAGCCGCTCGGTCACGCGCTCCCGCTCGCTGGGCAGGAGCATCTGCGCGATCGCGTCGGCCTTCTCGAACCACCCCCGCGCCTCCTGCGGTCGCTCCGCCATGTCCGCGATGACCCCCGCGTGGTAGAAGAGGCGGGCGTCCTGCGTGCCGTGTGCCAGCGCACGTTCCATCGTGGCCCGGGCCTCGGCCGTCTTCCCTGCCGCGGCCTGGGCCCACGCCAGCGCGTCGAGAGTGAAGACGTCCTGGCGGCGCTGCAGCTCCTCACGGGCCAGCTGCAGCGCGGTCTCCACCTGCTCCCCGCGCGTCGCCAGGTACACGGCGAACGTCCGCGGGTCGCTCACGGCTCCCTCGCGCAGCAGCCGCTCCTCCACGGGCCGCGCCTGCGCGGCCTGTCCCGTAGCCGCCAGCGCCTCGGCCAGGGCCCATTGGTATTCCGGCAGCGGGTTCAGCTCGGCCGCCCGGCGCAGCGGGGTCACCGCCTCGGCCACGGACCCACGGGAGAGCAGGATCTGGCCACGGGCGAGGAGTGCCGGGGCATAGTCCTCGCGCAGCGCCAGCGCCGCGTCCGCCGCACGCAGGGCCTCCGCTTCCGCGCCCGCTTGCAGGTGGAACAGAGCCAGGCGCGACCAGGCCCAGGCGACGGCCTCGCGGTCGCGCGAGCCCCCCGTCTGCGCGGCCATGGCCATGACCTCGCGCGCGCCGCCGAGGTCGCCCTTCATCCAGCGCAGGTGGGCGACCCGGCTGTAGGACTGGAGCCCCGGCTTGAGGTCCATCATCCGCTGGTACGGCCCGACCGCCTCGTCGAGGCGGCCCTGCTCCATCAGCGCGTCGCCGAGCAGGCCGTGGTCGAAGGCCTCTCCGCGCATGGCTACGAGCCGTCGGGCGAGCTCCTCCATCTCCGGGAAGCGATGCAGCTGGTGCAGGACGTGGCCGCGGAGCAGCAGGCCCGCGGGATCGTCCGGCCGCTTGGAGTCGAGGCAGAGTGCTGTCTGCTCGGCGAGCTTGTAGTAGCCGGGATCGTAGCTGCGCCGGGCCTTGGCGACGAAGGTCCAGCCCAATCGCTCGAGGGAGGGCGCGGAGTCGCTGGCCGCGCGTGCGGCGTCCTGCAGACGGACGATCTCGAGGTCCTCGCGTTCGGTCCCCGCATGGCGCGTCAGCGCCACCACGCACGGCGAGGCGCCGCTCGCCGGGTCCGCGACCGCTTCGGCCGCATCCGACGCCGGGGCTTCGCGACAACCCAGTGGCAGGAGGAGGCTTGCGGCGAGGGCGAAGACCTGCGCCAGCCGACCCTCTCGGCGAGCCGGGTGTACCGGGCGAGGTCGCCTGTGGCGGGGCGCACCGGGGTTCGGCTCCGATCGACGACCCATCCCCTCGTCCTCCTCCCGATCGGGTGGCGTGGCTATGGCAGAGTGTGGGGAGCGGCCGCCGCTCGCAATCGGGAGTTTCGGGCCTCGGAGGGGCGGCACCTCTTCATTCTTACGAAGGGCGGAGGGATCTGGATTGGAGGTCGGCGTCGAACGGGATCAGGATGGGGGTCAAGGCACCATCCAACCGTCACACGTCGCGGCCCGCGACGCTCGGGGCACGGCGGTCCAGGTCACGAAGGACCTCGAGCGCGCGGGCGCGAAGCCTCGCGTCCTCCTGCTCGAAGTCTTCGCGAGAGAGCTTGCCGGACTCGAAGTCGAAGCGCAGGTCCGCGAGGGCCGTGAACACGCGGTCCTTCAGCTCCAGCAGCGGCCGGAGCTCCCGGTCGGAGGCGTCCGCGCCTCCGGGTGCCAGCGGAGCGGGCGGGCCGGGCCCGAGCGGCACACGAGTCCCCGCCTCCGGCGACACCTCGGCGGGTTGTGCGCGACGGCGGAACGGCGACCAGAGAACCGTCACGACGATCGCGCAGATCGCGAGGATGAGCAGGAGGGTCAAGCGGCGAAGGAGGGGAGGGTCAGCCGGGAGGTGACTCCGGGCGCGGCGAGGGCCCTCACGCCACGCCGACCGGGGCTCTGTCCGCCTCCGCCGAATTCCGGGGCGCGCCCGTAGGGCCGGTCGGCCGACGAGCGGCGTGGCGGGGCGCGGTGAGCGAGAGCAATGCCCCGAGCACCATGATCGCCCCGCCCAGCCAGACTAGCCCCACGAGCGGGTTGATCACGAGCTTCATGCGCGCGCCCGCACCACCCGGCAACGGCTCCAGCAGGATCGCGTAGAAGTCCTCCACGAGCCGCCCGTCGATCGCCACCTCGGTGGCCACCTGCTCCTCTCCCGCGGCGTAGATCCGCTTCTCGGGATGGGCGTAGCGCACGGGCCCGCCGTCGCGCGAGACGGCGAGCTCGGCCACCGCGGCCACGTAGTTCGTCGCCTGGCGCGTCTTCAGCGAGCGGAAGGTCACGTCGTAGGGTCCCACCTCGACGCTCTCGCCCGGTCGCATCGGCAGCTCGCGGGCGGTGACGTAGACGTTGCCGGCGATCCCCAGGAACACGCACACGACGCCCACGTGCACGGCGTAGCCGCCGTAGCGGCGGCGGTTCCGGCCCACGAGGCGCGCGAGCGCGACCGGCGCGGTCTCGCCGTGGATCCGGCGGCGAGCGCGCGCGCCGCGCAGGAGCTCCTGCACGACCGTCGCGACCGTGAAGGCCGCGAAGGTGGCGGTGACGGTGGCGTACGGCTCGCGCAGCCCCGCGGCGAAGGCCGCCATGCTCGCCGCCAATCCGGCGCCGAGCGGGAGCGCGAACTGCCGCCGCAGCTGCGGCGCCGAGCTCCTGCGCCACGCCAGCAGTGGCCCGATCCCCATCAGCGCCAGCAGGGCGAGGCCGAAGGGTGCCAGGACCTGGTTGAAGAAGGGGGGTCCCACCGAGATCCTCCTGCCGACAGCGGCCTCGGACAGGATCGGGAAGAACGTCCCCCACCAGATCGCGAAGAAGATCCCGACCAGCAGGAGGTTGTTGAAGAGGAACGCGTTCTCGCGCGAGAGCATCGACTCCATGCGGTTCGGGGTCTTCAGCAGGTCGGCGCGGCTCACGATCAGCGCCGCCGAGCCGAGGGCCAGGACCGCCAGGAACCCGAGAAAGATCGGGCCCACGGGAGACTCCGAGAACGTGTGCACGGACTCGATGATGCCGCTGCGCGTCACGAACGTGCCCATGATCGTCGCGCAGAACGTGATCACCACGAGCGCGACGTTCCAGGTCTTGAGCATGTCGCGCTTCTCCTGGATCATCACCGAGTGGAGGAAGGCGGTGCCCAGGAACCAGGGCATGATCGCGGAGTTCTCGACCGGGTCCCATCCCCAGTAGCCGCCCCACCCCAGCTCCACGTAGGCCCAGTTCGCACCCAGCAGGTTGCCCATCGTGAGCCAGATCCAGGGGACGAGCGCCCAGCGCCGCGCGGCGATCACCCACTCGGCGTCGGCGCGCCGCGCGAGGAGTGCGGCGATGGCGAAGGCGAAGGGAATCGTCCACCCCACGTATCCCAGGTAGAGCGAGGGAGGGTGGACCATCATGCCCGGGTTCTGGAGCAGGGGGTTCAGCCCCGCGCCCTCCGCGGGCACGACGTCCAGCGTGCGGAAGGGGTTCGAGGCGAAGACGAGCACCGCCGCGAAGAAGGCGCTGACGCCGCAGAGCACCCCCGTGACGCCCGGCATGAGCGAGCGGTGGCGCCGCCGGTTTACGGCCACGCAGGCGGCGCTGTAGCCGCCGAGGATCATGGCCCAGAGGAGGACCGAGCCGTCCATGCCTCCCCAGACGGCCGAGACCTTGTAGAGCAGGGGCTGGAGCGTGCTGGAGTTGCGGGCCACGTACGCCACCTGGAAGGCGTCCGTGACGAAGAACCACGTGAGGAACGCGTAGGCGCCCGCGACGAGAGCGAGGTTCAGGTACACGGCGTTCTCGGCGGAGCGCACCCAGCGCGCGTCGCCGCGCCTCGCACCACTCCACGAGGCCCAGGCCCCGTAGACGCTCACTCCCAGGAACAGCGCGAGCAGGAGGCGCGGAAGGAGGATCGTCGCGAGCGGATCAGGCGCCATCGGGCACGTCTCCCCGACGGGGTTCGACGCCGCGCTCCGGCCCGGCCGCAGTGGTGGCGGCGAGTCCGCCGGCTTCGCCGGCGGCGGGGAGCGAGCGCACGTCCTCACGCAGCTCGCGCAGGCGCGCGGCCAGCCGCAGCAGGTAGGCGAACACGCCGAGCCAGAGCGCGAAATAGGCGGCGACGAGGAAGCTCACGCGGACCGGCGCGGAGCGAGCCAGAGCGCCTCCACCTCGTCCTCCAGCTCCGCCAGGCGATGGCGCAACGCCACGAGTGTCACGAAGAGCAGCGTGAAGGCCAGCGTGGAGACCAGCACCGTGAGGAGCATCGAGCCGGGCAGCCCCCCGCCGAAGTCGCCCGCGCGCAGCACCACCGGATCGGGATGCAGCGTGCGCCACCACTCGACCGACAGGTGGATGATCGGCACGTCCACCGCGGCGATCACTCCCAGCACCGCCGCGATGCGGGCCGTGGCGGAGGGCGGTCCCTCGGCGAGCGACCGGTAGAGCACGTACCCCACGAGGATGAACCAAAGGACGAGCGTGCTGGTGAGCCGGGCGTCCCAGGTCCACCAGGTGCCCCACACCGCCTTGCCCCACAGCGACCCCGTCACGAGGACCAGCGTCGCGAAGAGCGTGCCCACCTCGGCGGCGGAGCGCGCCAGCCGGTCGGCCGCCGGATTGCGCTTCCAGAGGAAGATCAGCGAGCCGGCGAGCAGCACGGCCACCGACAGGAACATCGCCCAGGCGAGGGGCACGTGGACGTAGACGATCTTCTGTGGCAGGCCCTGCACCGCCTCGAGGGGGGCGTAGAAGGCGACGAGGCCGAGCGCGGCGAGCATCGCCGCGGCGGTGGCGAGGATGAGCGGGATCATGGGGCGTCCGGGGATCGGTTGCCGAAGGGGGGGAGTCACTCCTCTACCGCGCGCTCGAAGCCCCAGCAGCAGAGCACCCCAAAGACGGCGTCGAAGGCGACCATCAATGTAAGCCAGAGGTCCAGATCGGCAATCGGCGCTCCGCGCGCGGGCTCGAGCAGCAGGCGCGTCGCCTGCGCCGCGGCGATGAGCAGCGGCAGCGAGAGCGGGAGCAGCAGGAGCGGCAGCAGCAGCTCCCGGGCGGCTGCGCGGGAGGTGGCGAAGGCCACGAGCGTCCCCAGACAGCAGAAGCCCACCGTGGCGAGGCCGGCGACGAGCGCGAAGTGGGGGAGGATCGCCAGCAGCGGGAGGTCGAAGAGGGCCACGAACACCGGCAGCATGAGGACCTCCACGGCCCCCAGGAACGCCGTCGCCGCGGCGGCCTTCGCGAGGAAGAGCCCCGTGCGGTCCACGGGGGCGAGGAGCAGCGCGGTGAGCGCATCGCTCCGCTCCTCGGGCGCGAAAGCCTTGGCAAAGCCGAGCGTGCCGGCGAAGAGGAAGGCGATCCACATGGCACCCGGTCCGAGCCGCGTGAGCTCGGCGGGTGCCGGGTCCACCGCGAACACGAACAGGATGGCCGAGAGGAAGGCGAAGACCCCCATCGCCACCACCTGCTCTTTTCGCCGCCACTCGAGGAGCAGGTCCTTGGCCAGGAGCGCCGCGAGCCGGGAGCCCATGCCCCGGCGGGGCTCGACGCCGCTCACGCCGCGCCTCCGACCGCGCGGGCGTAGAGTGCCGCCACCTCGTCGCGCGAGAGCGCCTCCCGCGGCCCCGCGTGGCGGAGCTCGCCGTCGGCGAGGATCGCCAGCCGATCGGCCAGCTCGAGCACGTCGTGAACGGCGTGCGTCGCGACGACCACCGTCGCGCCGCCGGCCGCGAGCGCGTGCAGAGTCTCGGTGAGGAGCCGCGTGCCCGCCGCGTCGAGTCCCGTGTAGGGCTCGTCGAGCAGCAGGAGCGACGGACGGTGGACGAGGGCGCGGGCCAACGCGAGACGCTGCTGCATTCCCCTCGACAGGCTCGACACCGGCCGCTCGGCGTGCGCGCCGAGCCCGAACTCCTCCAGGAGCCGCGCCGCGCGGTCGCCCGCGCGCGCCACCCCGTAGAGCCGGCCGAAGAACTCCAGGTTCTGCCTGCCGCTCAGGCCGTCGTAGAGGAGCGTCCGGTGGCCGACGAAGCCCACGTGCGGCCGCACGCGCTCGGCTGCCCGCTCGGGGCTCCCCTCGAAGAGGAGCCGTCCCGCCGTCGGCCGCGCGAGCCCGGCCGCCACGCGCAGCAGCGTCGTCTTGCCGGCGCCGTTCGGCCCCAGCAGCGCCATGCGGGCGCCGCGAGGCACCGCGAGCGTGACGCCGCGCAGGGCGGCGCGCCGGCCGTAGGCCTTCAGGACCGATTCGAGCTGGAGGAGCGGGACTGGCGCGGCGGCGTTCGAGTGCGCCACCGCGGCTGGATCAGGACGCCGAGGCGGGGACGGTGCGGGGGGTCGCCGGCGCGTCGAGGTCGCCGGCGGCCTGGTACTTGGACGGGCACTTGGCGGTGAGCCGGTCCGCGGCGAACGTGCCGGAGGCGTCGAACCGGCCCTCCACCACCACCTGGATCCCCGGCTTGAAGATGTCCGGCACCGCACCCGCGTACGTGACCGGCACCCGGTGCCGACCCGCGGCGTCCTGGATCTGGAAGGCGATCCGCGCGTCCGCGGGCGACTTGCGGATCGTGCCGTCCACGACGTCGCCCGCCAGCCGCACCTGTTGATCGGGCTGCACCGCGGCTCGAGCCTCGTCGATCTCGTAGTAGTAGACGAGGTTCGATCGGCTGGCCGACCAGATGAGCCATCCCAGGGTGGCCGCCACGAGCGTGACGCCGACGAGGACCTTGGGGACGCGCGCGCTCGGCATGGGCTCCACGTTAAGACGTCCACTCTCCGCGATCAATGCGTGGCGTCCGGCTCACACCTTCGCCAGGACCACGTCGAACTCGGCCACGAAGCGCGCGGGGCCGTCCTGCTCCCGCCGCAGCTCGACGATGCGTCCGGGATCGCCCGAGTTGCACTCCGCGCCGCACGCATCGTGCGGCGCCAGGTGGGGGTCCCCCTTGAAGTAGAGCTGGGTCGTCAGCGGGCGGTGGCGGGGACCGCCGACCGTGAAATGGATGTGGGCCGGCCGAAATGCCGCCGCGCCCTCGTCCACCTTGTAGCGACCCGGGACGACGGACTCGAACGCGTAGCGCCCCTTCGCGTCCGTCAGGACCTGACCTCGCAGGCGATACTCGTCCTCGCGATCGGCGTGGTAGCGACCCTCCGCGTCGGCCTGCCACGCATCGAGGAGCGCCCCGGCGAGTGGCGTCTTGCAGTCGGGCCCCAGCACTCTCCCCCGCACGACGATCCTGTCGCCGGGCTCGTCCGGCCCCGCCAGCTGGCTTCGGCGCGGCGCGCCCTCCAGGTAGAAGGGACCTGCGGTATCGCCCGACGTGGGGGCGCAGACGGCCCCGTCTCCGCGCTCGAGGAGCGCCTGCAGCCGTTGCCCGCGCCGCCGTTCCGACCCGTGGGCGAGCCCTGCGGCCAGCGCGAGACCCGCTCCTGGCGTGAGCGCCAGCAGGCGCAGGACGCGCCGGCGGTCCGTGGGTCCGTGCCGCTCACCGTCCATTCCGTACCTCCCTTTTTCACGAGATGTAGCTGCGCAGCTCGCTCTCCACGCGGTCGGTTTCCTCGGGAGCGACAGCCTCGGGGAGCGCCGGATCGTGTGGGCCGCGGGTCGGCGGCGGCTCGGTCTCGCCGCGCGGCTCCGGCGCTCGAGTCCCGCGCTGGCGCCGCGCCCGCAGCCCCAGCAGGAAGGCGCCGGCGAGCACCGCGACCAGCGGGAGCGCGTAGGCGGCGATCCCGAAGCCGCGCCGCTGTGGCTCCAGGAGGATGTAGTCGCCATAGCGCTCGACGAAGTAGCCCAGGATCTGGTCGTCGCTGCGTCCGGCGGCGATCAGCTCGCGGACCTTCGCGCGCATCTCCAGCGCCATGAACGAGGTGGATTCCCGCACCGACTGCACCCGGCAGACGGGACACTTGAGCCGCCCCTCGAGTGCCTGCGCGCGGGCCTCCTGCTGCGCGGAGAGACGCGGCGCGTCGGCGCGGGGGGAGAGCGGCCCGGGCCCCTGCGCCGGAGCAGCGGCGAGTAGCGCCACGCACGCGGCCGGGATCAGGGCGAGGAACGAAGCGGCGCCGCGCACGTTCCGCGCGCCTACGTGGAGGGCTTCGAGATGGAGCTCCCGCCCGAGGGCAGGTATGGCTCGAGCTGTGCGGCGACGAGCTCGCGCGTGACGGGACCGACGGCCTTGTGGACCACGCGCCCCTCGGGCGAGATGAAGACGGTCTCCGGGACCCCGAAGAGGCCGTAGTCCAGCGCGATCGAGCCCCCGGCATCGGGTCCCAGCAGATAGGTCTTTCCGTAGCGGCGGATGAAGGCGAGCGAGTCCTCGCGCCGGTCGCTCACGGCGACGCCGACGAACACCGCTCCGCGCGGGCCGTACGTCCGCCAGGCCTCCTCGAGCACGCGCGACTCGTCACGGCAGGCCAGACACCAGGACGCGAAGAAGTTCAGCACGACCGGGCGGCCGCGGAACTCCTTCAGCGAGACCCGGCGGCCGTCGAAGGTGTCGATCGTGAACTCGCTCGCGGGCCGTCCCGTGAGCGGGGAGGCCTCGTTCACCGGCGGCCGCAGCTCGCCCCAGGCGAAGAGCGCCAGCAGCGCGATCACGCCGGCGAAGATGCCGAGCTTCAGCGTCCTGGGCATGCTGTACCCCGCGGAGGTCTCCGGCGTATATTAGACGCGCCAGTCCCCTTTTGAGAACGGAGCTATCATGACCGACACGACCCTCGAGACGGCGAGCCCGGCCGCGGCGGAGGCCGAGGTGCGCGACAAGGTGGAGGCGGTGCTGGACACCCTCCGACCCGCCATCGCCATGGACGGGGGTGCCGTGGAGCTGCTGGAGATCCGGGAAGGCGTGGCCACGGTGAGGCTCGTGGGCTCCTGCGCCGGCTGCCCCATGTCCACCATGACCCTGAAGCGCGGCATCGAGCAGCGCATCAGGGCCGCGGTGCCCGAGATCTCCCGCGTGGACGCGATCTAGCCGGTTCGCGCGGCCGAGCCGTCCCGGGCCAGGGGGGTGCTCGCTCCTGGCCCTGTTCGTGACCCCCCGGAGTCGCCGCTGTCCCTCTCGCCGACGCCGACCCGCGTCAGGATCTCGCTGGAGGAGCGTCTCTGGCGCGCGGTCTACGACGCGCTGGTCCTGCCCTCCGCCGAGGCCCTCCTGCCGGCCGCCGCGCTGGTGGACTCCAAGGCCGCCGCGTATCGCGCGGCGCGCGCAGGGTGGCGCGCCGCTCTCGAGACCGCGCTCGCCGCCAGGCCGGACGTGGCACTCGGGGACGCTCTCTGGGTCCACGCCGCCTCCGCCGGAGAGTTCCTGCAGGCACGCGCGTTGCTGCGCGCGCTCCGCTCCGTGCGGCCGGACCTGCCGCTGGTCTACACGTACACCTCGCCGTCGGCGCTCCCGCTCCTCCAGGGCTTCCGGGGAGCCGACCTCGTGTTCCCGCTGCCGATCGACTCGCGAGCGAACGTGCGCGACTGGCTGGACGCCGTCCGCCCCGCCGCACTCGCACTCGTGGACGCCGAGCTCTGGCCGAACGCGCTCCTCGAGAGCCGCCGTCGCGGGCTGCCCGTGGCGCTCGTGAGCGCGCGGCTGGGCGGAGACTCGCGCCGCGTCCGCGGCCCGCTGCGGGGTTTCTTCCGCGGCCTCCAGGCAGCGCTCGACCTGGTGGCCTGCGCGGACGACCACTCGGCGGCGCTCTTTCGCGCGGGGGGCGTGGAGCCCGCGCGAGTAGCCGTCACGGGCGACCTGCGCGTGGACGAGACGCTGCGGCGAACGGCCGAGCTGCCGCCGCGAGCCGGCCTGCCGTTGCCCGAGTTGCTGCCCCTCGTCGTGGCGGGCTCCACCTGGCCCGAGGACGAGGCGGTGCTGCTGCGGGCACTCGAGGTGCTCCGGGACCGCGGGGTGCTCCTGGCGCTCGCGCTCGCGCCTCACGAGGTGAGCGCCGCCAGGCTCGAGGGGCTGGAGGCGAGCCTGGCGGCACGCGGCTTCACGCCGGCCCGGTGGAGCTCGCTGGCCGCCTCGGAAGCCGACGCGGCTCCGGTCTCCGGCGGGCGAGACGCGGCCGCCCGAGCCGCGGCGCCCGTGCCGCGGTCGCTCCGCGTCGCGGGCGCCCTGGGCACCGGACTGCGCCAGACGACGGACGAGCCGGCGGTGGACGCGCTGATCGTGGACCGGGTAGGCCTGCTGTACCGGCTCTACGGGAGCGGCCGCGTGGCGTGGATCGGTGGAGCGTTCCGCAATGCCGTCCACAACGTGATGGAGCCGGTCGCCTTCGGGATTCCGGTCGTCACCGGCCCGGAGACCGGCAGGTCCTGGATCGCGCGGGAGCTCACGGACCGCTGCGCGCTGTATCCGGTGGCGGACGTCCCTGCCTGCGCGGCGGCGCTGGAGCACCTGCTCCTGGACGGGGGAGCGGCGGCGGAGGCCGGCGCCCGCGGGCGGGCCGTGCTGGAGGTCCACGCCGGCGCGGCCGCGCGCACGGTCGTGGCGCTCGCGGCGGCGGGGTGGCTCTCTCAGACCGAGACGGCCGAGGGCTCCAGCTCCAGGTAGCGCAGCGCGGGCGCGCGGCGCACGTGGCCCAGCTCGGCGGCCATCGTCCAGAAGGCGGCGAGTCCCTCGCGCGCGTCGCGATCGAGCGTGTAGCGCAGCTCGGCCCAGTAGCCGGCGAGAGCGTCGCGGCCCAGCGGGAAGGGCTCGGAATAGCGGGCGGCGAGCGCCTCCAGGTCCGCCAGAGCCCTCGCCCGGGACCGGTGGAGCGCGGCGCCGGCCTCGCGCAGCGCCTCCTCCAGCCCCGGCTGGGCGTGCACCTGCCAGAGCGCGTACACGAAGGGCAATCCGGTCCAGGCGGTCCACGCGCCACCTAGGTCCGTCCAGCAGAGCCCCTCCCCGAGCTCCGCGCGCTTCCCGAGCGCGACGTCCCCGATGAACAGCGCCGCGTCGAAGCGGCCGAAGGGGTCCTCCGCGGACTGGTCGAACCAGCCCAGCTCGGGCGTGGCACCGAAAGCGCGCGTCAGCAGGATCTCGGCCAGGCAGCTGGAGGACGCCGACGCCGTGGGCAGGCCCACGCGCGCGTGCCCCAGCCGGTCGGGCTCGACGCGGCTCGCCAGCAGGATCGAGCGCACGTCGCCGTGCGAGGCGATCGCCAGGTCGGGCACGATTCGGTAGCGCGACGCGTGGCGCGCGTACTCGATCGAGGAGCAGGGCGCGATCTGAACGCGTCCCGCGGCGAGGAGCCGGTTCAGGCGCGTGGGCTCGCCCGAGACGATCTCCCCCTCGAAGGGCTCCTCGCCGAGAAGGATCGGCCCGTGGACGGGGAAGCAGTTGGCGTAGGCGATGTGGCCGAGGGCGATCACGCGACCTCCGGGAGGAGAGTGGCTCGGAATATAGCCGCCGCGGGGCCGGCCGCGCGTGGCGGGCGGTCGCGCGGGCGCTAGCCCTCCAGCACCGGCCGGAGCACCTTCCACACGTTCTCGGCAAGCCGGCGCTGACCGGCGGCGTTGGGATGCACGCCGTCGGGCAGGTTCAGCTCGGGGCGCCCGCCTACGCCCTCGAGGAGGAAGGGCACGAGCGGCAGGTCGTTGTCGCGGGCCAACTCGGCGTAGAGCGCGGCGAACCGCCGGCCGTACGCCGCGCCCAGGTTCGGCGGGGCCCGCAGAGCGACGAGCACGATGCGGACCTCGGGCCGCTGCGTCCGCACGCGATCGACGAGCGCCTGCAGGTTGTCCCGCGTCGCCTCGAGGTCGGCGCCGCGCAGCATGTCGTTGGCCCCGGTCTCGAGCACGAGCACCTCGAACGGCTGCCGCAGCAGCCAGTCGATCCGTCGCAGCGCGCCCGCCGAGGTCTCCCCGCTGACGCCGGCGTTCACGACGCGGTGGGGGAGCCCCGCCTCCTCGATGCGACGGCCGATCAGCGCGGGATAGGCCTGCTGCGGATCCAGGCCGTAGCCGGCCGTGAGGCTCGTTCCGAGGAACAGGACGGTGCGAGGTAAAACCCCCGCCTGGGCGTCGAGGTCCCGCGGGTCGTCGCCGGCGGGCCGCGGAGCGTTCTCGGAGCCGCACGCCAGGCTGGCGAGCGCGCTCGACCGGGAGGTGGGCCGGCTCGGCTCGTTTCTCGGGCTCGCCGGGGTGATCGCGCTGCTGGTGGGTGGCGTGGGGGTGGCGAGTGCCATGCGTGCCTATCTAGAGCACAAGTCCGAGGCGATCGCCACCCTGCGATGCCTGGGGGCGACCTCGCGCGACGTCCTGGCCGTCTACCTCCTGCAGGCGGCCGGCATGGGCCTGCTCGGGGCGGCGGCAGGGGTGGCGATCGGGCTGGGGGCGGGGGCGGTGCTGCCCCGGCTGGCCGCGGACCTCCTGCCGATCCGGGTCGGCTTCGGGCCGGATCCCTGGATCGCGGCGCGCGGTCTCGGCGTGGGCTTCCTCACCGCGCTCGGCTTCTCGCTGCCGCCGCTCGTGGCCACGCGTCGGATCTCGCCCCTCGAGGCCCTGCGCCGCCGCGTCGAGCGTGGCGGCCGGGAGCGCGACCCGCTGGCTGCGGGCTGTGGCGTCGCACTCGCCGGAGCCGGTGCACTGCTCGTCGTGCAGCGCGCCGGCAGCCTGGTGGTGGGCGCCGCGCTCGCCGCCGGAGTCGCCGTGACCCTGGGCCTGCTGCTCCTGCTGGGGTGGGTGGCGGTGCGCGCCTCGCGCCGTACCCGCCCGGCACGCGCCTCCTTCCCGGTGCGCCAGGGCATCGCCGGCCTGCACCGGCCGGGGAGCCGCGCGGCGGTCGTGATCGGAGCGGTCGGCCTCGGCGTGTTCCTGCTCGCGACGCTGCTGCTGACGGAGCACGCGCTCCTGCGGCCGCTGCGCCTGGCCAGCGCCCCCGAGCGGGCGAACCTCGTGCTGTGGGACGTCCAGGACGACCAGGCCGAGGGGGTGGCGGCCCTGCTGCGCTCACGCGGGCTCCCGGTGCTGCAACGCGTGCCCATCGTACCCATGCGCATCCACGCCATCGGCGGAGTGCCGGCGGCCGGGCTCGCCGGGAGCTCGGAGGCAGGGGCCGACGCCGGCGTGCGGGGCGACGAGGAGGACGCGGCCGGCCGAAGGACCCATCCGCCCTCCGGGTGGGCGCTGCGGCGCGAGTGC
>JBHENL010000155.1:0-6197 GCA_046262075.1 Gemmatimonadota bacterium
AGGCGCTCGAGCTCGGCCGCCATCTCGGCCGACTTCCTCTCGAAGAACGGGATGTCGAGGGCCACGCCGTGGCGCTCCATCTCGACCAGAACGCGAACGAGCGGCAGCTCGAGCTCGCGGTAGAGGCGGTCCAGGTCGCGGCCCTCGAGGTCTGCGGCGAGCCCCTCGTGCAGCCGCAGCGCCAGGTCGGCGCTCTCGCAGGCGTAGTCCCGCGCGGGGTCCTGCGGGACCTCCTCGAACGAGATCCGGCGCCGGCCCGACATCGTCAGGTCCTCGTAGCGCAGCGTGCGGTGCTCCATGAACTCGAGTGCGAGCGCCTCGACCGTGTGCGCGCGGCGGCCGGGATTCAGGACGTAGGAGGCGAGCCCCACGTCGAAGATCGGCTCGCTCACGCGCAGCCCCTCGCGCTCCAGGACCAGGAGGTCGCGCTTCCAGTCCCCCGAAACCTTCTCCAGGGCGGGGTCTGCCAGCAGCGGGCGGAGCTCGGCCATCACCCCGGCCCGGTCCAGGCAGGGACCTTCCACGTGGCAGATCGGCACGTACGCCGCCGTGCCGGGGCGGGTCGCTAGGGCGACGCCGATCACGTTGGCGCGCGTGGGCCCGGCGTCGGTGGTCTCCAGGTCCAGGGCGACCCTGCCGCGCGAGCGCGCCTCGGCCACGAGGCCGCGGAGGTCCTTCAGACCGTGCACCAGGCGGTAGGCCGCCTGCGCGATCGGCTCCGCTCGCGACGTGAAGCGGTCGATGTAGCGATTGAACTCGAGCTCGCGGAAAAGGCGCACGACCGCGGTCGCGTCGGGGTCGCGCAGCCGGAGGGCGTCGAAGTCGCAGTCCACGTCGAGGTCGGTGGGGATCACCACCAGCTGCTTGGAGAGCAGGGCCTGGGTGCGGTTCGCCTCCAGGGTCTCGCGCAGCTTCGGTGTGGGGACCTCGTCGAGCCTGCGGTAGAGCTCCTCGATGGACCCGAACTGCTGGACCAGCTTGAGCGCCGTCTTCGGACCCACGCCGGGAACGCCCGGGATGTTGTCGGACGCGTCGCCGACGAGTGCGAGCACGTCCGCCACCTGGCCCGGAGGCACGCCGAACTTCTCGGCGGCGTTGGAGAGGTCGATGACCTCCTCGTCCACGGCCGCCATCCCGCCGCGCCCGGGGTTGAGGATCCGCACGTGGTCGTCGATCAGCTGCCAGAAGTCCTTGTCCCCCGTGACGAGCACCGGATCGAATCCCTCCCGCGCCGCGCGCTTGGCGAGCGTGCCGATCACGTCGTCGGCTTCGTAGCCCTCCTTCTCGATGATCGGGACGTTGAACGCCTCGAAGAGCTGCCGGACCCGCCCGATCTGGCTCGCGAGCTCGTCGGGCATCTTCTGGCGCGTGGCCTTGTAGTCCTGAAAGACCTCGTGCCGGTAGGTCCGCCGGGCCGAGTCCAGGACGACGGCCAGATAGTCGGGCTCGTAGTCGTCGAGGAGCTTGAGGAGGAAGGTCGCCATGCCGTAGGGCGCGCTGGTGTCCTCGCCGCTCATCGTGCGCAGCGGGTTCTTGAGGAGCGCGAAGAAGGCCCGATAGATCAGCGCATAGCCGTCGATCAGGTAGAGCGTGGGGCGCGAATCCTCGCCGGCGCGGGAGAGCGGCTCGGCACTCCCGGCGCTGCCGGTGGACTGCTCTGGAAGGAGGGAGAGCTCTTCCGGGGAGGGCGGTGCACCCCTGGAGGCGGTCGAGCGGGGCGTCATGCTCAAATCTCACGCCGGCCGCGGGGAGGGTCAACGCGCGCGGGCTGGCCGCGTCAGCCCTCCTTCGACACCGCGGGCTCCTCGTGCGCGGGCCTTTCCACGTACTCCTGGATCTGCTCGACCACGCGCTCGGGATGCGTGGCCTGCTTCAGGGCCTCGATCTCGGCGTCCGCCTTCACCAGTCCCGCCGCGGCGTGGAGCTCCTCCACGAGCTCGAGGACCTTCGTGATCTCCTGCTCGGCCAGGAGGCTGACCTGCAGGTCCAGGTGGTGCCGGCGGTCCGCGAGCTGCATCTGCCGGTTCTGCGTGATCAGGATGAACGTCGCGAGAAACAGGGCCTCGATCGAACCCACCATCGTCAGCAGTCCGAAGGGATAGGGATCGAATCGCAGCGCATCGAAGGGCGAGAGGTTCACGAGGATCCAGAGCCCGTAGACCGTTCCGTGCAGATAGACGAAGCGGATGTTGGCGCAGAAGTGGGTGATGCCGTCCACGATGCGATCCGTGAACGTCCGCTGGCGCCGCGCCGCCTGCTCCAATCCGGCAATGGTGGTGACGTTGCGACGGACGAGCTCGTCCGCGAGCTGCTCGACGTCCTGAGTCGGCTGGCCCTGACCCGGCCTGTGCATGCGTAGCTCCTGGCGAGTGTCGCGGGGCCGGCGGCGGCGCAGGCTCGGTGCGACCGCGCTCGCAGCGTCCCGCTGATCAGGACGGTAGGTAGGGCGCGCCCGCGGCTGCAATCGTCGATTGCATCCGGGCCCTGGACCGTCTCGAGGCGGAGTCGTCCGGGCGGCTCTGGCCCGGTGCACCTGCCGGCGCCGAATGACGCCGGCTGGCGGCCGTCGGCCATACGCTCAGCCGTCGGCCCTCCGTCAGTCTGCCCTCGACGGTGGCGCGATCACCCGGCCGCGCCTCACCGCTCACCGGCGCGTTCACGCGAGGACGGGCCGCGCACCGGCACGCAGAACGGGAACGCGGCGCAGGAGGAGACCACGGCACGCTTCGTGTAAGGGAGGACCTCCGCCGTCCGCGGCACCCGTACACACGGAGGCAACGATGGTGTCGATCGTTCAGAGGCAGCGGCTTGCCAGGCAGCCGAGCGGAGCGCAGAAAGGCGGTTCCCGGAGGTCCGTTCAGCCCCGCGGATGGCGCGCTCCCGCAACGATGCCGCGATCCGTCAGCTGGGGCCTGCTCGTCCTGTTCCTGCTGTTCACATCCGTGGTCGGCGTCCGCGAGGCCCAGGCGCAGTGGGACTGGCGGCAGGTCGCGGCGTGCGCGGGTGCCTGCACGCAGATGTTCCGGAACGCGCTCGGCAGCCTGGCGTGTGGCGGATGCCTCGCCGACGCGGGCCGGATCCTCGGCCGCTCGATCTTCGACGAGGGGCAGTACGCCGGGTACGGCTGCGCGAAGGCCGGCGTCGACTGTTAAGAGAGGTCCTGCGGGGAGCCGGCCGCGGCTCCCCGCACGCTACCGACGGAGGCGTCCATGGGGTGGCTCGAAGTATTCCTCGACTGGTTCCTGCCGGCGGCGCTGCTCTGGATCGCGTGGACCTCCTGGCGCGCAGCGGGCCGGACCCGTCGCGACGCGGTCCGCGCCGCCGCCTTCGCGATCCTCGGCCTGCTCGCCGTGTGGCGCTGCGCCGACAACCTGCCGTCCTAGCCCGGGAGCGCCCCAGCCGTGCGCCTCCTGCGTCCCCGGGCCGAGCTCGTGACGACCCTGCTCCTCGCGCTGGCAGTCGCGGCCGGCGCCGGGAAGATCCGGGCTCTCTCCGGCGCGAACACCGCGCTCGCGCGGCAGAACCGCATCTGCACCAGCGCGGTCGAAGAGATCGGCGAATCGGTGCGCCGGTTCCAGGCCGGAGCCGTCCGGCGCGGCTCGGAGGCACGTGAGTTCACCGTCCTCGGCCTCGACGGCCGCGTCCTGACGTTCGACCCGCGCCGCGAGCCGGGGCCGGTCCACATTGTGTTCGCCGAGCCTGCGCAAGCGGGATTCGACTCCGTGCTCGCCAGCTATCGGGACCGCTTCGGGGAGCGCGCCTCGCGCACGGTGCTGATCACCGCGTCCGGGCCCGAGCGCGTCCGGCGCGCGTTGCGCGCGCCGCTCCGGGATCTCGAGATCGGCGTCCACGGAGCGGAGGTGTTCCGTGTGTACGGGTTCGTGGACGGTCCCGGGATCGCCATCGTGGAGAACGGGCGCGTCAGGGAAAAGTGGAGGCTGCCCTTCCGCGGAGACGAGCTGCCGATCTGAGCAGCGGCCGACGGCTGTCCTGCGCCGCCGCGCTCGCCGCGCCCCCCGGGCGGGCCGGCCCGTTCCGGTCCCGCCGCCTCACGAGTCCTCGTGCCACTCGATCTCCCGCTCGATACGGCGGGCGAATCGCTTCCGGCTGGAGTACGTCGGCTTGGGCTCGAGCACGATCGTGGCCGCGCGCGCGGCGAGGTTCGGCACCAGCGTGCGCGAGCCCTCGAGCCGCACGGTGACGGCTCCGCTGTCCAGAGGCTGCCGCAGGCTCAGCGAGTCCACGAGCGAGCCGTCGGCAGCCAGGAACGAGACGGAGAGCTCCGTGGGCTCGGTGAAGAACGCATCGAACGCCCATCCCTCCCCGTCCTCCGTGCGCTCGCGGCGGATCGCCAGCGGGCCATCGGGGAGCCGCACGTCGGTTCCCACGAAGAAGTACTGGGCACCCTCGCGCTCGGCGACGAAGATCTGGCCGAAGCGCTTCCAGATGGCGATGCCACGCGGCTCGTCGAGCTGGAACTCCCCCTCCCCCTGCTCGCCGTAGCGCGTCAGGAAGGTCAGGTCGCGGGTGTACTTGTAGATGGTGCCGTTGCCGCTGTCGGTCACGTAGACGTTGCCGTAGAAGTCCGTCGCGACGTGCGCGAAGCGGGGTGGCGCGCGCAGGGTCTCGCGCTCCGCCGCGGCGACCGAGGCCAGCGGCCGGCCCGCGAAGTCGAACTTCCCGAGACGCGCACCGTCTTCGTAGACGACGAACAGCGCGTCTTCCTTGCCGCGCAGCCAGCGCTCGTCCCGATCGAGAACCGCCAGCGCCGTCGGCCGCGGGAGGCCCTGGGGGAAGAGCGGCACGAGCCCACCGGGGGGCTGATCCCCCGCGGCGCCGGCCGAGTCACGTCCGGCCGTCGTGCTCGTCGCGCCGCCTCCGGGTGGAGCCCAGCGCAAGACCTGGTCTGCCTCGCGGTCCGAGACGTAGACCTCGTCGCCGGGAGGAGCGACGGCGATCCCCCAGGGTTCCGCGAACCGACCGGGCAGCTCGCCGGCCCAGCGCAGCTGCCGGTCCTGCCACAGGAGCCTGACGACGCGCCGGTTCCCCGTGTCCGCGACGTAGACGTTGCCGTTCACGTCGGCTCCGATCGAGCGCGGTCGGTCGAACTGGCCCACTCCGGAGCCGTGCGTCCCGTACATCGCAAGCGTCTGCATCGAGCTGTTGTAGATGATCTCGCCCCGCCCCGAGTTCAGGCCGAGCACGGTGAGCTGGAAATCGTCTCCCCTCAGGTCGGGGTCGTCGTCCTGAGCGAGCTTGACGGCCGCCATTCCCGACGGATCGGCGAAGACCGTGCGGCCCCCGAGGAAGAGCTTCAGGTGCTG
This sequence comes from Gemmatimonadota bacterium, assembly GCA_046262075.1. GTDB lineage: Bacteria > Gemmatimonadota > Gemmatimonadetes > JACCXV01 > JACCXV01 > JBHENL01. The sequence continues at coordinate 5,325 of JBHENL010000155.1, forward strand.
CGTACGGGCCTTGTGGATCCCGTAGGTGTGGCGGAAGGGCGGATAGACGAGCGTGGAGGGGCCGCGAGCGCCGACCGTGTTCTCCTGCGCGGGCGCGGGCGCCGGAGCCGCTGCGGCGCCGGCGAGGGCGACGAGAACGGCCAGCCAGCAGCCGGGCGGGGCAGGCCGGCGCAGGGGGCCTTGCACCGGCGGCGGAGCGTCAGCCGGCGCTGTAGAGGTCCGCGTACCAGGCATGGTTGGCCAGGATCAGCTTCACGTAGTTGCGGGTCTCGCGGAAGGGGATGCGCTCCACGAATCCCTCCGCCGTGACGGACTCGGGGAACGAGCTCCACCGGCGGGCCAGCGTCGAGCCCGCGTTGTACGCCGCGATCGCGGCCACCCACTCGCCGTTCAGTCCCTCGAGCAGCGCGCGCAGATGCATGGCCCCCAGGTGCAGGTTCGGCTCGGGACGCGACAGGTCGGCCAGGTCGAAGCTCGCCGCACGCGCCCGCGCCGCCTCTCGCCGTGCCGTGGCGGGCATCAGCTGCAGCAGTCCCAGCGCCCCGGCCGGGGATCGCACAGCCGGGTCGAATCTCGACTCCTGCCGCATGATCGCCCAGAGCAGCTCGGGACGCAGCCGGTTCTCACGCGCCTCGGCGACGACGTGATCCGGGAAGGCCGCCGGATAGGCGAGGCGCGCCAGCTGCGGGTCGGCGCCCCCCGCGAGGAGCGGCGTCGCGATCCGGAAGGCAGATTCCGGGAAGCCCCGCGCGAGCGCCCACCCGGCGACTCGCCGAAGCTCGGCCCCGCTGCGACCGACCCGGCGCAGCGCCTCGTCCACCTCGCGCTGGGCGTCCTCGCGCTCCCCGAGGAGCAGCAGGGCGCGCGCGCGCC
>JBHENL010000156.1:0-8123 GCA_046262075.1 Gemmatimonadota bacterium
TTCTCGGCCGAGATGGACGGCCTGACCGAGCTCACGCGCGCCCGCGAGGGCGAGCTGCGCGAGCGGCTCGTCCAGTTCCAGCGCGTCGAGAGGATCCTGATGCTCATCCTCGGGACGCTCGCGGCGGTGGTCGTGGCGTACCTCGGCTGGCTCATGCTGGCGCTGGTCCGGGCCCGCACGGCGGCGCTCGAGGAACGGGACCAGCTCGAAGCCGTGCTCGGCTCGGTGGACAGCGGCATCGTGCTGCTCGACCGCGACCTGCGCGTGCTGGCGGCGAACGGCCGGGCGAGCGAGCTGCTCGGAGTTCCGCAGGAGGTGCTCGTGGGAGGCGACCAGCGCCGGATCGCTTCCGAGCGGCTGAAGCCGCGCATGGCCGATCCTGCGAGCTTCGAGAAGCGGCTGCTGCACCTGTACGACAACCCCGACGCGGTCGCCGAGGACCGGGTGGAGGTGGCGCTGCCGGAGACGCGGCTACTCTCGCGCTACAGCTCGCCCGTGCGCGACGAGAGCGGAGCGATCTTCGGCCGCATCGAGGTCTATCGCGACGTGACCGAGTCGCTCCGCCGGGAGCGCGAGCTGGAGGAGGCGAACGAGCGCAAGGATCGCTTCGTGGCTACGCTCTCGCACGAGTTGCGCACCCCGCTCACGCCGATCCTCGGCTGGCTCGAGCTGCTGCGCCGCGAGCAGGACCCCCAGACGCGCGCGCGCGGGCTGGACGCGATCGAGCGCAACGTGGTCCTGGAGGCGCAGCTCGTCGAGGATCTGCTGGACCTCTCACGAGTCGTGAACCAGAAGCTCGAGCTGGCGTTCACGAGGATGCACGTCGGCGAGGCCATCGCCGCCGCGGTCGATACCGTGCGCCACCTGGCCGATGCCAAGGGAGTCCGGCTCGAGGTCGCCTCTCCGGGCGTCCCGCTCGCGATCGAGGCCGACGAGACGCGGTTCATCCAGGTCATCTGGAACCTCGTCTCCAACGCCATCAAGTTCACGCCGCCCGGCGGGCTCGTGCGCGTCGCCGCGCGCGCTCACGGGGAGCGCCTGGTCGTGAGCGTGGACGACGAGGGGGAAGGCATCCGGCCCGAGCTGCTGGAGCACATCTTCAAGCCCTTCGAGCAGGATCTCCGGCAGGGCCAGGGGCGGGGCGGCCTGGGGATCGGACTGGCGCTCTGCCGCTCCCTGGTCGAGCTCCACGGCGGGAGCATCGCCGCCGAGAGCGAAGGCCCGGGGCAGGGCGCGCGATTCAGCTTCTGGCTCCCGCTCGCAGGGAGCCCGGGAGTCGCCGCCGCGCCCGCGGGCCGCGGGCTGCGCGTACGAGCCGAGGCGCTCCTCCCACACCGCCGGGACTCGGGCGCGGAAGCGGGGCCGGCGCGTGCCGGCGCTGGATCGGGCTCCAACGGCGGCGCCGTCCGGAGCCCCCCCTGGACGCCGAGGTCCTCTCCCGGCGGAGGGGCGCTGGCGGGCGAAGACGGGGCGGGGACGCGGCGGCGCCTGCTGCTCGTCGAGGACAACCCCGACACTCTGGAGGCGATGCGGATCCTGCTCTCCGCGTGGGGCTACGGCGTCACCGCGGCCTCCAACGTCGCCCAGGCACGGGAAGCGCTTTCGCGCGGAGGCCAGGAGGTGGTGATCTCCGACATCGGGATGCCGCACGTGGACGGCATGGCCTTCGCCCGCGAGGTACGCAGCCGCGAGGCGACCGAGGATGGAGGCCGGCGGCTCGCACTCGTGGCCATCAGCGGATACGCTTCGCAGGCCGACCGGCGCGGCGCCCTCGAGGCGGGGTTCGACGCCTACGTCACCAAGCCGATCGACTTCGTGTCTCTGAAGGCCATCCTGGACCGGCTGGCACCTGCCCCCACCCGATCGACGAGGGCATGACCCTCGCCGCTGCGGGGGTACGCGCGCGCCACACGCTCCTGCGCAGGCTCTGGCACGTGGCCGGCGGGCTGCTGCTCCTCGCGCCGTACGCCTCGGGGACCGTCGGCCGCCGCACGTACGCCCTCGTTCTCGCCCTCCTGCTCCTGGGCCTCCTCGCGGTCGACCTGGTGCGGCTCCGCCATCCCCGGACGAACGAGCTCTTCGTCCGGACGCTGAGCGGGCTGCTCCTGCCGCGCGATCTCCGCGGGCTCAACGGGACGACCTACTTCGCGGCCGGGATCCTCCTGGCCGTGCTGCTCCTGCCCCGCCTGCCCGCGATCGTGAGCGTGCTCTTCCTCGTGCTCGGGGACATCGCCGCCGGAGTGGTGGGACGGGCGTGGGGCCGCACGAGGTTCAAGCCCGGCGGCAAGAGCCTGGAGGGGAGCCTCGCCTGCTTCGTCGTGTGCCTGGCGGTGGCGACGCCGCTCGTGGGCTGGCTGGCCGCGGCCGGAGGCGCGCTGGCCGCGGCCCTGGTGGAGTACGCCGAGGTCCCTCTCGACGACAACCTGCTCATCCCTCCGGTGTCGGGCGCGGTCCTGCTCTGGCTCTCGTGAGCGCGGCCCGCTGTGCAGCATGCGGGGCGGACACCTTCCGGGTCGAGATCGCTGGCGGGGAGGAGGTCCTGGTCTGCGCGGGATGCGGCGTGGCCGTGAGCACGGCCGCGCTGTCGGCCCTGGACCGCTTGCGCGAGGACGTCCGGCTCCTGCGCGAGGACGTGCAGCGGCTGAAGCAGGGAATGAAGTTCCTGAACCAGCGGCTGCGCTAGGACGCTCGCGCCCGGAGGGCAAGCCTCAGGCGCCGGCCGGCTCGGCCTCTACGATGTAGCGATAGGGGGCCGCACCCGCGTACACGAATGGATAGCAGGTGATGAGGGTCAGCACCTCGCGGTCGCGGGGCACGATCACCGTGCGATTCGACTTGTGCACGATGAAGGCCCGGGAGACGGCGTAGGAGACCTCCCTTCCGTCCCACCGCTTGACCTGGATGCGGTCGCCCTCCTCGAGACGCCCCAGATGCCGGAAGAACGAGTCGCGGTGCGCGGAGAGGACGGCGTGCCCACCGTCGCCCGGCTGCGGCATGCCGGGATAGTGCCCCGGTGCCACGGCCAGCGTCTCCGAGCTGATTCCTTCGAGGACGACCGCGTCCAGCCCGATGCGTGGGATGCGGATCCGTGCGACCGGCTCGCCTTCGCCGAAGTCCGGCATGGTGTCGGCCGCAGCTCCGGCTGGACGAGTGGCTTGCGTGCCTGGGCCGAGGGGCAGGACGGGCTGTTCGTCCCAGCGCTGCTTGAGCTCCGCCTGCGCCAGGGCGGCGCGGGCGTAGCTCGCGCCCGCCACCCCGAGAAGGAGCAGCCCCACGAGCATCAAGCCGTTCGCGAGCAGGGTGCGGGGATGGGCGCTCATATGGCTCCATCATAATGGCAAAGGGCTGCGGACGCAGCCCTTTGCCCAGTCGTCACCCCCGCTGCTTCCCGCGGGAGCGCGCAGTCCGATCGTGCTCTATCGGTTCCACGCCAGGCGCAGGGCCGCACCCCCTACCAGCAGCACGAAGAGCTGGCGTACCGACCCTACGAGCGCCGCCCGCTGGCCAAGCGCAGGCCAATCCCCAGGAGGGCGAGCATACCGCCCGTCAGCGCGATCGCCGGAAGCCCGGAAGCGGTCCGCGGCATGGCGCCACCCTCGTCGTCCATGCCCATGTCGTCATCCATCTCACGTTCCTGTGTCGTCGCGGCGGGATCTGTGACGTCGCCCTCGATCCCCTGACGCGTCGTGAGGGTGGTGTCGGCCGCCGGCGGCTGGGCTGCCGGGCCCCGGTCGGTGACGCCCTCACCCGTACGGCCCGCGGCCGAGGTGTCCTGCTGTGCGGCCGCAGGGAGCGCCGTCACGAAGAGTGCGATCAGCACCACCCATGCGAATCTGACATTCATCCTTGTGCCTCCTGTGTACAGGCCACGGGACGGGCTAGGGCGGTCCCAGCCTTCCCACCGCTTCCTCCGCAGACCATGTGCCAAGGTGCAGAAACGTTGCGGCGCGCGGAGATGGCCCCTCCGCTGCCGCGGGCTGCTCCGGAGCCAGCATGTAATTTTTGCAGGTGCGTCGTAGGCCGCGTGCAAAAAGTTTCGGCGTGGCCCGCGGCCGGCGCGCGTCAGCGCCCGCTCAGCAGCGGGTCCCCCTCTTGGAGCGGAATGGCGAAGTTCGCGCCCGCGAACCCGCGCAGGAGCTCGCTGCTGACGCCGATGACCTCGCCGCGGACGTTGAAGAGCGGCCCGCCGCTGCTGCCCCGAGCCGTGGGAGCGTCGAAGGTTATGCGGTCGCCGTGCACCTCGTTGACGCGGCCGAAGGTCAGGAGCGGCTGGAGCTGGCCGTGGGCGAGCAGGCTGTCGGCCACCGCACCCGGATCCCGCTCGAGGAGCGGGAGCAGCGCCCGGCGGTCGGCCTCCGAGGCGCGCGCCAGGGCCGCTCTCAGGCCGGTGGGATACCCCAGCAGGAAGATGCTGAAGCCGCTCCGAACCTCGCGCTCGGCCGGGGCGATCGGGAGCGGGTCCAGCGCGCCGCCCGGGAAGCTCGCCGTGGCGAGGTCGAGCGTCGGGCTCGTGGCGCGCAGTGCCAGTGGCAGCGGGCGGTCCTCGCCGGGGCACAGCGCCCGCAGGGCCAGGGCTCGCGCAACGAAGCCCTCTCTGGCGCTCGTCTCGGCTTCCGGGCTCTGCCACCAGGGCTGGAGCACGTGCCGGTTCGAGAGCAGGACGCCGGGTGCGACGGGGAAGCCGGTGCCGAAGACGTCGTGTACGATCACGACGCTGCCCTCGCCGCCCGGGCGGCTCACGCGCATGGGCACGCCGGTGCGCTCGTCCACGTATCGGTACGTGACGTGCACGAGACAGACCTCGCCGGCGTGTTCCTCGAGTAGAGTGCGGCCGAGCGAGCGCTCGCGAACGAGTCCGCGTACGGTGGCTCGGGTTCGAGCCAGCTCGCGCGCGAGCTGCGTCTGGAGCTCCTCACGCGTGAGGCCGCGCGCCTCGAGCCGCTCGAGGCGCTGCTCCAGGCGCACCGATTCGCGCCGCACCCGCGCGTAGTCGGCTACGAGCCAGGCTATGAGCCCGCAGCCTGCCAGCACGGTGACGACGATCCATGGGCGCGGGGTGCGCCAGCGGTCGCGCCAGCGGCTGCGCAGCGTGACGGGGAAGCGGGTCACCAACCGGGTGGCCTCCGGCGGACGGGAGAGTCTCGGCGCGACATGGGGCCGCGGGGGCCTCGATTGCCGCGCATCTCGGCGGCCTGTACATTGGCCCGGCCCGCACGCCGGAGCCACCCCACCTCTCCCTCCCCGCGCCGGCCCGCCGCCATGCTCCTCGCTGTGGTGTTCGTGTTCGCGCTGGGCGTCTGCGTCGGCAGCTTCGTGAACGTCCTGATCTTCCGGCTGCCGGAGTCGCAGTCGGTCGTCACCCCCGGTTCGCGCTGCCGGAGCTGCCTGAAGCCGCTGGCGTGGTACGAGAACGTGCCGCTGGTCTCCTTCGTCGCGCTGCGCGGGCGGTGCCGCGGTTGCGGGGCGCCGATCTCCGCCCAGTACCCGCTGGTGGAGCTCGCCGTCGGCGTCCTGTTCGCCGGCAACTTCCTGCTGGGGGGCCCCGGCGCCGCGGCCTCCCAGCCGGAGGCGTTCCAGGCGCTCGGCGACCCGCGCTGGCTGACCGGCGCGACGTTCACGACGCTCCTGCTCGCCATCGCGCTCACGGACGTGCGCACCTATCTGATCCCCGACGAGCTGTCCCTCGGCGGGCTCGGCCTGGGCCTGCTCCTGAGCCTGCTTCCCGGCGAACCCTCCCCGCTCGATTCGTTCCTGGGCGCGCTCGCCGGCGGCGGCCTCCTGCTCGCGGTGGCGTGGGCGGGCACGCTGCTGTTCGGCAAGGAGGCCATGGGCGGCGGCGACATCAAGATGCTGGCGATGATCGGCGCGTTCGTCGGCTGGCAGGGGGTGTTCCTCACGCTCTTCGTGGGAGCGCTCCTGGGCAGCGTGATCTATGGGCCGATCGCGCTGGTGCAGCGCGCGCGTGGAGCGGGGGCGCGAGCGGCCCCGGAGGAACGCCGGGCCGACGCGGCGGCGAGCCCGCCCTCGCTGGCCGCGGAGGCGAGCGGCCCGGAGTCCGTCGACCGGGGGCTCGTTCCCTTCGGGTTCTTCCTGGCACCGGCGGCCGCGCTCACGTTCTATCTCGCCGACGAGCTGGTGCGCGGCTAGCTCGAGCTGGTCGGGATCGCATGACGTCTCGGCGAGGGGAGCGCGTGCGCGGGGAGAGCGGCCACGCCACCGCCGGCGCGGCGACGTACACCTGCGTCGGCTCGGGAACCTGCGTGCCGCTCGCCTCGCGCGGTCCCGCCTGCCATCTCGCGGGCGCGGGGGAGCTGCGCATCGTCCTCGACCTGGGCAGCGGGAGCCTGCGCTCGCTCGCGCGCCTCGGCGAAGCCGTCCTGGACCTGGACGCCGTAGGGCTCACGCACCGACACACCGATCACGTGGCCGACCTGCTCCCGCTCCTCTTCGCGCTGCGGCATGCCCCGGGCGGTCGCCGCGAGGCGCCGCTCACGGTCTTCGGCTATGCCGGGCTGCGCCGGGACCTCGAGGGTCTGGCGCGGGTGCACGGCGGCTGGGTGCTGGAGCCCGGCTTCGAGCTCCGCCTGCGCGAGCTGGCGCCCGGCGAGTCCCTGCGGCTCGCCCGCGGCGGCGCGGCGGCCGAGATCACGGCGCACGCGACCCGGCACACGCCCGAGGCGCTCGGATTCCGGCTTGAGATGGAGGCCTCCGTGCCGGCCAGCCTGGCCTACAGCGGGGACACGGGAGCCAGCGACGCGCTGATCGGGCTCGCGGCCGGTGCCGACCTGTTCGTCTGCGAGTGCGCGTTCCCCGACGGGCAGGGGGTCGAAGGGCACCTCACTCCCTCGGAGCTGCTTCCGCTGCTCGCCGAGGCGGCGCCGCGGCGGACCGTCACGACCCATTTCTACCCGACCTGGGACGAGCTCGGGATCGAGCGCCTGTGGCGCGAAGCACTCGCGCGCTTCGGCGCGGAGCTCGACGTCGTCCCGGCTCGCGACGGGATGCGCGTCGAGCTCCCGGGCGCTCCGGCCGACCCGCGGGCGCGCGGCGAAGGAGTCGCGGCATGCTGATCGTCATGCGGCGCCGCGCCAGCGAGGCGAACGTGCAGCGCGTCGTCGACACCGTCCGCCGCATGGGATACCAGGCGCGGCCGGTCCCCGGCAGGCAGCGGGTCGCGGTCGGCGTCATCGGAAACGACGGCAGGCTCGACCCCGCACGCCTGCTCGGCCTGCCGGACGTTCTCGAGGTGATCCACGTCTCGCAGCCCTACAAGCAGGTCAGTCGCGAGTGGCGCGAAGAGCCCACCGTGGTGGCGCTGGGGAATGGTGTCGAGGTCGGCGGGGGGGAGGTGGTCGTGATGGCCGGCCCCTGCGCCGTCGAGTCCGCCGAGCAGATCTTCGCGACGGCCGAGCGCGTGCGCGCGGCCGGCGCCACGGTGCTGCGCGGAGGGGCTTTCAAGCCCCGCAGCTCGCCGTACGCCTTTCAGGGTCTGGGCGAGGCGGGGCTCGAGTTGCTCGCGCAGGCGCGCGAGCGCACGGGCCTGGCCATCGTCACGGAGGTCCTCGACACCGAGACTCTGCCTGCGGTGGCGGGAGTGGCCGACATCCTGCAGATCGGCGCGCGCAACATGCAGAACTACTCGCTGCTGCGCGCCGCCGGCCGGACCGGCAAGCCCGTGCTCCTCAAGCGCGGCATGTCGGCCACGATCGGCGACCTGCTGCTCTCGGCCGAGTACCTGCTGAGCGAGGGGAATCCGAACGTGATCCTCTGCGAGCGCGGGGTGCGGTCGTTCGATCCCCACTCGCGCAACCTGCTGGACCTCACGGCAATCCCCGTCGTGCACAACCTGTCCCACCTGCCGATCGTGGCCGATCCGAGCCACGGCACGGGCCTGCGCGGCAAGGTGCGGCCGATGGCTCGGGCGGCCGTGGCGGCGGGCGCGGACGGGCTGCTCATCGAGGTGCACGTGCGTCCCGACGAGGCGCTCTCGGACAGCGCCCAGTCGCTCGACCCCGACGAATTCACGCGGCTGATGGACGAGGTGGCCGGCGTGGCGACCGCCCTGGGCCGGCCCCTGGCGACGCTGCCGGTTCCCGCCGGTGCCCGCCGGGGCTGAGGCGGAT
>JBHENL010000157.1:0-30038 GCA_046262075.1 Gemmatimonadota bacterium
GCTCTCCGCACGCTCCTGCAGCGGCTCTCCCACCAGCACCGTCAGCCCCGAGCGGAACGTTCCCTTCTCGTCATAGTTGAGCCCCACCGGGAGCACGCTCGGTGCCGATCCGCGGGCCACCGCGGCGAGTGCCATACGCGCCGCGCCCGTGCGCAGCGGCACCGGCGCTGGCTCGTCGTGGCTGCGACCTTCGGGAAAGATCGCCAGTGCCTCGCCCCCCGCGAGCGCCTCGACGCAGGTCCGGAAGAACTCCTCGTTGCGCCGGCGCGCCTCGGGGTCGTCACGCGTGCGGTGGACCGGGATCGCCCGCGTCGCCTCGAGCGCGCGGCCGAGCACCGGGACCTTCCAGAGGGTGTGCTTCGCGACGACGCGCAGGGGCCGCTCGCTGACCGCGAGCAGCACCAGCGGGTCGACGAGAGCGTTGAAGTGATTGGCGAGCAGGAGGGCGGGGCCCTCGCTCGGCAGCCGCTCGTGCCCCACGATCTCGAACGGGCGGAAGAAGACACGCAGCGCGAGCCGCAGGAGGCCGCGCAGGAGGCGCTGGCTCAGGCGCCGCGCTCCGGCGCCGCGACGGGCCGCGACCCTGCCGTCGGCCCGCCGGCGCGGACCCCCGCCAGCAACAGGCCGCCTGCCAGGAAGAACGGCAGGATGGCCAGCAGCGCGAGACGCTGGTTTCCGCCCGTCGCCGCCGAGACGCCGCCGAAGATCAGCGGCCCGATCACCGAAGCACTCTTGCCGCAGAGCGAGTAGAAGCCGAAGAACTCCCCCTCCCTTCCATCGGGGATCAGCGTCGACATGAACGCGCGCGAAGCGGCCTGCACGGTGCCGAGGCCGCTTCCGGCCACCGCCGCGACCACGAAAAACTGCAGCGGCGTCCGGACCAGGTATCCGGCCACGAGCACGGCGGACCAGAGCGCGAGCATGATCAGCAGCACTCGCCTCGGGCCCAGGCGGTCGGTGGGGCGCGCCCAGAGATACGAGCCGGCCAGCGCGGAGACCTGCACCACGAGGAACAGATAGATCAGCTGGGCCGGCTCGAATCCGAGGGTCGTGGCGGCGAAGATCGACGAGAAGAAGATCACCGTGTTCACGCCGTCCTCGTAGAGGAAGTACGCCAGGAGGAAGCGCCGCAGCGCGGGGAACCGCAGGATGTCCCGCAGCGTGCGCCAGGTGCCGCGCAGCCCCGCCGAAGCCGCCGCCGCGAGGCCGGCACGTGCCGCCGGCTGCGGCGGCAGGATTCGCCAGGCCGGCAGCAGGAAGACGAAGTAGGCGCCGGCCACCAGCAGGAACGCGGCGCCATAGCTCTCGTTGCGGACCAGAGGCAGAGCGCAGAGGAGTGCCAGGAAGCTGCCGAAGTAGCCGGTGGCGAAGCCCCATCCCGAGACCCGCCCCTGGTGGTCGCGCGGTGCGATCTCGGGCAGGTACGCGTTGTAGAAGAGGAGCGAGCCCTCGAAGCCGGCGTTCGCGAGGAAGCTCAGCGCGAACCCGTAGAGCACCATCCCCGCCGCGACCGTCGGAAGGAGCGCGGTGGCCGCGATCGAGACCAGCGCGTAGGCCACGAGGAGTCGCTTGCGCCAGCCGAGGTGATCGGCGACGGATCCCAGGACCGGCGAGGTGAGCGCGACGAACAGCATCGTGCTCGAGACCACGCGGCCCCACCACAGGTCGCCGAGGCCCGCCGCGTTGCCGACGACGACGTTGGCGAAGTAGGCGGACCACACCGTCGCGGGAACGACGGCGACGTACCACGAGTTCGCGAAGTCGTAGAGGCACCACGCGGCCACGACCTTGCGGTCCAGCCGTCCGCCTTCCGCTCGCTCGCTCGGCGCGCGCTCGCGCATGCCCCTCCTCGGCCGGCGCCGGCCGCGCGCAGGCTGTCCGCCGGCACCGGCCGGCGGCAATATAGGCGCCGGCGCGGAGTCGCACGGTCACGGCCGCTCCTCCACCCGCCAATGACGATCACCCGACCCTCAGGAGGACGCCTCATGGGCCACAGCCCGTCGCCCGACCCGTCGCTCTCCCGCCGCCGATTCCTGCAGACGGGGCTCGCCGCCTCGGCGGCCGCCGTGCTGCCCGGCGTGCTCGTGGCTGCGGCCTCTGACGCGGCGCCGGGCGCGGACGGAGGAGCTGGGTCCGCGAGGCGGGGAGCGCGGCACGGGGGCGCGGCCGCCGGGCCGGTCGTGGTCGCGTCCGGGAACGGGCTCCCCGCGGTGGAGCGGGCGCTCCAGCAGCTGCGCGAAGGGGCGGACCCGATGGACGCGGCGATCGCGGGGGTGAATCTCGTCGAGGAGGACCCGGCGGACTACACGGTGGGCTACGGCGGCATACCGAACGCCGACGGTGTCATCCAGCTCGACGCCTGCTGCATGCACGGGCCGACGCACCGGGGCGGCGGTGTGGCGGCGCTCGAGGGGATCAAGACGCCCTCGAGGGTCGCGCGGCTCGTGCTGCAGCACACCGATCACGTGCTGCTGGTGGGCCGAGGTGCCCTGGAGTTCGCCAAGCTCTACGGCTTCGGCGAGGAGGACCTCCACACCCCGTTCACGCGCGAGCTCTACACCTACTGGAAGGGAGCGGTGTCCTCCAAGGACGACTACCTCCCGCCCGCGCTCGCGGGCCTGCGACCCGACGTGCAGGAGTTCATCCGCCGCTACGGCGAGGAGTTCTTCTACGTCGACGCCGCCACTCCGGAAGTGGGGCGGAACCGGATCCGGGAGGACGCCTTCGGTACGATCAACTGCAACGCCCTGAACGCGGCGGGTGACCTGGGGGGGGTGACCACCACGAGCGGCCTGTTCTTCAAGATTCCGGGTCGCGTGGGGGACTCGCCCGTTCTGGGAGCCGGGCTGTACGTGGACAACGACGTGGGCGCGGCGGGCTCCACCGGCCGTGGCGAGGCCAACCTGCTGAACCTCTCGTCGTTCCTCGTCGTGGAAGGGATGCGCGGCGGCATGCACCCGACGGACGCATGCGTCGCGGCCTGCCGCAGGATCGCCGAGAACAACGTCGAGCGTCGGCTCCAGCGCGAGGACGGTCGCCCGAACTTCAACGTGAACTTCTACGCGGTGGACAAGACGGGACGCTACGGCGGCGCCGCGATCTACGAGGGAGCGACGTTCGCCGTGGCCGACGCGCGGGGCGCGCGGAAGGAGGACTCGGCGTTCATCTACGAGCGCCGCGCCTGACGCGCTGCGGCGCACGCCCCGAGCGGCCGCGCCACGCGGTCAGTCGACGAGGTCGGCCAGACTGGTGTCGAAGGCCTCGTGAACGGTGAGCACGAAGCTGTCCGCGGTCGTACCGGAAGCCAGGGCGCGGAAGGTACCGCGGAACAGGAGGCGGTCCGGGAAGCCCTGGGTGGAGGCACCCGCGACACCGATCGTGCCCGACGCGGCGCCGCTGACGTTCGGGATGCGGTTGCCGCTGATCGCCGGATCGGTGGACACGAACTGCACGCGCGCCGGGTCGAAGCGGACCTCGGCCTGGTACGAGCCCAGCAGCACCGTGCCCGGCGTGATCGTATAGGAGAAGCTCGCGGTGAACTCCCCCTGCGCGGGCGTTGCGGGAGTCAGTACGGTCGATGTCGAGAGCGTCCCGCGGCTGTCCGGGCCGGCTGGCCCCGCGCCGGCCGGAGAGCCTCCTCCGCCGCCACAGGCAGCCAGAACGAGGGCGATCACGGCGGGGGTCAGGCGCCACGCAGCGGCGTGAGAGGGGGCAGGGATCGAGAGCATCACTTCGACTCCAGGCTCGCTGGGGAGCCTCGCTCTGGGGACACCGCAAGCCGCGACCGGCGCCGCAAAAGCTGGGTGCGACGGGCGGGGACCGGTTGGGGCGGGAGGATTCGAACCTCCGATTGCCAGATCCAAAATCTGGTGGCTTACCGCTTGCCCACGCCCCAGTCGGGCCCGCGCGGGCTTCCGGCGTGCCCGAACCGGCCGCCGGAGCCACGCACCAACCCGTTCCGCCGCCGCGGGTTGCCGCGACGTCAGTCCGCGACCTCGACCCCTCCGGAGAAGAGCCTGACGCGGAAGATACCGTAGCCCGGTCGGTTCCGACAGACGTCGGCGATCCGCTCGGCCTCGGCGTCCCTCTGAGGCGCTCCGACGTACAGCGAGAAACAGGCCGCGCCCGTGCCCGAGAGGCGCGCCACGATCGGACGCCCTTCCAGGAGCGTGCGGTGCACGCTCTGCACCTCCGGGAACTTGGCGAAGACCACGTCCTCGAAGTCGTTGCGGCAGCGGGCCAGGTCCTCCGGGCCCGGGTCGAACGGGAACGCGGCCGCCACGGGCTGCGGTCCGCGCCGTTGGCGGCTCAGGTCCCACGCGTGATAGGCCCAGAACGTGGAGACCTGGACGTCGGGAACGACGATGAGTCCGGGGTGGGCGGTCAGCGGCGGCAGCGCGAGGAGGTGCGAGCCCCGGTGGTAGCCGAACGCCGTGCCCCCGCGCAGGAAGAACGGCACGTCGGCCCCGAGCTCGCCCGCGATCGCGGCGAGGGTGTCGCGGGAGACACCTCCCGAAAGGAGCAGCGAGAGGCCGTGCAGCACGGCGGCCGCGTTCGAGGAACCTCCGCCGAGCCCCGCGCCAGCGGGGATGCGCTTCGTGAGCCGGATCGCGACGCCGTGCTCCACGCCGGCCTCCCGCAGCAGCGACTCCGCCGCGCGCGCGGCGAGGTTGTCGACGCTCTCCGGCACTCCGTCGCGCCGGGGCCCGTGCACCGCCACGCGCACGCCCTCGCCCCCCAGCGCGAGCTCGACGTCGTCGAAGAGGTCCACGGTCTGGTAGAGCGTGGCGATGGAATGGGTGCCGTCCTCGAGCGCGCCCAACACCCGCAACCCCAGGTTGACCTTCGCGGGCGCTCGCAGCCGCAGCGGGCCTCCCGCGATCACGCCACCGGCTCCGCCGTCTCCGCGAGCTCCTCCTCGACCTCTTCCTCGCTTCGCTCCAGCTCGCGCCAGCTCAGGTCGGCGCGCCAGAGGAGCACGAGCCCGAAGAGCGTGACGGGGAAGTACTGCACGGCGTGGAAGGCGATGGAGTAGCTGAAGGCGAGATCCCGGTCCACCTGGAACGCCGAGAGCGCCTTCACGACCGCCGCCTGGAAGGTGCCTACGAAACCCGGCGACGAGGGGATGCTCACGCCGAGTGAGGCCACCGACTGGACGATCATGGCTCCGTCCACGCCGATGCGCCCGAGGTCGAAGGCGAGCAGCCCCAGATAGTAGAGCATGCCGTTGGAGCCCCACAGCACGAACGTGAAAACGCAGGCCAGCGCCACCCGCCGCGGATCACGCAGGAGCGCGAAGCCCTCGAGGAAGCGCTGCAGCGCCCCCTCCAGCTGCGCCTCCCAGCGGCTGGGCAGGAAGCGCGCGGTGGTGGCGTGCAGAAGCCGGAAGAAGGCCCCGGGGAAGCGCAGCAGCAGGACCTCGAAGACCAGCAGCGCCAGGAACAGGGACCCCGCCACCCAGGCCAGGGTCTCCATCCACGCGGGAACCTCCGAGAGCGCGATCCCGCCGATCAGGATGAGCGCGAGGGCGGCGCCGTCGAAGAGCCGCTCGACGAAGAGGCTGCCGAAGGCGGTCGTGACCGGGATGCGCGTGCGGCGGCCCAGCACGTAGGCGCGCACGAACTCCCCCATGCGAGCGGGGAGCACGTTGTTCGCCATGAGCCCGATGCCCGTGGCGCGGACCAGCTCGCCGTTGGGGATCCCGTGTGACGAGGGGAAGAACAGCCGCCAGCGCCAGGCGCGGACCAGGACGCCGATCAGCACGGCCCCCACCGCGGCAGCGGCCAGATAGCCCGGGCGTGCGGTGGCGAGCGAGGCGCGCACCGCGCTCCAGCTCACTCCGCGCAGCGCCCACCAGAGACACACGACGCTGATCGCGACGCCGATCCAGTGGCGCCACTTCACGAGCCGCGGACCTCCCGGGCCAGAGGGCGAACGCTCAGAGGAAGTCGGCTCCGTTCACCTGGAGCTTGTAGACGCAGTCCAGCTTCTCGGCCGCGCGGCGGGAGAGAATCATGCGCGGCAGGAAGATCTCGAAGTACTCCATGACCGGCGAGATCGTGGTGTCGATCGTCAGATGCAGGGTGATCAGACCGCGGACGGGCTCGGGCGCCTGGACTTCTTGCACCGCCTCCTGCACGTCGCTGCCGTGGGTCTCGACGGTGAGGATCGAGCGCGTGGCGGCGTAGTTCACGCGGTCGTGGATGTCGAAGTGGATCGTCGAGGTCTCGCGGACGCGGCTTCGGTGCACGTCGGACTTGTCGGCGATGATCACGGCCGCGCTGACGGCGTTCACGGGGAAGCCGTCGAGCTCGTCGTGGTGGCCGATCGCGGCGATCACCTCGGTGATCTCCTCGACGGGCATGCCCATCCCGGTCAGGATCGAGTGCGCGAGGAGCGCCCCCGAATGCGCGTGGCCGTTGCGGTTCACGATGTTGCCGATGTCGTGCAGGTACGCGGCGATCTCGGCCAGCTCGCAGACCCGCGCCGGGTAGCCCAGCCCGTCCAGGACCTGGCGCGCGCGCTTCGCGCTGAGCTGGTGATGCCGCCGGCCGTGCTCGGTGTAGCCCACGACCCCGAGGATCTCGTTGGCCCGCTCGAGGTAGTGGTCCACCTCCTGGCTGACGCGGACTTGCTCGAGCGTCACTCGGTCGCTCGCGAGGCTCGCGCGCTCGCGTGCGCCAGCACCTCCGTTGCGAGACGGCGCGGCGGCCCTGCCCCCGCGCGCTGAAGATCGTTTGGTGGTCACTCGATCACTCTCCTGAGGAGAAAAAAGCCATGGCCCGATCCGGAGCCATGGCTTGCAAGAAGCTCGCCGCACAGCCGGCCGGAACGGCCGCTCGCCCCCGTCTACACCCCCGCACCCCGAAAGGTCTGGATCGTGCGCTCGAAGACCGAGAGCACCTTCTCCTTCTCGCTCTGCATGCGTGCCGCCAGAGCGTCGCGCGTGGACGCGTCGAGACCTTCACCCTCGCGCAGGACGCGATCCGAGGCTCGGTCGAGGTCCAGGAGCGACACCGAGAAGGCGTCGAGGACGTCCCGCAGCCGCTCCACCGCCTCGCGCGTCGCGGGTCCGGCGCCGGCGCGGTGGCTTTCCCCGCCGCCAGCCTGGCGCAGGGATTCGTAGGTGCGATAGCTCGCGGCGAGGCCTCCGCCGCGCTCCTCCGGCAGCGGCTGGGCCAGCGGGGCGGCGACACCGTCGCCGGCGGTCCCGCGCCAGGGCTCAGCGAGGAGGTCCCGGAGGTCGGCCTCGACGAAGGCGCCACGCTCGGCGGCCTCGATCGAGGACTCACCCAGCACCTCGACGTGCGCGTCTTCCCGGACCTCGTGCGCCGCGGCGCCGGTCCCTGACGGGGCGTCCTCGAGCGCGGGCTCGGCGGCTGCGGACCCGACTTCCGGCTCGGTGAGCACGATGTCGGCGGCGACCTCGAGGCTCACCGGCTCCTCGGCCATGATCCCGCCCCGGGGCGGCTCCGCCCAGCCCGCGTCGTCGACCACGCCCGCCGGGGCGCGGCCGCTCACCGATGGCGGGCCTGCCGACGCCACCGTGGTGTCCAGCAGCGCGCGCACGCGGTCGGCGTAGCGCGCGCGGTCGAACGCGGGACCGACCGGCCAGCGGCGCACGGCCTCCTCGAGCAGGTCGAAGCTGTCGACGTAGAAATCCAGGAAGTCCTGGGTCAGAGGCAGTCCGGCGCGGCCGATGTGCAGCGTGACCTTCTCCACCGCGTTGCGCAGGATACGCACCGACTCCGGCTCGCCCGGCTCGCGCCCGTGGCGCAGCCGCTGGCACGTGCGGAGCATTCCCTTGAGGTGCTCCACCTGCTCGGGGTCGCGCTCGAGCCCGTAGAGCTGCTCCTGGAGGGCCTCCACCTGGATCTCGAGGAACCTCCGGAACCCGTCGCGGCTCTCGTCCATGGGGGCGGGATCTCCGGCTGAGGGAGCGGAGAAACGGCCGGGCTGGCCCGGCCGGGGAAACCGCGAAGACTATAGCCACCGAGCGCGCAAAGTCAACGCGCCGAAGGGCCGATCGCCGCGCCCCGGGCGGAGCGGATTCGCTGCAGCATCTCCCCCACCGCGCGCTGCATCCCCACGAAGAGGGCGCGGCTCACGATCGCATGGCCGATCGCGAGCTCGGCCAGCTCGGGGATCCGCGCGACCTCAGCCACGTTCTGGTAGTCGAGGCCGTGCCCGGCGTGGACGCGCAGCCCCGCGGCCGCCGCATGTGCGGCGCAGGCTCGCAGCCGCTCCAGCTCGCGGCTCGCTTCGGCTCCCGCAGCGTTCGCGTAGCGGCCGGTGTGCAGCTCCACCGCGTCTGCCCCCGCGGCGGCCGCGGCGTCGATCTCCACGGGATCGGGGTCGACGAACAGGCTGACGACCATCGCCAGCGAGCGCAGCTGGAGCACGGCGGCGGCGACGGCGGAGGCGCCGCGCACCTGCAGCCCACCCTCGGTGGTGATCTCCTCGCGCCGCTCCGGCACGAGCGTCGCCAGCCCGGGAAGGTAGCGCGCCGCCACGTCGAGCATCTCCGGCACGGCCGCGAGCTCCAGGTTGATCTCCGTCGTGGCGCCGGCCTTCAGCGCCGCCAGGTCGCTCTCCTGCACGTGACGGCGGTCCTGGCGCAGGTGCAGGGTGATGCCGTGGGCCCCGGCGGCCTCGGCCGCTCGCGCGGCGAGGAACGGATCGGGCTCGGCGCCCTTGCGCGCCTCGCGCAGGGTGGCGACGTGGTCGATGTTGACCGTCAGGAGGAGCGCGTCGGGTTCGCTCACCGGTGGCTCGTGGAGACGCGTGTACCCGCGCCAGTGGCGGCGTCGAGGGCGCTCTCCAGGGCCAGGCGCAGCGCCGTGTGAGGCCCGCCCTCTGCGGCTCCGACGTCGGCGCGCTGCATGAGCAGAAGGCCCAGCGCGGCGTAGGCGCGCTGCTCGGCGCCCTCGAGGCGGGCCAGGTGCGAGAGCACGGTCGCGATGTCGCCCCGGCGCAGCGGGCCCGTGAGCGGCTCCACGGCGTCGCGAGCGTTGTCCAGAGCGTTGCGCGCGAGCGCGTCGGCGGCCAGTCCCGCATCCTCGCGCGAGAGACCCGCCTCCCGGAAGCGTCCGGCGGCCCATTCCGCGAGAGCCAGCACGTAGTTGGACGCGAGCGCCGCCGCGAGGTGGTAGCCCGCGCGGTCCACCGGACGGGAGCCGAGCGGCACCCCACCCAGTTCGCGCACCAGCGCGCGCGCCGCCACTTCTCCTTCTGCGGTTCCATCGACGGTGAAGGGGCAGCCGGCGAAGGCGTCCGCGCGCGCCGGTCCGCGGGGGAAGGCGCGGAGCGGGTGGCAGGCGGCCGTCCCCGCACCGCGCTCCGCGAGGGCGCCGAGCACGCTGTGCGGAAGAGCGCCCGAGCAGTGGAGCGCGACGCGGCCCCGCCATGCGGCTTCCAGCGCCGCCAGCCGGCCGGCCATTTCGGACACCGCGCCGTCCACGACGGCGAGCACGACCAGGTCCGCTCCCGCGATCGCCTCCGCAAGCTCCTCGCCTCGCGACCCCCGCACACCCGGAGCCACTCCCCCCGTGGGGCCCGCCGAGCGGCTCCAGAGGCGGACGTCGTGCCGGCCGGAGCGCGACAGCGCGGCCGCGAGCGCGCCACCGAGCTGTCCGGCGCCCAGCACCGCGACGGTGCTCACCCCAGCTCTCCCCGCGCGTCCTCCACCAGCCCCTCGGCGCGCAGCCGGGCCACCTCGTCGCGACGTCCGGCGAACCGCACCTCCACCCGGCCGTTCTCGAAGCGGCGCTCGAGCACCTTGCCACGCTCGTAGAGCCGCGCCAGCGCGCGCGCCTCGCTGGCGGGCAGGGTCACGACGACCTCCTGCTCCAGGTCGCGGAGCCGGGCGAGGATCGCGTCGTGGAGCTCCTCGAGCCCTTGTTCCTCGATGGCCGAGGTCACCACGGCTCCGGGCTGCGTGCTCCGGGCCCGCTGCAGCACTCCGTCGCGCTCGCCGTCGTAGAGGCGGTCGGCCTTGTTCAGCACGACGAGCCGCGGGGCACGGCCGACGCCGAGCTGCGCCAGCACTGCGTCGACGACCCGCATCCGCACCTCGTACTCGGGATCCGACACGTCCACGACGTGCAGCAGCAGGTCCGCCTCCACGACCTCCTCGAGGGTGGCCCGGAACGACGCCACGAGGTGATGCGGCAGGTCGCGCACGAATCCCACGGTGTCCGTGACCAGGAGCGTCCGGCCCTCCTCCAGCTCCACGCGGCGCGTGGTGGCGTCGAGTGTCTCGAACAGCCGGTCGGCCGTCTTCACGTCCGCGCCGGCGAGGCGGTTCAGGATCGTGGACTTGCCCGCGTTCGTGTAGCCCACGAGCGCCACGTTGAAGAGCTCCGAGCGGCTCTTGCGCTGCGTCTCGCGGCGCTCGCCGATCGCCGCCAGCTTGCCCTTCAGCGTGGCGATCTTCGTGCGGATCGCGCGGCGGTCCACCTCGAGCTGCGTCTCGCCCGGCCCGCGCAGGCCGATGCCGCCACGGATCCGAGAGAGGTGCGTCCACATGCGCCTGAGCCGCGGCAGCAGGTACTGCAGCTGGGCGAGCTCCACCTGGAGCCGCGCCTCACGAGTGCGCGCGCGGCTCGCGAAGATGTCCAGGATGATCTCGCTCCGGTCGATGACGCGCACCCCCACGAGGTCCTCGAGGTTCTTGCCCTGCGCCGGGCTCAGGTCGCTGTCGAAGACGACCATCTCCGCCGCGGTGGCGGCCACGAGGTCGCGCACCTCCTCGGCCTTCCCCCTGCCGACGTAGAACGCCGAGTCCAGCGCGGCGCGGTTCTGGTGCACCTCGCCCACGATGCTTCCGCCCGCGCTCTCCACGAGGCGGCGCAGCTCCTGGAGCTCGCCCCCCTCGTCTGCGACGAACGGCTTCGGCCCGGCGCGGCGCTCGGGCAGCGTCACGCCGACGAGCAATGCGCGCTCCGGGTCCAGCGTCAGGTCCCGCGGGACGAAGCCTCCGCGGTCTCCAGAGATTTTGTTCTTGTCGCCGGATTTCATGATGATCTCCCGATGATCGCTGCAGTGTGCAGTCCCTCAGTCACTATTCCTGACGCGAATCCGATGAACGTCTTTAGGTCTTCGAGGGGCGATCCGCCAACGCAACGGCTTGCTCCGCCATCTGCCGCGTCGCGGATTGCCCCGGATCCCTGAACTCCACTGAATGGACTCTCAGAGTACCGTCCGGATGACGTATCTGTCCGTTCGGCCGACTCGAAGACTCTGGCGGGTGTGCTCGTCACGTGCGCTCTTCCCTGGGAGTGCTTCCCCGTAGCTTGCGCCACCTCTCTAACCGGCGCCCGATCTCGGCCTCGGCCCCCCGGGGCGTGGGCTCGTAGTACCGCGCCTGTTGCAGCGTCTCCGGCAGGAACGACTGCCCCGAGAACGCGTCCGGGGCGTCGTGGTCGTAGCGGTAGCCGTGGCCGTAGCCCAGGTCGTCCATGAGCTTCGTCGGCGCGTTGCGGATGTGGAACGGAGCGGGCTCCCCCAGGGTCTCGGCCGCGTCGCGCTTCGCTCGGCTGTAGGCGGTGTAGAGGGCGTTGCTCTTGGGAGCCGTCGCCAGGTAAACCGCCGCCTCGGCGAGCGCCAGCTCGCCCTCGGGCATCCCGACGAAGTGCACGGCGTCCTTCGCGGCCACGGCGACCGGCAGCGCGCGGGGATCCGCGAGCCCGACGTCCTCGGAGGCGAAGCGCACGAGCCGCCGCGCGACGTAGAGCGGGTCCTCGCCGGCTTCGAGCATCCGCGCCAGCCAGTACAGCGCGGCGTCGGGATCGGAACCGCGCAGCGACTTGTGCAGCGCCGAGATCACGTTGTAGTGCTCCTCGCCGCCCTTGTCGTAGAGGAAGGCGCGCTTCTGGAGCGCCTCTTCGACGTGCGGCTTCGCGATCACCGCGGCGGGCCCGCCGCCGCGACGTCCCTGCTCCGCGCGTGCCGGATCCCCCGCCGAAGCGTCCACGGCCAGGCGTGCAGCCAGCTCGAGCGCGTTCAACGCCGTCCGGGCGTCCCCGGCCGCGGCGTGCGTGAGGAACGCGCGCGCCTCGGGGTCGAGCGCCAGACGATGGACGCCCAGCCCCCGCTCGGAGTCGGCGAGGGCGCGGTCCACGACCCGGCCGACGTCCTCGGCCGTGAGCGGATGCAGGACGTACACGCGCATCCGCGAGAGCAGGGCCGAGATGACCTCGAAGCTCGGGTTCTCGGTCGTCGCGCCGATCAGCGTGAGCAGTCCCTTCTCCACGTGCGGCAGGAACGCGTCCTGCTGCGCCTTGTTGAAGCGGTGGATCTCGTCACAGAAGAGGATCGTGCGGCGGCCGTGTTGGCCCAGCCGCTCGCCGGCCTGCGCGACCACCTCCTTCACGTCCTTCACCCCGGAAGTCACCGCGCTGAACCAGACGAACTCGGAGCCGGTCTCGTTCGCGACCACGCGCGCCAGCGACGTCTTGCCGGTGCCTGGCGGTCCCCACAGGATCATCGACTCGATCCGGTCCTCCTCGATCATGCGGCGCACGACCTTCCCCTCGCCCACCAGGTGGGTCTGACCGACCACCTCGGCGAGGGACTCGGGCCGCATGCGCTCCGCGAGCGGCGCGATCCTGCGCAGGCGATCTCGCTTCTGCTGCTCGAAGAGATCCGTCACGGCTCCTCGCGATCGGCTTCGCGGACGGCCGGACCGCGGAGCGAGCTTGCCGTCGCTCCGGCATCGGCAGCCGCGCGCGCGCCGCGCTCCATGAGCCGCACGGAGGGCCGGCCGAACCCGAGCCGCGCGTACAGCCCGTGCGCATCGAGCGTGTGCAGGAGCCAGCGGCGGGCGGCGAAAGGGCCGCGGTCCACGGCCTCGCGAACGAGCTCCAGCCCCAATCCTCGTCCGCGCAGCTCGGGCAGCACGTACACGTCCGCCAGGTACGCGAAGGCCGCTCCGTCCGACACGGTCCGGGCGAAGCCGACCTGCTCGCCGTCGCGATAGAGGCCGACGACGCGCGACGCTTCGCGCACCAGGCGCTCGATCTCCTCGCGCGGCCGTCCCGCCGCCCAGTACGTCGTCGAGAGGAAGCGGCAGACCTCGTCGAGGTCCACGCGCCGCGGGTCGTCGTCGAGCTCGAAGCCGACGGGCAGCGCTCGCGTCTCGCCGGCCGGGGCTCCACCGTTGCCCGCCGGGCGCTCGTCACGCTCAGGCGCGGCTGGACGCGATGCCGCGGCGCCGCGCTCGAGCCGCAGCTCGAGCCGAGCCGCCACCGCGGGCCACTCGCTCGCGAGGATGCTGTAGTACACCGAGTCGCGCAGTCGCCCCCCAGCCGTCATCAGATGGGCCCGGAGCGTGCCCTCCTCCACCGCGCCGATCCGCAGCAGCGCGAGCCTGGAGCGTTCGTTCAGCGCGTCCGTCTTGAACTCCACGCGCACGCAGCTCAGTGCCTCGAAGGCGTGGCGCAGGAGCAGGAGCTTGGCTTCGGTGTTCAGCGCGCTCCGCTGCCACGGCCGTCCGAGCCACGTCCAGCCGATCTCCAGTCGCCGGTGCGTGGGCTCGAGGGCTGCGTAGCGCGTGCTTCCCGCCACGCGACCGGATGCCGCGTCCACGATCGCAAAAGCCAGGGCGGTGCCGGCGTGCTGGGCCTCCAGGGCGGCCTCCACGTACGACCGCATCTCCTCGCGCGTGCGGACGCGCGAGAGCGTCCAGCGCCACAGCTCCTCGTCGAGCCCCACCTCGCAGAGCTCGTCGAGATGGTCGAGCGAGAGCGGGACCAGCCGCACGTGGCGGCCGGCGAGCTCCGAGTGGGAGCTCCAGCCCGTCCTCGGGGACGCGTTCGTGGCCTCCGCCTCGGCGCCCGCGGCGCCGGCGACCTGCTGCGTACCGCTGCGGCTCAGGACCGGCTCACGTGCGGGTTCCCCCGCAGCCAGGCGCGGTACCGCAGGTCCGCCGCGACGCGAATGCCGACCCGCGGGCCCCAGGCGACGCGCGTATCGGGCACGCGATGGCCGTCGCGGATCGTCAGCCGGCCGCGGGTCAGGTCTGCGCGATTCTGCTCCGGCCCGATCCCCATCGCCCGAGCCAGCTTCCCAGGACCGTTCGTGAGCTCCCGGTCCACTCGGCCCTGCCGGCGCTCGCGCATCAGCTCGACACCCTCCACGGGCTCGAGCGCCCGCACCAGAACGGCGGAGGGCAGCCCCTTGGGCCGGGTGACCGCGTTGAAGCACCAGTGCACGCCGTAGATGAAGTAGATGTACGCGTGCCCCGGCGGGCCGTAGAGCGGGTCCGTCCTCAGCGTGAGCCCGGCGGCCGCGTGACAGGCCGCGTCCTCCTCCCCCACGTAGGCCTCCACCTCGACGATCCTCCCGCTCGTCCGACCCTCCGGCAGGTCGTGGACGAGCAGAGCACCGAGCAGATCCCGCGTCACCTCGAGGGTGTCCCGCGCGTAGAACGACCGCTGCAGGGGCTTCACGGCCTCGCGGACGCCGCACCCGTGCGGGCCAGCCGCCGGGCATGCTCGAGCAACTCCCCGCGCTGGTTCGCCGCGGGGTCCTCGAGCACTCGCTGGAGCAGTGCTTCGAGGATGCGCCGAAACTCCGGCCCGGGAGCCAACCCCAGCTCCTTCAGGTCCGCGCCGCCGATGGCGAGGTCCGTGATCCGCAGCGCGTGCCGCTCGCTGGCGACGGCGCGCGCACGGCGATAGAGCGCGCGCAGCTCGAGCGCCGGCCGCGGCTTCGCGCGGTTGCCGCGCCAATCGGCGAAGTGCAGCCGGAACAGGTCCCCCACGTTCTCCTCGCCCACCCGCTGCAGCCACCGGCGCACCGCGGCGTCGCCGGCTTCCAGCGGGAAGAGGTCCATGTGCACGCGGATCAGATGCACCGCGCGCTCCGCTTCGCGACGGGGGAAACGCAGCCGCTCGAGGCAACCGCGCGCCAGCTCGGCCCCGAGCTCGTCGTGGCCGCGGAAGACCCAGTCATCGCGCGACGGCTCCCAAACCTTCGCACCCGGCTTGCCGATGTCGTGCAGCAGCGCGACCAGCCGCAGGAACGGAAATCGGCGCGGCACTGCGTCCAGCACGAGCAGGATGTGCGTTCCCACGTCGTCTGCGTGCCAGCGGTTCTGCTCGACGCCGAAGCAGGCCTCCAGCTCGGGGAGCACGTGTGCCAGGACGCCCGTCTCGTGCAGCAGGCGGAAGGCCACCGAGGGGAGCTCCGCCTGGGCGAGGGTCTTCTGGATCTCCTCTCGCACGCGCTCGCCCGAGAGCCGCGCCGTGCCGGCGGCGCGCGCGCGCATCGCCTCGCGCACCTCGGGCGGGACTTCGAGCCCGAAGCGCGCGGCGAAGCGCGCTCCGCGAAAAATCCGCAGGAAGTCCTCGGCGAAGCGCGCATGCGCGTCGCCCACCGGCCGCAGCACGCGCGCCCGCAGGTCCGCCGCCCCCCCATGCGGATCGATCAGCTCGCCCCGCGCGGGGTCGAGCGCCAGCGCGTTGATCGTGAAGTCGCGGCGCGCCAGGTCCTCGAGCAGGTCGTCGGAGAAGCGCACGACCGCCCGCCGGCCGTCGGTCGAGAGGTCGGCGCGGAAGGTCGTCACCTCCACGGCGTGCTCGTCCTGGAGCACGCGGACGGTGCCGTGCTCGATGCCGATGGGCACGGTGCGGGCGAACAGGCGCTGCACCTCGTCGGGTCGCGCCGCGGTCGCCACGTCCCAGTCCACGCTCCCCGCGGGGGACCCATCCGCAGCCGCAGCCCGCTCGCCGGACAAGGCATCGCGCAGCTTTCCCCCGACGAGATAGGCCTGCCGGCCCGCCTCCTGCAGCCGGAGCACGACATGGAGCACGGCCGGGGGAACGCGGAGGCTCGAAAGGTCGGGGCCGAAAGCCGTGGAAGCGTCTAGAGTCATGCTCGACTTGAATTTAGATGGCCCGAAAGAGGAACTCAAATTCGCGGCCTGGAACCCCCTCGGCCCAGGTTCTCCAGTCGCAGCCCCACGTGGACCGAGGCAATTCGCATGCGCTGAGCGCGCTACGCGAGACATCCCACGTTGCCGGTCTAAGCTCTTGACACGCTTCACCCTCTCTGATAGGTTCGGCGGCATCGGTCCGCATTTTCCGATCCGCCCGTTCGTCCAGCTCTTCCGACTTCGAGACTTCCGGCTCCGATCGTTCAGCGAAAGTCCCGCGCGAGGGAGCAGGCTCTTTCCCCGGGCCACGAGGATGGTCTCGACCATCGACTGCGCCCGACGCGCTCCCCGCGCAGCCGTTGGGCCCCGGAGACCGTAACCGCCTGACGCCACGCCCGCTCGCCTCGAGCGTGCGTGAACCGATCCGGCCTCTTCCTGGTCGACACCCCGCTCCTTTCCCACGCCCCCGCTCCACCAGGCCGTCGCAACCCTCTCGAGGAACTCGTTTTGGACATCGCCGAACTGAAATCGAAATCCATGCCGGAGCTTCACACCCTCGCCGAGAAGCTCGCCATCCAGAACTTCAGCGGCATGCGCAAGCAGGACCTGATCTTCAAGATCGAGCAGAACCTGCTCGACGGAGAGACCGTGCTCCGGGGCGAGGGCGTGCTCGAGATCCTGCCCGAGGGCTACGGGTTCCTGCGCTCGCCGGACTGGAACTACCTGTACGGCCCCGACGACATCTACGTCTCCCCCTCCCAGATCAAGCGCTTCGACCTGCGCACGGGCGACACCGTGCAGGGGCAGGTGCGGCCGCCGAAGGAGGGCGAGCGCT
Source organism: Gemmatimonadota bacterium (assembly GCA_046262075.1). Classification (GTDB taxonomy): domain Bacteria; phylum Gemmatimonadota; class Gemmatimonadetes; order JACCXV01; family JACCXV01; genus JBHENL01. Next base: position 16,713 of record JBHENL010000157.1, read on the forward strand.
ATCTGGCGCTGCTCAAGGTCGAGAAGATCAACTTCGAAGACCCGGAGAAGGCCAAGCACAAGACGCTCTTCGACAACCTGCGACCGCTCTATCCCAAGGAGCGGATCAAGCTCGAGCGCGCCGACGGCGCGGTGATCGGCATGCGGGTCGTCGACCTGATCTCGCCCATCGGCAAGGGCCAGCGCGGGCTGATCGTGTCACCGCCGAAGGCCGGCAAGACGATGCTCCTGCAGATGATCGCCAACTCGGTCACCGAAAACCATCCGGAGATCGACCTGATCGTGCTCCTCATCGACGAGCGGCCCGAGGAGGTCACCGACATGGAGCGCTCGGTCGAGGGCGAGGTCATCGCCTCCACCTTCGACGAGCCGGCCGACCGCCACGTGCAGGTGGCGGACATGGTGATCGAAAAGGCCAAGCGGCTCGTCGAGCACGGGCGCGACGTGGTGATCCTGCTCGACTCGATCACGCGACTGGCGCGCGCCCACAACGTGGTCGTCCCGCACAGCGGCAAGATCCTCTCGGGAGGCGTGGACGCGCACGCGCTGCACAAGCCGAAGCGCTTCTTCGGGGCCGCGCGCAACATCGAGGAGGGAGGGAGCCTCACGATCGTGGCGACCGCGCTCATCGACACCGGCAGCCGGATGGACGAGGTGATCTTCGAGGAGTTCAAGGGCACGGGCAACATGGAGCTCGTCCTCGACCGCGGCCTCTCGGACCGCCGCATCTTCCCGGCGATCGACATCAACCGCTCGTCGACGCGCAAGGAGGAGCTGCTACTCACGAAGGAGGAGCTCAACCGCGTCTGGCTGCTGCGGAAGTTCCTCAACGACCTCACGCCCGCCGAGGCGATGGAGTTCCTCGCCGAGAAGATGCGCCAGACCAAGTCGAACGCGGAGTTCCTCGCGTCGATGAACGGCTGAGCCGTCCCGCCGCCAGAAGTCCACGATCCAGAGTCTTTCGCCGGACCCACCCGCCCACGCCCCTGCCGGTCCGCGGCCCGATCCCCTGCACGCGCTGATCCGCGTCGGGCCGATGCCGCGTTCGCGGGACTGATCCTCGTGACGCGCCGCTATGTCGCCGTCAGCCGGCCCGAGGCGTCGATCGGCGCCTGACCGGCGGACGCGCCGGCGGGGGCCCGCCGCCGCGCCACCGCCCGCCCATCCCCCTTCCAGAGACGTCTCCCTTGGCAACTCCGATCGGTCACAGCCTCGCCGGCGCGGCGGTCTACGCGTTCTCCGGCCGCCCCGTCCGGCCACCGCGCCGGGACCTCCTCGTGGCCTGCGTGATCCTCGCGAACGCGCCGGACCTCGACTTCCTGCCTGGTTTGCTCGCCGGCGACCCCGGCCGCTACCATCAGGGCGTCACCCACAGCCTCGTAGCGGCCCCGGCTGCGGCCGCGATCGGCGCCGCCTTCCTGGCTTGGCGCGGCGTGAGCCTCCGCACCGGATTCGTACTGCTGGCGTTCGCCTATGTGTCGCACCTGGCGCTCGACTTCTTCGGCGGGTCCGACAGCAACCCGCCCTTCGGCGTCCCGCTGCTCTGGCCCTTCAGCGACGTGCGGCTGGCCTCGCCCGTACCCCTCGTGATGGGCGTACGGCACGAGGTCGAAGGCTCGTCCCTGAACTGGCTCCTGAGCCTGTTCAACCTGTTCAACCTGGTGTCGATCGCGCTCGAGGTAGCGCTGACCGCGCCCCTGATCTGGCTCGGCGTTCGGCTGCGGCGACGGCGTGTCGCATGACTGAGCCGAGCGCGGAGGAAACGGGCCCGAGCGGCGGGCCGGGCACGGCGCGCGGCCCGCGCCCGCGAGTCCTGGCCGTGGATTACGGCAAGCGGCGGGTCGGGCTCGCGCTGAGCGACCCGACCGGGACCCTGGCCACGGGCCTCGCCACGCTCGAGCGCCGACCGGGCGAGCCACTCCCGGCCGTGCTCGAGCGCCTCGTGGCCGAGCACGGCGCGGGAGAGGTCCTGCTCGGCCTGCCGTTGAACATGGATGGCAGCCGGGGGCCGATGGCGCGCGAGGTGGAGCGCCTGGCGGTCGAGCTGCGCGCGCGCCTGGACGTCCGCGTGCGGCTGCGCGACGAACGGCTCACGACCGTCAGGTCCTATCGCGTCCTGCGCGAGTCGGGCGTGCACGCACGCGCCGCCAGGGGGCGCGTCGACCGCCTCTCCGCAGTGCTGATGCTGCAGGCGTACCTGGACGCGCGAGCCAGCGGGGAGCGTGGGGCGCCGGCAGCGGGCGGACCCGGACGCGGGAAATCGTCCGCGTGAGGCGAACCCTCGTCGTATTCCTGGTCCTGGCTCTCGCCGCGGCCGGCCTGTTCGTCCGGCAGGAGCTCCAGCCCGTCGGGAACGGCCCCGCCGACGTCGTGGACGTGGAAGTGCCGCGCGGCGCGCCGACCTCCTCCGTCGCGCGGTTGCTGGCGGAGCGGCGGCTGATCAGGAATCCGACGCTGTTCCGCTGGCTCGCTCGCGTTCGGAGGGACGCCGGCAGGATCCAGGCCGGTCGATACGCGATCCCGCGCGGGCTCCACGCCACGGCCGTGCTCGACCTGCTCGTCGAGGGCCGCACGCGTCTCGCCAGGATCGTCGTACCGGAAGGCCTCACTGCGGAGGCCGCCGCGGAGGTCGTCGCTGGCCAGGCGAGCTTCACGGCCGAGGAGTACCTGGCGCTGGCCCGCGACACGCTGCTCGCCGACTCGCTGGGCGTGCCGGGCCCCGCATTCGAGGGCTATCTCTTCCCCGAGACCTACTTCGTGGATCCCTCGATCTCCGCCCGCGATTTCGTCGAGCTCCAGGCGCGCACGTTCGGGGAGGTGTTCGAGCCCGAGCTCGCCGTCCGCGCGAGAGCCGCGGGGTTCTCGCCGCGCGAGCTCGTCACGCTGGCCTCGATCGTGGAAGCCGAGGCGCGCGTCGCGGCGGAACGCCCGGTGATCTCGTCCGTCTACCACAACCGGCTCCGGCGCGGCATGCCGCTCGAGGCCGACCCCACCGTGCAGTATGCCCTGGGGGGCCACCGCGAGCGCGTGCTCTATGAAGACCTGGAGATCGATTCCCCTTACAACACCTACCGTAACCCCGGCCTGCCGCCCGGTCCGATCGGCAGCCCCGGCCGCGCCTCGCTCGAGGCCGCCGTCGAGCCGGACTCGACGGAGTATCTCTTCTTCTTCTGGATCGGGGACTCGCTGGGGACCCACACCTTCAGCGAAACGTACGGGGAGCACCTGCGGAAGAGGGCGGAGCTGGGGCGCTGAAGCGCCTGCCGCTCGCGGCTCGGTCCTGAGAAATCGGAGGCAGGTCGCAAGTCCTCAGTGAGTCGCCATCCTCCGCCTCACCACGTCCACGAAGTCGATCAGATCGCCGAGTCTCTCGGCGAGTACCTCCCTCACGACCGCAAGCTCGACCTCCTCGTATCCGTGTACGAGCACGTTGCGGAAGCTCGCCATGTCGCGAAGTCGCGCGGCCAGTGCGGGCGTCAGCCAGCCGTGGTGCTCCAGCAGGGTGAAGAGCTCCCGGTTCGTACGCGGCTCCCCCAGCCGCTCGTCCGAGACGACGTGCGAGCAGACGTCCACGCAGCTTGAATCGCGATCTGCAGCGTGTGGGCGACGAAACGCTCCTCCTTCACGTCAGCCGCGAGCTTCGCGGGATCGGCCAAGGTGCGCAGCTCGCGAACGCGGCTCTCGATCGCCGCCAGCTTCTTCTCGACGAGATCCGGGTCGGTCATCGCGCTCCGTCGGCGCGGCGGCAACGGCGCAGGAGCGGGAGCAGGTCCAGGTAACTCTCGTCGGACCGCGACTTCGAAGCGGATGCGTCGTGCACGATCGCTCTCGTGGAGCAGCTCGCCGTCGCGGAGCACGCGGTGGACGAGATGGGGCGATGCAGTATTGAGGACCACCGTCTGCACTCTGCGTCCGAGCAGGTCCTCGAGCTCGCCTTCCAGGCGGGATGCAGGTCCGGGAAAACCCGGAAGAGGAGTGCGCTCGTACAGCAGGCCGAGGTCGACGTCGCTGTCATCGCGCGCCACGCCGCGCCCGAAGCTCCCGAACAGGTAGACCGCCACGAGACCCTCGCCGTGCGAGGCGACGTACTCCTTCACGCGCGCTGCGACTTGGGCTCCGTCCACGGCGATGGAGTATACGTGTGGGGCGGCCACGGCCGCCGCCGCGGATCAGCCCTTGTCCACCAGCTTGATCAGCCGCGCGGCGAGGCGGATGCCTCTGAGGAAGAAGAAGATGAAGAAGGTGGTGGTGGCGAGGATGATCAGGTTCAGGATCCACACCGCCTCGACGTCCTGGGCGGCGAAGGCCACGAGCCCGATGGCCGAGAAGAGAAACGGCACGAGCACGAAGAGCGCGAAGCCCACGGCCACGAGCTCGCCCAGGCTGGGCTTGCGGCGGGGAAGCGTCGAGGAGCGGCGGCGGGCCATGGGTACCTCGGGAGGTTCGGCGTTGCCTGCCAACAGATAGTCGCTCTGCCGCGGCGCGGGAATCGGCTCCACGGGCTAGCTCGGCTACGACTCCCCGGGGGACGACGACGGATCGGCCTCGGACCGACGGACTAGGCCCGAGCGGCTCCGGTCAGTCCGCCGCCGTCGCCGCGGAGGGTGCGTCGATCGGCGTCAGCCAGCCGCGACCGTCGGGGAGCTGGCCGCGCACCGTGGCGAAGAACAGGTCCTGCAAGCGGCGCGTCAACGGCCCTACCCCGCCGTCGCCGATGGCGTTCCCGTCCACCTCGCGGATGGGGGTCACCTCCGCGGCGGTGCCGGTGAAGAACGCCTCGTCGGCGGACAGGACGTCCTCGAGCCGGATCTCGAGGTCCGAGGCCGTCCCGATGCCCAGCTCCGCGGCCAGCTGGAGCACGGAGTCGCGCGTGATCCCGGGCAGGATCGAGCTGGTCACGTCGTTCGTCAGCAGTCGGCCGTCCTTCACCAGGAACAGGTTCTCGCCCGACCCCTCGGCGACGAATCCCGCCGCGTTCAGGAGGAGCGCCTCCTCGAAACCCCGTGCGCGAGCCTCCGAGAGCGCGAGGAACGAGTTCAGGTACTGGCCCGTGCCCTTGGCGTCGCACGGGATCATCGAGCGGTCGGTCTTTCGCCAGGGCGAGACCGTCACGCGGATCCCCTCCTGCAGGCCCTTGGCACCGAGGTACATCGGGAACGCGTAGGCGAGCACCGCCACCAGCGCCGGGCAGGCCTTCGGCAGGATCCCCAGGTTTCCGTATCCGTATCCGGCCACGGGCCGAATGTAGCCCTCGTCGAGCCCGGTCGAGGCCACGACGTCGAAGGCCGCCCGAGCGAGCTCCTCCTCGCCGTAGGGCAGCTCCAGGCGGTAGCGGCCGGCCGAGCGCGCGAAGCGCCGCAGGTGATCGCCCAGCCGGAACACGGCCGACCCCCCTGGCGTGGCATAGAAGCGGATCCCTTCGAAGACTCCCGTGCCGTAATGAAAGGCGTGCGTCGCGACGTGGACTCGGGCGTCGGACCAGGGCAGCAGCTCCCCGTCCAGCCAGACACGTGCGTGCTCGGGGAAGAACCCCATCGCCCGCCCTCCGTGCTCGATCACTGGATCCGGATCAGGAACCTCTGCTCGACGCCGCGCTCGTCCGTCATGCCGTAGGAGCCGACCGCCTGGATGTTCTTCAGCGCGTTGACCACGCGGGTGACGGTATCCTGCGTCTCGGCCGCCGGCTGCTGTCCGCTCATCTGCTGGAACGTCCCCATCGCGGAGCTGACCTCGTCGAGGACCCGCACCGTGTTGGCGAACCCGACGATGTTCACCTCACCCGGGAAGAAGTCCGACAGGGCCTGGAACGCGGCCGCGCTGCCCACGGGCGGCGCCGCGCCGGTCTTGACGTCGATCATGCGCCGGAGGGTGTTGCGCGACAGCGCCACGATCACGAACTCCTCGTGGATCGCGTAGCCGGGTGCCAGCCCCTCGCCCATCGGGGTCGGAGCGAAGCGCAACGTCACGCCCTTGTAGTCCTCCTGCTGGAACTGCACGGGGAAGCCCTGGCCCGACTGCTGGACGGCAGCCACCAGCTGCGCTTCGACCTTGTCCATCAACGCCTTGGACTTCGCGGCGTCGGTCGTCTGCACCGCCAGGCTCACCTCCGGCACGGGGAAGAAGCCCCCGCGCACGACGCCGTTGAGCCCAACGGCGACCTCCTTGCCCACCCAGCTCAGGATGTCGTTGCGGACGTTGATCCCGGTCTGGCGCTCGAACCGGGCGATGGCGCTGTCGACCTCCACCGACACGTCCGCCCCACCCTCAAGCGACGCCTCCGTCCGCGCCATGTCCTTGAAGTACGTGAGCGCCCAGTCGTACACCTTCGGCGCATCGAGGAAGTTCACCGCGTAGAAGCCGAGCGTCGAGTCGGGGAAGTAGCCCATCACCTCCACCTCGGAGGCGGGCGTGTCGAGCATCTCGCGCAGCGGGGCCGCGCCCGTCGCCGTCGGGTCGAGCGCAGAATAGTTCGTGAACTGCAGCCCCTCGTCGGTCCAGTTGGTCCCGAAGATCGTGGCGGACTGGAAGTTGTACTTGTCCATGATCTCCATCGAGGCTTCTTGCGCGGCCGCGTCGCCCCCCTGGCCAGCCTCCGCCGCCGCGCGCTGCATCGCCCCCACTAGGCCGCGGTAGCCGCCCTTGCTCACGAACACGGTCACGGTCGCCTCGCCCACCTTCGTGAGCGCGCGCTGGTAGAGCGAGTCGTCCTCCATGGTGCCGCCCTCGCCGTCGAGCGCGTTGACGGCGCTCTGCAGGCCGGCCTGGTCGGTGGACGCGACGAGCTTGTCCTTGTGGAATCCGTAGAGGCCCGTCACGTCGCCTCCGGCGTCGCTCACCACGGTCACCTCCACCCCGCGGTACTCCTCGGTGCCGAAGGTCGCTCCCCTCCCCTCGGCCTGCGTCCGCATGCTGTTGAGGATCGAACCCACCGCGTCGCGGTCCCCCATGTCGGCCACCAGCACCACCCGCTGGGCCGTCGTGTCGGCCGCGGACGGATACATGCCCAGCTGCAGCTTCTTGCCCGTCAGGCTGAAGATCGTCTGCTCGTTCAGCGGGAGTCCGGTGCGCTGCTGGAACTCCTGAAAGGCGCCGGCGAGCTGCGGGTTCTTCGAGGGATCCAGCAGGCTGTCCACCTGTGGGATCGCGCGGATCTGCGTATAGAGCTGCGTCGCCTGAAGGCGATCCCAGAAGGACTGCAGGTCGTAGACCGACACGACCAGGTTCGCGCCCGCCGGCAGGTCTCCGGCGACGGCTTCGGTGCGGACGGTGCCGGGCGCCGCTTCACGCGGATCGCCGCCTTCCGGACCCTCCTCCCTCTTCCGGCATGCCGTGAGGGCGATCAGCAGTACGAGCATGCCCCAGCTAGCTCGGCGCAGCGCTGACATCGATCGGGGACTCCTGGGAAAGAGGAAGCGAAGGCGCGCGGCGCGCGCGGCGAGGCGAAGGAAGTGACGGGAGGTTCGGGTGCAGGAGTCTACAGCGGCGCGCGCCGACCTGTCAAAGGCGGAGGGGTTCTCGTGACGGCCGCCGTAACAAGCTGCTTTACTTGCCATCGCCGCCGACGCTAATTCTCGTCGTTGCGCCCACAGGCCTGGCGACACCCGGGCCGGCTCCGCTCGGCGGGGCACGGTCGCCCGCCACGCCCTCACCTTCCGCCGCTCCGCGACGGGACCTCACGCCGGAGGGCTCCTTCCGATGACTGAAAGGGTGGGCACGGCTTCCACCGCAGCGCTCCCGAGGGGGCTCGGACCGAGACGCGTGCGCTCGCTGGCGCGGCTCGCCCTGGCGGCCCTCGTCTCCGCCTTCCTGTTTCCCTCGCTTCCTGTCGAGACGCTCGCGGGCCAGCAGCTGTTCGTCCCCGAGAAGGTCCGCAAGCGCACCTTCAAGGGCCGCAGCATCCAGGAGCTCGTCTCCTCGGGCGCCCTGGCCATGCTCGAGGGCCCGCGGACCGTCAGCGACCCCGGTAGCCGGCCACAGCAGTTCCTGCCGCCGGGAAGGCCCCTGGACGGGCGCGGCATCAACGCGTTCGTGAACGACCCGTGCATGGACGTGGAGCCCGACCCGAGCATCTTCCCGTTCAACTTCTTCGACGTGATGCAGAGCGAGACCGAGATTGCGGTCTGGAACCCTCCGGGCGGCCCCGCCGGCAGGTACATGGTCGTCGGCTACAACGATTCCGAGGGCTTCACGACCAACACGCGGGGTCTGTCCGGGTTCTCGTACTCCATCGACGAGGGCCGGACCTGGATCGACGGAGGCGGGCTGCCGGTCCACAACCCGGACACGCGGCCCGCGCCGGAGGGTCAGTTCCACGACGTGCTGTTCGGGGACCCGGTCGTGGTCGTCCACCACGCGACGGGCTGGTTCTACTACTCCTCGCTCTATCTGGCCCCCGACGGCTTCGCGACGCTCGCGGTCAGCCGCGGCCGGTTCAGGAACGCCCCGCCGCAGGGCGTGGAGAGCGTGGCGAACACGCGCTGCCTGAAGGATCCCGCGCTGCACCAGGTGCCGCTCCCGCCCAGCAACGACCGGCGGATCATCTGGGAGAAGCCGATCGTGGCGGTGGACCTGCGCTTCCTCTGCCCCACCATGAACCCCATCGACGAGTCCATCGGTCTGGACTTCCTCGACAAGGAGTGGATCCACGTAGATCAGGCGACGGGCTGCCTGTACCTGACCTATACGAGCTTCCAGAACGACTTCAGCCTCCCGATCGAGATCGTGACGTCCTGCGACGGCGGAAGGACGTGGACGGACCCCGTGACGGTGCGTGAGAACCCCGCTACGTCGGACTATTTCAACCAGGCCACCATGCCGATCACCACGCCCACCGGTCGCCTGCTGGTCGTCTGGTTGAATCGCACCTTCGACCTCACGCCGCCGCGGTTCCCGGAGGTGGCGCAGGAGATCCAGCTCGCCTACTCCGACGACGGGGGGCAGACCTGGAGCGAGCCGATCACCGTCGCGGACGTGAACCCCCAAGGCGAGCCGCGCGGCTACAACCGCGACCGGCCCGCGATCCTGAACCAGCCGTGGATCGCCGTCGACCTGGGTTCGGACGACGGAGTGATTCGAGACGCCGAGGCGGCGCGTCCGGGGTTCGGCAACGTCTACGTCACCTACTTCGACGGGTTCACGGCGCTTCCGGCCACGAGGCGCGGAGACAGGCCCCTCTTCGCGAAGGCCGGGGAGATCCACCTCAGCACCTCCATCGACGACGGGGCGACGTGGGGACCGGAGGTCCTCGTCAACGACGACGGCACGGAGACCTCGCACGTGTTCCCGACCGTGCAGGCGGCCAAGGACGGCGAGGTGTACGTGGCCTGGATCGACCGGCGGCTGGACCCCGCGAACAACGTCCTGACCGACACCTGGGCGGCGGTGTCCACCGACCTGGGCGCCTCGTTCAGCGTGAACCAGCGGCAGAGCAACGACTCCGCATCCTGGTTCGTCCGCGTCGACGCGATCCCCAACTTCGGCGACTACAACTCGAGCGAGCTGATCGGCTTCAGCCGGTTCGTGACGGTTTGGGCCGACGGCCGTTTCCCGCCGCCGTTCACCGGGTCGGTGCTCACGCGGAGCACGCGGCCCACTCCCGACGTGCGCTTCACCCTCTCCAAGGGCCTGGGCTTCGACTGACCTCGGGCGAACCCCTTCAGGCCGCGTCGCGCGAACGGGGAGCCGCAAGGCTCCCCCGTCTCCTCCGGGCGCCCTCCGGCGCGCCGGCGGCGGGTGGATCTCCCCGCTCCCGGCGCCCTTCACCCTGCCGGCAAGGGTCCGTATCTTGAGGAGTTCCCCACGTTCTTCAGGGGAGGCCCGCCATCACGGTCGATCCGCTCGCCGCTCGCGCGCCTCACGTCGCCGCGGTCGGGACCACCCATCCGCCGCGCCCGGCGGGTGAGCGGCCGCGGGGGCCCGCTCCCGGCTCGGCCGAGCCCGCGGAGCGGCGGCTCGCCCTCACGCGTTCCCACGTCGACGAGGGGCTGGTCCCCGAGCGCGAGTTCCTGCGCGCGCTCGCGGAGCGCGACGGCACGGTCGTCCTCGAGCGTGTGATCGACGCGCTCGTCGAGCCGGTGCCCACGACGCTGCCGCTGCCCTACCTCGAGGAGTTCCTCGTCGTGCCCGTGGAGATCGGCGACGAGGTCGTGCGTGTGGCCACCGCACTCGATCTGGACCTCGCCACCGAAGACGAGATCGCCGCCGCCTTCGAGCGCCGGGTGGACCGCGTCTACGCCCCGCGCGCCGAGATCCTGGATGCGCTGCGGCGCTTCTACGGCGCGGCCGGCGAGGAGCTGGACGTGGTGGTGCAGGGCGGTTTCGACGCCGACGGCATGCCCGACGAGGACGCGGACCCGGCGAACCTCGAGGACCTCGCGAACCAGGCGCCGGTGATCCGCCTCGTGAACTTCCTCATCCTCGAGGCCGGCCGACGGCGCGCGTCCGACATCCACTTCGAGGCGCTCGAGGACTCGCTGAAGGTGCGCTACCGGATCGACGGCCGGCTGCAGGAGGTGACCACGCCGCCCAAGAAGCTTCAGGCCGCGATCACCTCGCGCATCAAGATCATGGCCGAGATGAACATCGCCGAGCGCCGCCTGCCGCAGGACGGGCGCGTCCGGCTGCGCGTGGGCGAGCGCGACCTGGACCTGCGCATCTCGACGCTGCCGACGCTGCACGGCGAGAGCGTCGTGATGCGCCTCCTGGACAAGGGCGGCGCGCGCCTCGACCTCGAGGAGCTGGGGATGGACGGGCCGACGCTGGAGCGCTTCGAGCGCCTGATCGGCGCGCCCCACGGCGTGCTGCTCGTCACGGGCCCCACCGGGTCGGGCAAGACGACCACGCTGTACGCGGCGCTCGAGCGGCTGAACGCGCAGGAGAACAAGATCCTCACCGTCGAGGACCCCGTGGAGTACCAGCTCGCGGGCGTGAACCAGGTCCCGGTGAAGGCCAAGATCGGGATGACGTTCGCGCGTGCTCTGCGCCACATCCTGCGGCAGGATCCCGACATCGTCATGGTCGGAGAGATGCGCGACTTCGAGACCGCCGAGATCGCGATCCAGGCGGCGCTGACGGGGCATCTCGTGTTCAGCACGCTGCACACGAACGACGCGCCCACCGCGGTGACGCGGCTCGTGGAGATGGGGATCGAGGACTACCTGGTCGCCTCCGCCGTGAACGGGATCCTCGCCCAGCGGCTGGTTCGCACGCTGTGTCCGGCGTGCGCGGTCGAGACCGTGGCGGATCCGGCGGAGCTCGCCCGGCTGCTGGGGCCCGACGCCCGCACCGGGGACCTCCCGTCCCGCCCGCGGGTGCGCTCCCCCGGCGGCTGCGCGGCTTGCGAAGGCAGCGGCTACCGCGGGCGCACCGGGATCTACGAGCTGCTGACGCTCGACGACGAGCTGCGCGCCCGGATCCCGGAGCGTTCGGCGGCCGCGCTGCGGGACCTGGGCCGCGCGAGGGGCATGCTCACGCTGCGCGAGGACGGCTGGCGCAAGGTGCGCCAGGGCATCACGAGCGTCGACGAGGTGCTGCGCGTCACGCGCGAGGAGGAGGCGTAAGTGGCCACCTTCGCCTACCGCGCGACCGACCCGCGCGGCGAGGTGCGCGGCGGGCTGATCCACGGCACGGACGCGGGGGCCGTGAAGGCGGCGCTGCAGCGCGAGGGCCTGTATCCCCTCGAGCTCGAGGAGCGCTCGGTCGGCGACCCCGCCGGCGGCGGCCTCGGCGAGGCGCTGCGCCGGCTCCGTCCTGCTGCGTCGGAGGTGCCCGGCTTTACCCGCTCGCTGGCCTCCTTCCTGGCCGCGGGCTTTCCGCTCGACCGCGCGCTCGCGATGTGCGCCGACCTGGTCGGGCACCCGCGGCTGCAGGCCGCGGTGCGGCGGCTGCGGCGCGACGTCCAGGCCGGACGCAGCCTGGCCGCGGCCCTCGAGAGCGAGCGCGACCTCTTCGACCCGCTCTACGCGAGCACGGTGGGCGCCGCGGAGCGGGCGGGTGCCCTCGAGGCCGGGCTCGCGAACCTCGCGACGCACCTGGAGGAGCGGCGGGAGCTCCGCAGCCAGCTTCAGTCGATCCTCCTCTACCCGGCTCTGATGTCGCTGGTAGGTGCGGCGGCCGTGGCGGTGCTGCTGCTCTTCGTGATCCCGCGCTTCGTCGCGATCCTCGAGGGCAGCGGGCAGAACCTGCCTTGGGCGACGGCACTCCTGCTCGGCATCAGCGGCGTGGTCACGCGGTTCTGGTGGGCCCTGGCACTCCTGGGCGGCCTCGCCTATGCGGCGGCGCACGGCTACCTGAGCACGGCCGCGGGACGCGCCGCCTGGGACGCGACGAAGCTGCGGGCGCCCCTGCTGGGAGGACTGCTGAAGAAGCTGGTGGCCGCGCGGTTCACGCGCGCGCTGGGCACGCTGCTGCAGAACGGCGTGCCGCTGCCGGCCGCGCTTCGGCTCTCCGCCGAAACGCTCGGCAACGCGGCCGCGGCGCAGGCGGTGCGCGACGCGCAGGCCCGCGTGCGGGAGGGCGAGAGCGTCGCCGCGGCGCTGCAGCGCTTCGACGTCTTCCCGGCCGCGGCACTGCGCATGACCGCCGTCGGCGAGGAGACGGGTCGGCTGGAGGACATGCTGCTGCGCACGGCCGAGCTCTACGAGGACGAGGTGCGGCGCGACCTGCGCACGATGGTCGGGCTCGTGGAGCCCGCGATGATCCTCGCTCTGGGCGGGCTCGTGGCCTTCGTGGCCCTGGCCATGATCCAGGCGATCTTCAGCATCAACGAGGTGCCGCTATGAGGACGTCGCGAGGACAGGCTCGGGGACTGCCGGGGCCGCGCGGCCGCGGGGGGTTCACGCTGATCGAGATCATGGTCGTGGTGATCATCCTCGGGCTGCTCGCCGTGCTGGTGGCGCCCCGGGTGATCGGCCGCCTCGCGACGGCCAAGGACAAGGCGGCGCGAACCCAGATCGAGCTCCTCGGGACCGCACTCGACACCTACCGGCTCGACAACGGGAGCTATCCCACGACGGAGCAGGGCCTCGAGGCGCTCTGGAGCCGCCCCACGAGCGCCCCGGCGCCCCGCAACTGGACCGGTCCCTACCTGAAGAAGCGCGTCCCGGCCGATCCTTGGGACAACGCCTACGTCTACCGCAGTCCCGGCCAGGCGAACCCGGACGGCTACGACCTGCTCTCGCTCGGCCGCGACGGCGCGCCGGGGGGAGAGGGGGAGGATGCGGACCTCCGCAGCTGGGAGTAGGAGCGCGGCGGCGGGAGCTCCCGCGCTGCCGGCGGGTCCCGCGCCGCTGCGCGCCGAGGCCACCGCCGGTTTCACGCTGCTCGAGCT
>JBHENL010000158.1:0-4762 GCA_046262075.1 Gemmatimonadota bacterium
GAGGTCGCAGGTGAGCGCCTTCACGAGCCGCAGCGGCTCGCGCCGGAGGAAGCCGGTGAACAGGTACTCGTCGATCGCCGGCGGCAGGGGCGCCGTGGCGGAGTAGATCGCCGCCGGGTCGCCGCCGAGCGCCACCACGACGGGGATCCTGCCGCCGCGCTCCTGCACCAGGTCGTAGTGGTGCTTGCCGTCCTTGTGGCGCTGCCAGTGCATGAGCGTCGTCGCGCGGTCCACGACCTGCATGCGGTAGCATCCCACGTTGCGGATCCCGGTCACGGGATCGCGGGTGACGACCTGCGGCAGCGTGACGAAGGGTGCGGCGTCCTTCGGCCAGGTGGTGAGGATCGGCAGCAGCCCGAGGTCCACCTCGGCGCCGCGCAGCACGACCTCCTGGCAGGGTCCGCGAGCCACCGTCCGGGGGGGGAACCGCGTGAGCTCCCGCAGCCGCGGCAGCATGGCGAGCTTCTCGGCGAAGCCCTTCGGGGGCTGCATCTGCACCAGCTCGCGGATGCGGCCGGCGATCGCGTCGAGCCGATCCACGCCGAGCGCGAGTGCGGTGCGCGCCTCGGTGCCGAAGAGGTTCATCGCGACGGGCACGCGGCGGCCGTGCAGGGGAGGCACGCCTTCGGGGGACTCGAAGAGGAGTGCGGGGCCGCCGGCGAGGAACGTCCGGTGGGCCACCTCGGTCATCTCGAGGCGCGGGGACACCGGCTCGGCGACGCGCTTCAGCTCGCCGCGACGCTCGAGCGCTGCGAGGAAGTCGGCGAGCCCGCGGAACGACACTAGAGGATGCTCTTCCCCAGCAGGCTCTCGACGAGCTCGACCGCCAGCGTGGCCGTGCGGTTGCCGTTGTCGAAGATGGGGTTCACCTCGACCACGTCGGCCGACAGGACCTTCTCGGTGTCGGCGGCGATCTCGAGTGCGAGGTGCGCCTCGCGGTAGTCGAGCCCGCCACGGACCTGCGTGCCCACACCCGGCGCGAAGTTCGGATCGATCGCGTCCATGTCGAAGGAGAGGTGGAACCCGGCGGTGCCGTGCGAGACGATCTTCAGCGCCTGCTCCATCACGTCGCTGATCCCCTCCACGTCCACGTCGCGCATCGAGAACACCTCGATCCCGGTCTCCTGGATCATCCGCCGCTCGCCCTCGTCGAGCGAGCGCGTGGCGATCATCGCCACCTTGTCGGGGCGCACCTTCGGGGCGAAGCCGCCGATGTGCGTGAGCCGCGGATCGCCGAGGCCGAGCGAGACGGCGACGGGCATTCCGTGGATGTTCCCGCTGGGCGTCGTCTCGGGCGTGTTGATGTCGCCATGCGCGTCGATCCAGAGCAGGCCGAAGGGCCTCTCGGACGCCTGCACGTGCATCGCGACGCCCGCGATGGAGCCGATCGAGAGCGAGTGGTCGCCACCGATCACGAGCGGGAGCTTGCCCTCGGCGAGCGCGTCGCGCACGAGCACGGCCAGCTGCTCGCACATGGCCGCGATCTGTTCGAGGTAGCGTTGCTCCTGGGCCCCGACGTCCACCACCTCGGCGATGGGGACGTCCAGGTCGCCCGCGTCGAGCACTTCGTATCCGAGGCCCCGCACGCGGTCGGCGAGCCCCGCGATGCGCATCGCGGAGGGTCCCATGTCCACGCCGCGCCGGCCGGCGCCGAGGTCGATGGGAACGCCGATGATCTGGACGACGTCGGGGGTCACGAACGCAGCGCGGGAAAGGGTCGGCCTTCCGCGCACTCGCGGCCGCGCAGAGGCGCCGGCGTCGCGGGAGCGCGGAGCGGGCCTAGTCTAGGTCGCGCGCGCCGTCGTCCGCAATCGGCTTGCGCGCGACGTGCAGCGCGACGATGCCGCCGCTCAGCGGCCGGAAGCGCGCCGCCGCGAAGCCGGCGCGGAGCAGCCGCGCCCTGAGCGCGGGCGCGTCGTCGAAAGCCGCCACGCTGTCGGGCAGATAGCGGTACGCCTCGCGCTCTCCCGAGAGCGCGCCGCCGACCGCGGGCAGCACGCTGCGGCTGTAGAGGCCGTACAGGCCGCGGAACACCGGATTCGGCGGTTGCGAGAACTCCAGCACGATGAGCCGTCCTCCGGGCGCGAGGACGCGCCGAGTCTCGGAGAGCCCCGCCTCCAGGTCTTCCAGGTTGCGCACTCCGAAGGCCACCATCGCCGCGTCGAAGGCGGCGTCGGGGAAGGGCAGCCGCAGCGCGTCGGCGCAGAGCGGCGCGATGTGGCGCGAGCGCCGGCCGCCCAGCTTGTGGCGGCCGCGGCGGAGCATCGGCAGCGCGAAGTCGAGAGCGAACGCCTTGCCGTGGAAGCGGCGGCTGTCGCTCAGCGCGCAGCTCAGGTCGAGGGTACCCGCGCACAGGTCGAGGACCCGGTGACCGGCCGGGGCGGCGCCCCGCGGCGCGCCGGCGTCGTTCGAGCGGCCGGGCGGCTCCCCGCGACGCGCGCCGAGCTCGACGAGCAGCTCGCGCACCGCGGCACGGCGCCACAGCACGTCGAGCCCACCCGACAGCACGTGGTTGACGAGATCGTAGCGCCGGGCGATGGAGCCGAACATGCGCCGGACGCTGGCGGACTCCTTGTGGACGAGCGTCGGCGTGACGGAGGCGGGCGGCATCGGGGGAGAGGTTGACTATTGTAGAGGGGGCGGAGAAGTTCCGCAACCGATTCGCCCCCGTGACGCGCTCCGCCGTTCCCTCCGATCACGACCTCGTGCGCGCCGCCCTCGCGGGGTCGGAGCGCGCCTTCCGAACCCTGGTCGAGCGCTATCAGCGCGGCGTGCTCTCGCTCGTGGCGCGCATCGTCGGCAACCGCGAGGACGCGGAGGACGTGGCGCAGGAGGCGTTCGTCAAGGCGTTCACGAAGCTGGACACCTTCGACCCCGCCTACAAGTTCTCCAACTGGCTGTTCAAGATCGCCCACAACACGGCACTCGACGCGTTGCGCAAGCGCGGCTCCGAACCGGCGCCGGCGCCGTCCGACGACGCCGAGGCCGACCCGCTGGAGCGCATCGCGGACCCGCGCGCCCCCGCACCCGACGAGAGCGCGGAGCTGGCCGAATTCCGGACGGACGTGGAAGCCGCGCTCGGGCGGCTCCGCCCCGAGTACCGCGCGGTGGTCGTCCTGCGCCACCTCGAGGGGCGGGCCTACGAGGACATCGCCGACATCCTCGAGCTGCCGCTCGGCACCGTGAAGACGTTCCTCTTCAGGGCCCGGCGCGAGCTGGCCCTCCTGCTGGAGCAGCATCGGGATGCGTGACCGAGGGGACCGAAACCTTTTCGCCTGCGGGCCGTAGGTCGAAGGGACATGAACCCCAGCCTCCACAACCTCGCCGCGGGGCTCCACGAGCGGCTCCTGGACGGCGAGGTGGACGGCGAAGGGCGCCGCTGGCTGCAGCGCCACCGTGCCGGCTGCCCGGCCTGCGACGCCGCCTTCGCGCGACTGGAGCGCATCACCCGCGCGCTCGAGGAGCTGGAGCGCTACGAGCCGCGGGCGGGCTTCGCCGAGCGCGTGCTGGCGCAGGTGCGACCGGCTCCGCTGCCGGCGTGGGCCCGCTGGCGCGTGGCGGGCGGGTGGCAGCGCGCCGCTGCGGCGGCCGTGCTGCTGGGAGGGGGTCTGATCGCGCTCGTGACGCCGCTGCTCGCCGGACTGGTGCTCGGCGATGCCGGGAACCTGGCCCTGCTCTTCCGCTGGCCGGTCTTCGCGGCCGAGGGCCTGGTCGCGCTCCTGCGCTCCCTCGACCCGTTCCGTGCGCTCCTCGAGACGGGGGCCGTGCTCGCCGGGATCCTGCGCACCATCGCGGCGACGCCGCAGGTGATCGGAGGCCTCGTCGCGAGCGCGGTGCTCTCCGCGACCGCGCTGCGGCAGCTCTCGCACCTGCTCGTCGCGCCGGCCGCTCGCCGATAGGGCCAACGACCCTCAAGAACGACTCGATTCACCGCAGAGGAGGCGTACGTCGCATGCTCGGCACCCGGTTGTCCCCGCTGGCCAGGGCCCTGACTCTCGCCGCGCTGGCGAGCATCGCGCCCGGGCGACTCTCGGCCCAGGACTCCACGCCGGCTCCCACGGCGCCGCCCGCGCTCGCCCCCGCCCCGCCGCCGGCGCTCGCCCCCGCCCCGCCGCCCGCGCTCGCTCCGGCGCCGGCGCCGCCTTCCGCTCGTCGCGCGCAGCCCGCCGCGCCCCGGCCGGCCGCCGACGCGGGTCCACGCCCGCCGGCGCTCCAGGAGGCCGAGGCCGATTCGCTCCTCGCCGCGGCTCGCGAGCGGTTCGAGGTGTTCCCGCTGCGCGACGGAGTGCTGCTGCTCCCGAAGTACGAGGCCGACGTGCAGAGCGTGCAGGTGGCGGGCGGCACGATCGCGATCGACGGGCGCACGGCTTCGGGACCCGAGATCGCCTCGCGGCTGCGCGAGGATGCGCCGCTCGTGCTACGGCTCTCGTACGTGCCTCCGGAGCAGCTGGCCCGCGTCGCGGGCGGCGGCCCCCCGGCCGCCGACACGTCCGCGGCCGGCGAGGAGATGGGCGGCGCCGCGAGCGGCGCGCTGGACGAAGGGCGCCAGTCGGCTGCGGACGCCGCGGAGGAAACCGCTCGCGCAGCCGAGGAAGCGATCGCGGCCGCCGAGGAGGCGCTCGAGGACTTCGATCCCGACTTCGCGCATCCCGGCGACGTCGTGCGGATGGGGAGTGGCGTGGAGGTCGCCGCCGGCGAGACGATCGGCGGAGACGTGGTATCGATCGGAGGCGACGTGGACGTGGCCGGAACGGTGCTCGGC
>JBHENL010000159.1:0-16622 GCA_046262075.1 Gemmatimonadota bacterium
CCGCCGAGGGCGGCGAGGGTCCCATGCGAGCTGCTGCAGTTTCCCGACAGCACGAGCGGGAAGACGCCGTCCTCCAGCGCCGCCCGCACGCGGCCACGCAGCGCGCGGTTCAGCTCGAACGTCGCACCCACCTCGTTCCAGGAGCCGGCCGCGATCTCCACGCTCTCGACCGTCACGTCCGCGCCACGCTCGCGGAGCCGCTCCGCCGCTCCCCCCTCGAGGATCCGCTCGGGCCCGCGACCCATGCCCGTGCGGAGCTGGCCGGCGTGGTAGGGCACCTCGATCAGCCGCACCCTCACCGGTGTCCTCCGCTTCGCGGACTCCGGGTCCACGCGCCGCCGCCGCCCGGCTCGACGGCGAACGCGACGCGCGCGGCCGAGCCGGCCGGAGTCGCCGGGCGCGCGGCCGCCAGGCGCCGCACGTCCTCGGCGAGCGCGCGGCCGAGCTCCTCGGCCCGCTCGGGCTCACCGGAGCCGGCCACGCGCCACAGCTCTCCGCCGTCCGCCGTGGCGGCGAGGCCGCGCATGTGCAGGCGTTCGCCGAGCACCTCCGCCAGCGCCGCGACGGGGGCCGAGCAGCCCGCCTCCAGCGCGGCCAGGAACGCGCGCTCGGCGCGGACGGCCGACCAGGTGGGCGGGTCGTGCACGGCTGCCAGGAGCTCGGCCGTCCGCGCGTCGTCGGCGCGGCGCTGGAGGGCGATGGCGCCCTGCCCGGGTGCCGGGAGCATGAGCTCGAAGGGCAGCGCCTGGGTCATCCGCCCTTCCAGCCCGACCCGTCGCAGCCCGGCGCGCGCGAGCACGATCGCCTCGTAGAGTCCTTCGTCCAGCTTTCGGAGCCGCGTCTCCACGTTGCCGCGGATCGACTCCGCACGCAGGTCCGGTCGAGCGGCCCGGATCTGCGCCGCGCGTCGCAGGCTGCTTGTCCCGATCCTCGCGCCCGCCGCCAGGTCGTGGAAGGCCTCTCCGGCGCGGGAGATGAGCGCGTCGCCCGGATCCTCGCGCCGCGTCACGGCGCCGATCACGAGCCCCGGCCGCTCCGCGGTGGGCACGTCCTTCAGGCTGTGGACGGCGAGGTCGACCGCGCCCTCCGCGAGCGCGGCCTCGATCTCGAGCGTGAAGACGCCCTTGCCGCCGAACGTCGGAATCGGCCGGTCGAGGTCGCGGTCACCCGTCGTGGAGATGGGGACGATGGAGCAGTGGAGCGCGGGCCATGCGGCGGAGAGGGCGGCCGCGACGGCCTCGGTCTGGCGGAGGGCGAGAGGGCTCGACCGCGTGCCGAGCCGGACGTCGAGCGCGGTCGGCGTGCTAACCCGCGGCCTCTTCGAGGGCGAAGAGCTGGCGCACCGCGCCGGCGAGGTCGCCGCTCGAGCCGCGCGCCGCCTCCTCGCGCAGGCGGACCGTGGGTTCGCGGAGCAGCCGGTTCACGAGCGTCTGCGTCAGGAGCGTGACGATCTCGCGCTCCTGGGCGCTGAGCGCCGGCAGCCGCCTCAGCGCGCGCTCCAGCTCGCGCTCGCGGATGAGGTCCGCTCGCTGGCGGAGTGCCAGCAGCATCGGCGTGGCGCGGGCGGTGTCCAGCCATTCGCTGAAGCGGACGGTCTCGGCCGCGAGCAGCTCGCGCGCGGCTCCGACTTCGTCCGGCGAGGGGAGGGCTTCGTTCGTCGCCAGCGCCTGCAGCGTGCCCAGGTCGTGCAGCACGACACCGGGGACCTGGCCGGCGGCGGGCTCCACGTCACGCGGCAACGCGATGTCGACGACGAGCAACGGGCGGTCCGGGCGCTGCGCCATGACGCGCGCCAGCGTCTCGGCCTGGAGCACCGCGTGGGGAGCGCCGGTGGCGGAGATCACGAAGTCCGCCTCGGCCAGCGCGCGCTCGAGGTGCAGGAAGTCCAGCGCCTCGCCGCCGAGGGCCCGGGCGAGCGGTCGCGCGCGCTCCGGGTGGCGGTTCAGCACGCGGCCGCCGCGTACGCCGCGCGCGCACAACGCGTCGGCGACCAGCTCGGCCATCTGCCCGGAGCCCAGCAGCACCGCATGGCGCCCGGCGAGCGGGCCCAGCTCGTGCTCGGCCATGGCCACGGCCGCGGAGCCGATGCTCGCCGCGCGCCGGCCGATGCCGCTCGCCAGGCGCGCCCGCCGCCCGGCCGCGACCGCGGCCCGGAAGAGCGCGCGCAGGACGATGCCCGCCGAGCCCGCGCGCCGCGCGTGCACGTAAGCGTCCTGTACCTGGCCGAGGATCTGCCACTCGCCCAGGACCATCGAGTCCAGGCCCGCCGCCACCTCGAAGAGGTGCCGAACGGCTCCGCGGTCGGTGGCCGTGTACAGCGCCGGCTCCACGTCCTCGACGGCCAGGCCGGCGGCGCCGGCCAGCCGCTGCGCGACGAGCGCACGGGCGTGCTGCGTCTCGCTCACGACGGCGTAGGCTTCGACGCGGTTGCAGGTGCCGAGCAGCGCGGCCTCGTAGAAGCGGCAGCCGGACCCCGCGTCGACGGGTGCCAGCAGCGCGCGCTGCGCCTCGGGAGTGAAGCGGAAGCGCTCCAGCAGATGGACCGGAGCGGTGCGGTGGTTCAGGCCTACGAGGACGAGGTGCACGAGAGTCCGGGCCGGGGCTGGAGAGCGCGCGCCGCGGAGCGCGAGGAGAGGGCCGATGCGGCCCCCGCAACCGTTCAAGCTATCCGCGCGGCTGAGCGCCGACAAGCGGGCGCCGCGAGCGGAGCGACGGGCTCGCGATTGGCGGGCCCTCCGGCCTGGCTGTAGGTTCCCCTCGCCACCTCCCCTTCTCACCCTCCTCGCCATGACTCTGCGCGGCTGGCGGGCGGTCCTGCTCCTGACCGTCTTCCTCAAGCTCCTCGGCTTCGGCATCGTCCTGCCGCTGCTGCCGTACGCGGGCCGGGACCTGGGCGCGGGCGGCTTCGCGATCGGCGCCTTGTTCGCCGCGTACTCGCTCACGCAGTTCGTGCTGGCGCCGGTCTGGGGCGCGATTGCGGACCGGTTCGGCCGGCGGCCGGTGCTCCTGGCGAGCATCGCCTGGGGCTCCGCCGCGTACGTCCTCTTCGCGCTCGCCACGAGCTACGAGACGCTGCTCCTCTCGCGCGTGCTGGCCGGGCTAAGCGCGGCCGTGATCGGCGTCAGCCAGGCCTATCTCGCCGACCGTACGCCAGCGGAGGATCGCGCCGGGGCGCTGGGGCTGCTAGGGGCCGCCTTCGGGATGGGCTTCGTGGTCGGGCCCGCGCTCGGCGCGGTCCTCAGCCGCTGGGGTTTTGCGGTCCCCGGGTTCGTAGCGGCCGGGCTGTGCGCGGCGAACTTCCTCGTGGCACTGCGCTGGCTGCCCGAGTCGCTGCCGCGCGAACGACGCCGCCCGGTGCGCGGACGCTCCGCGGCGGGCGCTCCCCGCTGGCGCTGGAGCGGGGCGCGACCCGTCCTCGCGATCCTCTTCCTGAGCACCGCAGCCTTCTCGGTGCTCTACCCCGTCTTTCCGCTGTTCGTGGACCAGCGCTTCGGCTTCGGCCCGCTCGAGGCCGGGATCCTCTTTTCCGTCGTGGGGCTCGTCGCGGCCGCGATCCAGGGCGGCGCCCTGGGTCGGCTCGCGCGCCGGGTCGGTGAGCGGCGCCTGCTGGCTTCGGGCGTGGCGCTGATGGGGATCGGGCTCGCGCTCCTCCCGCTGGCGACGAGTGTGGGGGGGCTGGCCGCCGCCCTGGCACCCGTCGCCTTCGGCTTCGCGGTCACGACGCCCCTGGCACAGACCTTTCTCTCGCGTCTGGCCCCCGAAGAGGAGCAGGGCGGCAGCCTGGGAGCCGGTCACGCGGCCGCCAGCCTGGCGCGCGCGTGCGGGCCGCTGGCGGGCGGCTGGCTGTTCCAGCACCTCGGAGCGCCGGCTCCCTTCTGGGCCGCGACGTGTCTCCTGCTGGTTGCGGGGGTCGGCGTCGCCCGCCTGCCGAGGCCCACGGCGCGAGGTGGGGTGCCGGTTGCGGACGCCCGGCATGGAGGTGGCGAGCCGACGGCGCACAGGCCGGAGCGCTCCGCGATCCCCTTCGATTCGCGGCCCTCGACGGTGCCGGCCGCTCCCGAGGCCCCTCCACCCGTCCTGCCGGACACTCCATCGCGCGCGCGCTCGCTCGAGCGGGCGGAGAGCGGCTGAGCGGGAGCCGCGTCGGAGCCGCACGGCTCCCGGCCTCACCCGTCCTCGCGCGGCTTTGCGCTCCCGCTCTCGACGTGCATTTTCGCATCGTGCGTCTTCGTGCCCGTCCAGCCTCCGTGCCAGCGCCCAGCGGCGCGACCGCGCTCCTCCCGCGGATCGCCGGCCTCGCCGCGCTGGCCGTCTTCGCCCTCCAGCCGGCCGGCTCGCACGCGCGCCCGCAGCAGGGCGCGGGCCTCCGACCCGCCGGCGCGGTGCACCGGCTCGTCGTGGACGGGGCGATCCACCCGGCCTCCGCCGAGCTGATCCTGCGCGCCATCGAGGACGCGGAGCAAGCGGGCGCCGAGGCGCTGCTCCTCGTGCTCGACACGCCCGGGGGCCTCCTCGAGTCCACCCGCGCCATCGTGAAGGGGATGCTCTCGGCCGCGGTGCCGGTGGTCGTCTACGTCGCGCCCGAAGGCGCGCGCGCTGGATCCGCCGGCGCCTTCCTGACGCTCGCCGCGCACGTGGCGGCCATGGCGCCGGGCACGAACATCGGCGCGGCGCACCCGGTCACGGCCGGAGGCGGCGACGTGGGCCGCGGGCGCGGGGCGGAGGAGGGCGACGAGGGAGGCGGCGACCTGGAGGAGAAGGTCGTGAACGACGCCGTCGCCTTCATCCGCGCGGTGGCCGAGCGTCGCGGCCGCAACGCCGACTGGGCGGAGCGGGCGGTGCGGGAGTCGGTCTCGATTCCAGCCGAGGAGGCAGTGCGCGAGCGCGTGGTGGACCTGGTGGCCGCGAACGAGGCGGACCTCCTGCGCGCCCTCGACGAGCGCGCCGTGACCCTCGCCTCCGGGGCCGACACGCTGCACACCGCGGGCGCGGCCGTGGTCGAGGTCGAGAAGGGTTGGCGCTTCGCGGTGCTCGATACCATAGCCAACCCGAACGTGGCCTTCCTCCTGATGCTCCTCGGGATGTACGGCCTCTTCTTCGAGCTCGCCAACCCGGGTGCGATCGTGCCCGGGGTCGTGGGCGCGATCGCCCTCCTGCTGGGTCTATTCGCGTTCCAGGCCCTGCCCGTGAACCACGTGGGGCTCCTGCTCCTGCTGCTCGCGGTCGTCCTCTTCCTGGCCGAGATCAAGGTGGTGAGCCACGGCATCCTCGCGATCGGGGGTGCCATCGCGTTCGTGCTCGGCGCCACCATGCTGGTGGATTCGCCGGAGCCGGCCCTGCGCGTCTCCTGGGCCGTGATCCTGCCCGCGCTGCTGGTCACGGTGGGCTTCTTCGGCTTCGCGCTGACGGCCGCGCTCCGCGCACGGCGCACGCAACCGTTCACCGGTCGCGAGGGGATCGTGGGCCGCACGGCGACGGTCCGTGCCCGCCTGCAGCCGGAGCGACCCGGCGCCGCAGCGTTCCGCGGCAAGGTCGCGATCCAGGGCGAGCTCTGGAACGCGGTCTCGGACGCCCCCGCCGAGGTGGGCGAGGCGGTGGAGGTCCTCGCGAGCGAGGGGCTGACGCTGCGCGTGCGACCGCAGGGAGGCTCCGGGGTGAAGGCGGCCGGAGAGGGGCGCGCGTGAGACCGCTCACGGCCGCCGACGCCGCCGCGGGCGTGACGCTGCGCAAGCGGGAGCTGCGCCGCACGCAGCTGGCGCGGCGGCGGAGCCTGTCTGCGGCCGACGTGGAGCGAATGAGCGTCGCGGCGCAGGAGGCGCTCCTCGCCCAGGAGGCGTTCCGCACCGCCGGGCTTGTCCACGCCTACGTGGGAGTGAAGGCGAACGAGGTGAGGACCGACCGCGTCCTCCTGGAGACGCTCCGCAGCGGAAAACGACTGGCGGTCCCGCGCGTGGAGGGCGACCGGCTGGTGCACCACGAGCTGCGGGCGCTCTCCGAGCTGCGCGCCACTCCCTTCGGCCTGCTCGAGCCGGCGGCGGACGCCCCCCGCGTGGACGCGACCGAGCTGGACCTGGTCGTCGTGCCCGGGCTCGCCTTCGACCGCTCGGGCAACCGTCTCGGCCTGGGGAAGGGTTACTACGACCGCTTCCTCGCCGGGACGCGGGCGTTCAGGGCGGCGCTCCTCTTCACACAGCAGCTCGTGGACGCGCTCCCGGTGGCGGACCACGACGTCCCGATGGACCTGCTCGTCACGGAGGCGGGGGTGCTGCTCCCTGACGGCGCCGCGACCCGCTCGGACGTGACGCCCCGCGACTCCGAACCGGCAGTTCCGACATGAGCGAAGCCCCGCGGCTGTGGGTAGGCACGCAGAAGGGCCTCTTCGAGTTCCGCGGCAGCGGCTCGGACTGGCGGCTGGCGGAGGTGCACCTGCCGGGGGGGGAGATCTCCGCGCTGCTGCCCACGCCGCGCCGCACGTGGGCGGCGGTCAGCCACTACGTCTACGGGCCGCACCTGCGCGTCCGCGACGACGGCGACGAGTCGTGGAGCATGCTCGACGGGCGGCGATCTCTTCGCCTCGGAGGACTCGGGCGAGACCTGGCTCCGCCTCCCGGGCAGGCTGCCGCGCGTGCTGTGCGTGAGGCTCGAATGACGGTTCACGTGACGCTGCCGGGGCTGCTGCGCGACGTGGCCGGGCCTTCGCTGGCGCTCGAGGCGGAGACGCCGGCGGACGCCCTCGCCTCGCTGCGCCGCCACCCGGCGCTGCGGGCGCTCCTCTTCGAGGACGACGGCACGCTGCGCCGTCACGTGGTGCTGTTCGTCAACGACGAGAACCTGCGGCACGTCGATGCGCGCGCGCCGCTGCGCGAGGGGGACCGGCTGCATGTCCTGCAGAGCGTCGCCGGCGGGTGACGGCCGAGCGGGGTGGCGCCTTCCGGTCGCCCGCCGAGCGAGCCGGTCCTCGACGCGCGTGCCGGAGGCCACTAGGCGCTCTCCTGAACGCGCCTCGCGTCCTCGCGCCGGCTCTGATCCTCCTGGCCGGCGCCGCCACGCTACCGGCGCAGGACGCCACCGTCGTGCCCCGCAGCGGCGTCGAGGGTGGCGAGCTGGCCGCCGGCGCGGGCACGGCGTTCCTGGCCACGCCCGAGCAGCTGCTCCAGATCGAGCTCGACCGGCTCCTGCGCGGCTCGGCCGGGGAGCGCGCCACGGTCGGCGCCGAGATCGTCTCGCTCTCCCGCGGCGACGCGCTCTACTCGCTGAACGCCGAACGCCTCCTTCAGCCCGCCTCGAACGTCAAGCTCTTCACCTCCGCCGCGGCGCTGCACTACCTGGGGCCCGAGTTCACCTGGGAGACGAACGTGTGGGCGGCAGGGCCTCTCGACCCCGGCGGCGTCGTGCGCGGGGCGCTGGTGCTCGAAGGCCGTGGGGACCCGAGCCTCTCAGGGCGCTTCTACGGCGACAGCGCGACCTTCGTCTTCGACCGGCTCGCCGCCGACCTGCGCGCGCGGGGCGTCACGCGCGTAGCCGGGGACCTGCTGGCGGACAACGCCTACTTCGAGGGTCCCGAGATGGGGGAGGGCTGGGCCTGGGACATCCAGCAGTGGTGGTACGCCGCTCAGGTCGACGCACTCTCGTTCAACGACAATGCCGTCGCGCTGGTCGTCACGCCGGGGGCCGCGGCCGGCGCACCCGCGCGGGTGCGGACGATCCCCGGGACCGCCTACGTCACCGTGCGCAACGAGGTCCTGACCGTCGGCCGCGGGACGGGACAGTCCGTCTCCGTGACCCGCGCCCCCGAGAGCAACGTCGTGCTCTTGCGCGGGCGCGTGCCGGTGCGCGGGGGCGGCGCCTCCGTCGTGGTCTCGATCGACGATCCCGCGCGCTTCGCGCTGACGGTGTTCCGCGAGCGCCTGGAGCGCGCCGGCGTGCGCGTGGAGGGCTCGACGCGCGTCGCCGAGCCGGCGATCGATCTGGGTGCGAAGCCCGACTGGACGCTCCTCGCGTCGCACGTCTCCCCGCCGCTCTCCGAGACGCTCGCGGTGGTCAACAAGCGCAGCCAGAACTTCTACGCGGAGCAGCTGCTGCGGACCATCGGGGCCGAGGTGCGCGGCCGTGGCAGCCCGGCGATGGGGATCGCCACCGTGGACGAGTTCCTGCGTCTCGAGGTGGGGCTCGAGCCGGGCTCGATCCACATGGTGGACGGCTCGGGGCTCTCGCGGCTGAACCTGGTGACGCCGCACGCGGTCGTGCAACTCCTGGCGCACATGGCGCGCCATCCCCATGCGCGCGAGTTCTACGACTCGCTGCTCGTCCCCGGGGAGGACGCACGGGCTCGCCGGCTGGACGAGCCCCTGACGCGCGGGAACGTGCACGCGAAGACCGGCACCGTGCGCTACGTCTCGGCCTACTCGGGCTACGTCACCGCCGCCAACGGCGAACGGCTGGCGTTCTCGATCCTGGTGAACAACCGCCCGGAGGGGAAGGCCAGCTCGGTGCAGCT
This sequence comes from Gemmatimonadota bacterium, assembly GCA_046262075.1. Taxonomy (GTDB): domain Bacteria; phylum Gemmatimonadota; class Gemmatimonadetes; order JACCXV01; family JACCXV01; genus JBHENL01. The sequence goes on from JBHENL010000159.1 coordinate 8,498, forward strand.
CGAGAACGACGTCGTGCGGGCGCTGGCGAGGTTCGAGCGCTAGGGCGGCGTCAGCCGCGGCGGAGGGCCGCGCCCGCGGAGACGCCCACGAGGAAGCCCGCGCCGAAGGCGGCGAGGTTCAGCTTCACGCGCCGGCTGAGCGGCAGCCGCAGGTCGAGCGGCGTCCGGTAGCGGCTCCAGCGGAACGAGGTTCCGCGCTCTTCGCGGGGGGAGAGCCGCAGGAAGTCGTCGCGCTCCTGCTCCTTGAAGGCGAGCTTGAGCGCCTTGCGCATGCGGCGGATCGCGGTGCTCTCGGTGTCGCCGCGCGCGACGTAGCCGGGCAGCGCCGCGGAGGTCGCGACGAACGTGCCGTCGTCCGCCTGCTCGAGGTGGATCTCGGGGTCGATGGCCGGCGTCATGCTGCCAACGTACACGCCGGCGCGCGGAGCGCCAGCCGCGGCTCCGGCGGGCACGAGCCGGTCACTCGGGGGTGACGTCGAGCGGCACTCCGGCGCGCGGGCGGACGACCAGCGGCGCCCCCGCCTTGTCGGCGATCCCCGCCGCCTCGAGGAAGCGCTCGAGGATCTTCCGCTCGAGCTCGGGGCGGGTCTCGCGTCGCTCGCACAGCTCCACCTGTCCTCCGGCCATTCGCCCGTGACCGCCCGCGCTTCCGAGCCCTTTCAGCACGACGCGCAGCAACTGTCCCGCGTCGTGCTGCTGCTGGCGGGTGCGGAGCGAGACGAACAGCCGTTCCGCCGAGGCGCCGAGGGAGAGCGCGAAGCGCACCTCTTCGAGCGGCAGCAGGTAGTCGGCGATCTCGGCCACGATGTCGGGGTTCTCGACCTCGCCCAGCGTCGAGACGACGGCGTCGCCGTACAAGCGGCTGCGCGAGAGCCCCTCCCAGAAGCTCTGGAAGTACCGCCGCGAGATGCGCGGGTGCTCGATCCGCGCCAGCAGCGCCAGGTCCGCCTGCGGGAGGATCTGGACGTAGGCGCGCAGGTCCACCTCGCTCGCGGAGCGCTCGAGCTCGCGGGTGTCGGACTTGATCCCCAGCATGATCGCCGTGGCGAGCTTGCTCGGGATCGGGAGATTCGCCGCCTGGAGGTAGCCCAGCAGCAGCGTGCTCGTCGAGCCGTACTCCGGCCGCACGTCGACGAAGCGCGCCCGCCGGCTCTCCTTGCGCAAGGGGTGGTGATCGAGGACCACGTCCAGCCGCGCGTCCTTGGGCAGGGAGTTGTTGCCCGTGCCGGGCTGCGTGTCCACGAGCGCGACCGTGCCGAAGCGCCTGAAGTCCAGGAGCCGCAGCGGCACGAGCGAGAGGCCGAGGTTGCGCACCATCGCCTGGTTCTCGTGGCGGCCCACGATCCCCCCGAAGCCGAGCACGCAGTTCACGCCCAGCTTCTGGGTCAGGAGGTGCTGCAGGCAGAAGGCGGCCGCGATGGCGTCGGGATCCGGGTTGTCGTGGCTGAAGATCCCCACCTCGCGGGAGGGGTCCACGACGCCCAGGAGCTCGAGCAGCCGGGGCTCGGGCGCCCGCGCGAGCTCCACGGCCGAGGCGGGAGGCGCGAGGACCTCGGAGGTCGTATCCAGGAGCGTCAGCGCGAAGGGGCGTCCACGCCCACGGCCGCGGCCACGCGCCGCGCGATCTCCACGAAGCGGCGCGCCGTGTCGGACTCGGGTCGGGCGTGCACGATCGGCTCGCCGGCGTCGCCGCTGGGCGTGATCGCCAGGTCGAGCGGGATCTCACCCAGCAGGTCGACGCCGAGCTCCGCCGCGGCGCGGGCCACGCCGCCCTTCGAGAAGATCGGGTATTCCCGACCCGTGTCGGGCGCGATGAACGCGGACATGTTCTCGACGAAGCCGAGGACGGGGGCCTGCACCTTCTCGAACATCTTCAGCCCCTTGCGCGCGTCGAGGAGCGCGATCTCCTGCGGCGTCGAGACGATCACGGCCCCCGAGAGCGGAAGGCTCTGGGTCAGCGTCAGCTGCGCGTCGCCGGTGCCGGGGGGAAGGTCGATCACGAGGAAGTCGAGCTCTCCCCATTCCACGTCCTTGATGAACTGCGATACCACACCGTGCACCATCGGGCCACGCCAGATCAGCGGCGAGTCGTCCTGGACGAGGAAGCCCAGCGACATCAGCCGCAGCCCGTACTTCTCCGGCGGGATCAGCCGCCGGTCCTTCATCTGGAGCTGTTCGGTTCTCAGTCCGAACATCATCGGGATGCTGGGTCCGTAGATGTCCGCATCGAGGAGGCCGACCGCATACCCGAGACGGGAGAGACCCAGTGCGAGGTTCACGGCCACGGTGGACTTGCCCACGCCGCCCTTGCCGCTCGCGACGGCGACGGTGTGGCGGACGCTGGGGAGCACGTTCTGGTCCGGAAGGCCGGTCTTGGCGCCGGGGATTCCCGGTCGGGAGCTCCCGGTGGGCGCGCCGCCTCCGGCTCCCGGCGGCGTCCCCACGCCGGGCAGCCCGTGGCTCCCCATCGAGCCCGGCGGATCGGGCATTCCTCGCGGGGGCCTGAAGCCCGGCGGAGGGCCACCGCGGCCGGCCGTCTCACGCTCGTTCGGGCTGTCGTTCATGCTCTCCCCGACTGCTCCCGAGTGCGGGGCGGAGCCTGGAGGAACCCCGGCGGCGGCGACGCGGTATCCATAGGAAGCCATTCGGAGATAATGAGTTAGCGAGATGACAAACTTGCAAGCTACGATCTGGCCCACCGCTTCACAAGATCGAAAGGGGGAACCCGCATGAGAGTCACCGCCGCGCGCGTGGCCGCCGCCGCCGCAGCGCTCCTCGTCCCGCTCGCCGCTTCCGCCCAGAGCTCGTCCGCCGTACCCGCCGTGCTGTTCCGGTTCGAGCCCGCCTACCAGAGCGTGCTGGCCGCGAGCACGGCGGAGCGGCGTGACCCGGCGGAGGACGCCCGCTGGGCGGAGGAGCACGCCCGCGACCTCACCGAGTTCTACGCGTCCGACGGCGGGAGACTGCTGCGCTCGCTCTCTGACTACGCGGGGCTGGCCTGGCCCTACCGCGACATCCCCGTGTACCTGGTCCGCACTCTCCCCACCCTCAGCATCCAGTACCCGTTGACGCTCGCGGTCGGGGAGATCGATCAGGGCCAGAGCCGCCAGGACGTCCCGGCGGGCGACTTCCTCGTCCTCACCTTCGCCCACCAGATCGCGCACTACCTGCTGGATCCGCCACCGCGCGGCCTCTCTGCGGCCCGCCCGCGGGCGCTGGAGCATCCTCTGATGGAGGAGGGCAACTACCGTCGCGAGGCGCTCGTGAACCTCGTGACGTACCGTGCGCTCACCGATCTCTGGGGCAGCGAGCGCCTGGAGCGCGCGATCGACGAGCCGCTGTGGGCTTCCTACAACCCGGAAGCGGCGTTCGTGGACACGCTGCAGTCCCGCTGGTCGCTCTCGCGCTCGCGGCCGCTCCTCGACTGGCTCGCGCAACAGGCAGACGACGGCCCACTCGTGCGGCTCGCCGAGCGGTTCGAGTCCTCGGGGACGGCCGGGGGCGTGGCGGATCGGGGAGGAGCGCCGCGCGGCGCCACGACCATGGCCGGCACGGAGGTGGGCCTGGATCTGGGCCAGACGGCGGGGAACCGGATCTTCATCGCCTTCCTGGATCCGGGCTCGCCGGCCGAGGCCGCGGGCCTGCTGCCCGCCGACGTCGTGCTGACGGTCGAGGGCCGCCGCCCCGCGGGCGCGGCCGAGGCGCTGCGCATGGTGCGCGAGGCGTGGGAGACGAACCGGGAGGTGAACCTCAGCGTGGAGCGGGAGGGGAAGGAAGTCTTCTTCCAGATCCACTGAAGGAACGGGGGAGCCGCCCGCTCCTGCTCGGCGTGCTGGCGGCCCTCTCCGCGTGCGCCCCGGCCTCCACCCCCCAGGTCCGAGCGCTTCGCGCTGACCCGGCCGCAGCGCAGCCGGTGCACCGCGGGCGAAGGCAAAAAAGCTTGTGTTTCGGGTTGTGTTCGGGTATCCCTCGGCGTGCGCGTGAAGGCGAGGTGTGGGGAATTCGAGTCACGCGGGAGGGAGCGGATGAACCTCGAACAGAAGCTGGATCTCCTGATGAGCCTGGCCTTCGACGACCGCGAAGGCTTGCCCGCGCCGGGCGCTGGAAGGACAGGGAGCGGGCAGGTCGCGCCTGGGCTGCCGCCGCGGTTACGCCACACCCGCGGGGTCGGCGCCCTGCGGCCGCTGAACATCCGTTCGCTGCGGATGAAGGGCGGGGCCCGCATGTCGCTCATGCGCGTGCTGATGACGAACGCCTGCAGCTTCAACTGCCACTACTGTCCCATGCGCCGCGACCGCAACCTGTCGCGCACGTTCCTCAAGCCGGAGGAGCTCGTGCGCATCTTCCTGGAGGCGCACCGCCGACGCTGGTGCCGCGGACTGTTCGTCACCACGGGCATCCCGGGCCGGCCGGTGAAGGTCATGGACGACCTGATCCGCGTGCTCGAGCTCCTGCGCGAGAAGCACCTGTTCCGTGGCTACGTGCACGTGAAGATGGTACCCGGCGGCGAGCCGGCGCAGATCGCGCGGCTGACGGCACTCGCCAGCCGGGTGTCGATCAACCTCGAGACCCCCTGCGGCGCGAGCCTGCTCCGGATCGCGCCCGAGAAGCGCTTCGCCACGACGCTCGCCAGCCTGGAGGCGGCGCGCGCGCACGTCGTGAACGAGTGGGCGGAGGAGGCCGACGGTAAGCCGCGGGACTACGCCCGGCCCCACGGGGCCTCCGGGCTGACGATGCAGTTCGTCGTGGGCGCCACGCCCGACAGCGATCGGGACGTCCTGGCGAAGGTCACGGAACTCTACTCCGGCGGCGGGATCCACCACGCCCACTTCAGCGCGTTCCGGCCGATCCGGGACACGCCCATGGAGGAGCGCCGGGCCGCGCCCGCGCTGCGCGAGCAGCGCCTCTATCAGGCCGACTACCTGCTGCGGACGTACGACTTCGGGGCCCACGAGGTGGTGTTCGACAGGCGCGGGAACCTGCCGCTCGAGACCGACCCGAAGACGGCTTGGGCCCTCGCGCACCCGGAGCGCTTTCCGATCGAAGTGCGGACCGCGGCGTACGAGGAGCTCGTGCGCGTGCCGGGGATCGGGCCCACCACCGCGCGCAGGCTCGTCGAGAGCCGCGCCGTCACGACGCTGCGCGGCCTCGGCGACCTGCGGAAGATCGGCGTCGTCACGAAGCGCGCCGCCGGCTTCCTGACCCTGGCGGGACGGCGGCTGCAGGACGTGCGCTGGACCCAGCAGCTGGCGTTCTGGCGTGCCGAGGACGAGGTGGGCGCGTACGCCTCCGTCTACGAGGTGAGCCCGGGCACCTTTCGCTGAGCCGCGTGGGACGCGCCGTGGAACCGCCGCGCGCTGCGGGGCGGGTACGAGGACCTGCGATTCACGCTCGGGTTCGTCGGTGGAGGACTGGCCGGGACGGCGATCGCGTGCGGAGACGACACGCCCGACCGCGCCGCGGCGTGGAGGATCATCCGTGATACAGGATGCGCCAGAGACGTCCGCCGTTGTCGTCGGTGACGTAGAGCGACCCGTCGGGTCCCTGCGCCAGCCCGCTGACCACCTTGTAGCCGGCCTGCGGGCGCGGCGCGCGGTTCCAGGAGCCGTGGAAGGAGATGAACGCGCCCCCGCGATACTCCGCCGGGAAGGATTCGCCCGTGTAGAAGACGAGCGACATCGGCGCCCAGTGACCGGGATAGCCGGAGAGCGGCTGCTCGACGTTCGCGCAACGCCCGGCGGCTCGACCGTCGCCGCCGTACTCCGGCGCCAGGACCGTCCGGTCGAGCTCCGGATCGTGGTAGCAGTACGGCCACCCGAAGTCGTCGCCCCGGTCGATCCGGACGAAGATCTCGGAGGGCTTCTCGGCTCCCTCGCGCTGGTCGAAGAGCCGGGGCCAGTTCTGGTGCAGCTGGTCGCGCCCGTGCTGCAGCCCGTAGAGCTCGCCGGTCTCGGGATGCACGGCGAGTGCGAGGGTGTTGCGCAGGCCGGTGGCGAAGCGCTCGCCGTCCTCCTGCCGCTGGTCTTCGGCCGCCGCGTCGAAGCGCCACACGCCCGCGCGATCCCGCAGGTCGGGACATGGATCGAGACCCGGCGCACCCGTCTCGCGATCCTGCTCCTGGCAGGAATTGGTGGGCGAGCCCACGTTCACGAAGAGCGCACCGTCCTCGCCCACCGCGATGGCCTTCGCGGTGTGGCTGCGGTCGTCCGGCAGCCCGGAGACGACCGTCTCGGGCGAGCCCGATGGCTCGAGGGACCCGGCCGCCAGCGAAAAGCGCAGGACACGGTCGTCGGGCGCGAAGAACAGGGCGCCGGGAGCCAGCGCGATCCCCGTGCCGCCGCGCCCGCCGAAGCGCTCCCGCACGTCGGCCTTGCCGTCCCCGTCCGTGTCGCGCAACGCGACCACGCCGCCGTCGTCGGGGTCGCAGCCGGGTGCTGGAGACACTCCGGCGGCCCTGCCGGAGGCCGCGGAGTCGGACGCGAGCGCGGACTCGTCCACCGCGCGCGCCTCGCCGTCGGAGCCCCCGCAGGCGACGATCGTGACCAGGATCGGCAGGAGGAACGAAGATCGTGCGCGGGAGAGCGGGAATCGTGGAGCGCGGGCAGGCGAACGCCGTTTCATGGAGAACCTCGGCTGGCGGTTGATCGAAGGCTGACGGCGGCGGCGTGCAGCGGTCCGGCGGCCCTAGGGCCGGTACGCGCGCGTCACGATGCTCACGGCCGAATCGATGGCGGCAATCGCCTGATTCCCGGGCAGGCCGTGATTGTTGGCGACGATCGCGAAGGCCAGGGTGTCGGACGGCGTCGGCAGCAGGTAGCCCGACAGCGAGTTCACGTGCTGGATGGATCCCGTCTTGGCATGCACGGCCCCCGCGGCGGGGCTGTTCGAGAACCGGGAGCGGAGCGAGCCCTCGCCACCCGCCACCGGCAGGGACTCGAAGAACACCTGCCCGTGCCGGTGGCGCAGCATGGCCTGGAGCAGCGTCACGAGCGCGTGCGGGGTCACGAGGTTGCCCGAGGAGAGACCCGAGGCGTCACGAACGTAGACGGCGTCGGCGCCGATCCCGAGCCGGCGCAGGTACGCGCGCTCCACCTCGATGCCGGCCTCGAAGCTCCCGCTGCCGAGGACGACCTTGCCGAGTGTCTTCAGCAGCTGCTCGGCGTGCCAGTTCTGGCTGCGCTGGTTGATCGAGCCGATGACCCGCTCCAGCGGCGGCGAGACGTGCTCGGCGAGCAGCGTCGAGGAGGAGTCCACGGCCGAGCGCGCGGGATCGGACACGATCGGACCGAGTCTGCGGCGACGGAGATGCCCTCGCGCTCGAGCACCTCCCGGAAGACGGTCGCGGTCCAGGCGGCGGGGTTCACGACCGAGAAGCTCTCCGTGTCCTCCTCGGCGTCGGCCGCGACGTCGCCGTAGGCGACCACGCGGTTCGTGCCGGGCTCGCGCGTGAAGTCCAGCGGCACGCCGGCGGAGTCCAGCCGAGCGACGGTGCGCGCGGCGTTGCGCAGGCTGTAGAACGCCGACGATGGCGCGGCCGTGATCACGGGCGGCGACCCCACGGGGCCGGGCCGCACCGTGAAGTCGATGCTGTTGTCGTGGAACGAGAGCGCCGAGACCGGGGCGGCGTACCACCACAGCAGATCGTACGCCTCCCAGTCGGGGCGGGTGTAGTCGGCGTCGAAGAAGGACTCGTCGGCCACGAGGGCGCCCTCGATCCTGCGCACCCCACGCGCGGCGAGGCTGTCCGCGAGCCCTTCCAGGATCGCGGTGGGGCTCTCCGCGTAGCGTCCCGAGATGTTGGGATCGCCTCGGCCGTAGAGGATCAGGTCACCGAGGACGGCGCCGTCCCGCACCTCGGCGTTCGTGTACAGCGAGGTACGGTAGGTGTACGCAGGTCCGAGCTCCTCGAGCGCGGTGGCCGCCACGAGGAGCTTCATGTTGGAGGCCGGAACGAAGTGCCGCTCGGGATTACGCTCGTAGAGCACCGCACCCGTGCGGGCGTCGACGACCTCCACGCCCCACAGTGCACGATGGAATGGCCGGGAGTCGAAGAGCCGATCGAGCGCCGGTCCGAGGGCGCGGCGCAGCTCGGCAGGTCCCTCGCCGCGGACCGCCACCGGCGGGC
>JBHENL010000160.1:0-6221 GCA_046262075.1 Gemmatimonadota bacterium
AAAATCGAGATTGATCCAGCCGTCGCGGCGCGTAGCGGTCAGGAGCCCGCTGCGCGTTAGGAAGCGCGCGGGCAGGTCGGCCGCGATATGGCCCTCTTCCCAGAGCACGTGGGCGGACGCGAGCGTGGCGTGGCCGCAGAGGTCCACCTCCACGAGCGGCGTGAACCAGCGCAGGCGCCAGTCCCCGTCCTCGGGCACGAGAAAGGCCGTCTCGGCCAGGTTCATCTCGCGCGCGAGATCCTGCATCCACGCCTCGGCGGCCGCGCGCTCGAGCACGCACACGGCCGCGGGATTGCCGGCGAAGGGGCGCGGCGTGAACGCGTCGACGACCGTGACCCGCGCGTTGCGCATGAGGGCTACCCTAGCGCTCCCCGCGCGCGCAGTCGAGTTCCGGCCCCCGTGACGCCCGCCAGTGCGCGTGCCGCGCGGCCGGGATCCCGCGCGTCCACGAACGTGACCTCCACCGCCGGCGGGAGTGCTTCGAGGAAGAACGGGTCGACGGCGTCGCCGAGATCCTCCGGGCACACCTCGGACTCCCGGAAGGCGAACGACTTCATGAGCACGAGGCTGCGCGACCCGAGACGGGCGGCAAGCCAGGCGGCGATCGAGTCGCTGGTCACCCGCCACGATGCGGGCAGAGGCCCTTCGCGAGACAGCCAGTCGAAGGGCGCCAGCACCGGCAGGACGTCGGCGGCGAGCGCACGCTCGACCTCCTCGCGCGAGCGGACGATGGCCGCCGAAGCGGGCGCCGGATCGGGGTCGCTCCCCCTGGCGGGGAGAACGCGCCCGGGAGCCCCGCCCGCCAGCTCGCAGAGCCACAGCGCGACCTGGTCCAGCGCGAGGAGCGCCATGGCGTGGGCGGTGGCCTCCGTCAGCTCGCCGCGGCCGTGCAGCGAGCGAACGGCGTCGGCGAGAGCGCCCCCGCCGGGGACGATCACCGGGGACGGCCGCGTCGCGGCGAGCGCTTCCATCAGCCGCCGCAGAGCCGGCGGGTCGCGAGCCAAACTCCCGCCCACCTTCACGACGACTGGTGGGGACGCTCCATCCACGCTCTGGGTCACGCCTGCAAGAGTGCCGTCCGCGGCGAGGAGCCCAGCAGACGAGCCACCGCGAAGGCGGGCAGCATCCGGGCGATCTCGCCGAGGCGCTCGTCCAGACGCGTCACCTCGAGGCCGCGACGCTCGGCAGCCCGCTCCGCGAGCCAGGCCCCGGAGCCGGAGGTGAATACGGCCGGCTCCCCCGGCAGCAGCCGGCAGACGCGTGCCAGCGCTGCCGCGATCGCGCGCACCTGCGCGCCGGCGACGGCGCGGGCGATCGCGCCGACGTCCTCGTCCCCCAGCAGCTCCAGGTCTCCGCACACGACGCGCGCCAGCCGAGCGGCGGCGCCGGCGCGCGTGACGGGACCGCCGTCGGGAGTGGCGCACCGATAGCCCGCCGCCGCGAGGTCGCCCAGCCAGAGGTGCGCGTCCGCCGAGACCGCGAAGTGCTCCGCCGCTACGGGGCACTGCCGGCCGCGGAGTGGTGCGGTGCGCAGGATCGCGCACACGGGAGTCCGCTGAGCGCCCGTGTAGACCAGCTCGCCCCGCACCAGGCGCTCGGTATCCGTCCGCCCCCGCGCCAGCAGCCTCCCTCCGGCGAAGGGGACGAGGTCCGTGGTGGTCGAGCCGACATCCGCGAGGACGCCGGCGGGCTCCCGCGCAGCGAGCCAGGTGGCCGACGCGCACCAGTTGGCGCCCGCCACCTCGAGAGGATTGGCGGCCGCGCGGCGCGCGCTCGTGAATCGCCCAGTCGTGGTGAAGACACGCAGCGGCGCCCTGCCCACGGCGGCCTCCAGGCTCTCGAGCACGGCCGCGACTCCGTCGCGCTTCGAGGCGAAGCAGTCGGCGAGCTCCGCGGTCATCGTAACCGCATGACGACCGGCGGGGCCCAGGTCGCGCGCCATGGCCGCCAGCTCGCTCGAGAGTGCCTCCGGGGCGCGCCAGGTCTCGAACGGCACCTCGAGGCAGCGCGCCGGCGCGCCGGTCTGGAGCCGCACCGCCTTGAGGTTTGCTCCGCCCACGTCCCATCCGATCGTGGCTCGGTTGTCCCGGTCTCTCATCGGCTCCTCAGGATCTCGGTATGCGAGCCGCGCCGGCACGGCTGCCGCTCACGACCACCCGACCGGTCGGATCGAACCGCACGCGGCGGACGGCACGCGGGGGCTGGGGCGACTCTCCGTCCAGGACGCGCAAGGCGAGCTCCGCCACGTTCTCCCGGAAGACCCGGCGCAGACCCAGGTACGACGTCGTGAGACGCGGGTTGACCTCGACGACGAGCGGCCCGTTCGGGGTCAGCACCAGGTCCACGCCGACGTATCCCGCCAGCCCCGGGATCGCCCGGCAGGCCGCGGCGGCCAGCTCCAGCGCATCCTCCGCGAAGGGGGAATCCAGCGGCACGTCTCCGCCGGCGTAGCGGAATGCCGGCGCGAGCTCGATCCGCTGGGACTGGACCGCCAGCGGGAGCGCCGTGCGCGGCCCCACGAGGACCGACACGCTGGCCGGCGCGCCCTCGATCCACGGTTGCAGCACGGCACGCCCCGAGCCGCCGGCGACGATCGCCGCCCGGGCGAGGTCGTTCCTCCGGCCCACGAGGACCATGCGCTCGCCTCCCACCCCGTCGTCGGGCTTCGCCACCAGCGGCGGCCACCAGCCCCCGCCGTCCGGGAGCGGCGGCACGCCGCCGGAGATCTCGATCACACGCGTCGGCACGGCCCGCACGCCCGCCGCCCGCAGCGCTTCGAAAGTCCGCAGCTTGCTCGCCGCGGAGGCGATCCCCTCAGGCGAGGAGCCCAGCAGGCGCACGCCGGCCGCCCGCGCAGCTCGCGCCAGCGACTCGAGGCAGCCGCCGGTCTCGGGGGCGACGATCCAGGCTGCCTCCACCTCGCGCAGCAGCCGGCCGAAGCCGCGGGGCTCGCCGGCGGCGTGCGCAGTCTGGAGGCGGGCGCCGGCTCGCCGAAGCGCGCTTCGCACGAGCCGCGGCGTGTCGGTTGCCGTCACGGTCGTGACCTCGTGGCCCGCCCGGACCAGGTCCGTGACCAGGGCGCGCAGCATGGCGCCACCCTCGGCGCGCAAGGACGCGGTGGCCGGCCCGCTCGTCGCGGTGAAGTGCTCGTAGGCGAGGATGCGCATTCGCGAGCCGCCGCGGCTCGGATCCAGCGAGGGGGCGGGGGCGGACGGCATCACGACCGCGTGCCGCCGGCCGCCACCACCACCCGGGGGCCGGATCCCCCGGCGCAGCCCGGCTCGCCCACCGTCAGGATCCGGACGAAGAGGACCGCGGCCACGAGGTCGGCCGTCGTGCCGGGGTTGAGCCGCCTCGCGGGCTCCCGCAGCCAGCGGTCGAAATCGCGCAGCGCGCGAACGCGTCTGGCCGTCCTTGGATCTCCCGCCGCGAGCACGGCGGCGGCGCGGGACGAGACCTCGGCCGCCGGCCCGGCCCCGAACTTTCTCTGGAGCAGCGTGTCCGGCGACTGCGCCAGCAGCCTCAGGTACAGCTCGACCGCCGCATCAGGGAGCGGCAGCCCGGCGGCGAGCGCGCCCTCCAGGAGCGGTTGGCCCACGTCGAACGTCGTCCGGTACGACTCGGCATATTCCCGCGCGACGGCATCCCGCGCCGCGGCGAGCCGCATGGCCTGCAGGAGCGTCACCGTGGGAGCTTCGGCGAGGTCCTGCTCGGGCACACTTCCCATGCCCCCGGGGCGCGCCAGGCGGATCGCCCGGTAAGCGAGGCGGGCGTCGGCCAGGTCGAGGTCCTCGAGCACGCACAGCAGGCTCGCGCGCAGCGCCCCGCGTTGGGCCGTGGCTTGCCGACCGTCGCGGCTCTCCCCGCTGCCCTGGACCTCCGCGAGATCCGCGTCACCCGCTCCCGGCGGCGCGGCCCGAACCACCGCCGCGGCGCGGGCCAGCGGGGTGAGCAGCAACACGATCCCCAGGTTCGTGTTCGCGCGCGCGACTCGCCGCGTCGCCTCGATCGCCCGCAAGATCGTCTGCCCCACCCGGTGACGCCCCGCCCGGCCCATGACCGGCCCGAGCGCACGGGCGCTGGCCAGGAAGTCGCCGTAGTCCATGTCCGGGAAGCCTGCGGCCGACGTGACGTTCCCCGGCTTCTCTGCTTGCGCTTCCAGCTCGCACGCGCGGGTCGCGGCGCGTGCGATGGCCGCTTCCGGCCACGCGCGCGAGCCGTCGCCGGAAGTTGGCGTCAGAGCGCCGGGGGATCCCGCGATCATGGCCGGCGGCAGCCGGCGTCGCGTAATCCGATCGCCTCCCGTGCCCGCGTCTGGACGGCCGCCTCCAGCACGCCGGTCCCTTGTCGTCGGGCCCCTTCCCCGTCCGCTCGCGCGATCACGATGCGCGCGATCGCCGCCGCCACGTCGACCCGGGTCGCCGCCTGCAGCCCCTCCCAGCCCGGACTGCCGTTCACCTCGAGCACGTAGAGCGGCCCGCCCGGCGAGGGCATCAGGTCCACGCCGCCGTAGTCGAGCCCCAGGGCATCCGCGGCTCGCAGCGCGAGCGCTTCTTCCTCCGGCGAGAGCGCCCGCGCCTCGCCCCGCCCACCGCGCGCGAGATTGGTGCGCCAGTCGGCGCTCCGGCGCGTCATCGCCGCCACCACGCGGCCGCCGGCCACGAACGCCCGCACGTCGAAGCCGGGGTGCGCCACCATCTCCTGCACGTAGAAGATCGCGCGCTCGAACTCGAGAGCGCGGAAGGCGCGGTGCGCGAGGTCGGGGTCGCTGAGGCGGACGAGGCCGTTGCCGTTCGAGCCGAAGAGCGGCTTCACGACGCAGTCGCCGAAGAGCTGGAAGGCGGCCATCGCCTCGTCGAGCCGCTCGGCCACCACCGTGCGCGGCGTGGGGATCCCGGCCTGCTCCAGCAGCGCCGAGGTCCAGGACTTGTCCACCGCCCTCTCGAGCGCGCGCGGGGAGTTCACCACCGGGACGCGGAGCCCCTCCAGGCGATGGAGGGTGTCCATGCGGAAGACGATCTGCTCGAGAGACCCGCGGGGGACGATCCGGACGACGACGGCGTCGGCCTCGTCGAGGGGGTCTCCGCCGGCAGTCACGCGCGGCGCCATGCCGATGCGGCTGGCCAGCGCCTCGACGGGCAGCGTCCGGGCGGCGTGCCCCAGCTCGGCAAAGGCGCGCTCCAGCTCGTCCGTGTGCCAGCCCGTGGCAGCGCTCAGGATGCGGATCTGCATTGCGCGCCAAGATAGAGGACGCGCTCGGCGCCCCGCGAGGGCCCTTCGGCGCGTCCACGCGGCCTCGCCTCACGGCACCCGGCGATTCTGGCGGGCTCGACGTCTGCTCCGCCGGTCGCCGTGCCCCTGCGCGCGAAGCCCGACGCGTGTCCGCCGCCGCTTCCTCGAGAAGGATCGCCCTCCGCCACGCCATGTTCGACGGCTTCCAGACACCGGCCGCTGAGCGGGCCGAGGCTCAACGCGGTGGTCGTCGCCCAACCGATGACTCGGCAGTCCAGCCGTCCGGCGCAGTAGTTGCAAGCGCTCCCGGTAACGTGTCCGAGAAACCGGTTTTCACGCAACCACGGGCACCTCGACTACTCGACCAGGTGCGCGCGGCCATCCGCGTCCACGGCTACAGCCGTCGTACGGAGAAGGCGTACGTAGCATGGATACGCCGTTTCGTCCGCTTTCACGGCATACGCCACCCCCGCGAGCTCGAGGCAGGGGAGGTCTCCGCGTTCCTCACCTACCTGGCGGTGGAACGGAACGTCAGCGCGTCGACGCAGAACCAGGCGCTGAGTGCGATCCTGTTCCTGTACCGCGAGGTGTTGAAGATCGAGCTCGGATGGCTGGACGACCTAGTGCGTGCCCGGCGCCCATCGCGGTTGCCGGTCGTTCTCACGCGCTCCGAGGTTACTGGCGTTCTCGATCGTCTGAATGGGACGCCGTGGCTCATGGCGTCCCTACTGTATGGTGCCGGACTCCGGGTCCTCGAGTGCGCGCGACTCAGGGTCAAGGACGTCGATCTCGATCGCCGGGAGATCGTCGTGCGGGACGGAAAGGGGATGAAGGACCGGGTGACGTTGCTCCCGGAATCGCTCCGGGCGCCCCTTGGGGAGCACGTCGAGCGCATGCGTCGCCAGCATCAACGGGATCTGGCCCGGGGCCTCGGGAGTGTCGAACTGCCTACGGCGATCGAGCGGAAGCATCCGCGCGCGCCTTGGCAA
>JBHENL010000161.1:0-6912 GCA_046262075.1 Gemmatimonadota bacterium
CGTCGTCTGAAAGCTGCCTCAGGGGACCGGGCAGAAGCCGAGCAGCATCTGCCACAGGAACGAGGCGACGACGGCGACGGCGACGAGCGCGGAGCCCACGACCCCGATGACCCTCACCGGGCCCGCTCCTCGCGCCGGAGACCGCCGCGCATGGGAGGGCCGCCCCGCTCCGGAAAAGCCGGGGCCGGTCGCGTTCCAGGAGCTCGTCGCGAGCACGAGGGTCCTCCTCTCGCCGGGCATGATGGTCTCGGTCGCGGTCGCATCGCCCGCTGGGCGCAAGATGCCACGGCTGACGCCTGCGGTGGAGTCGGCGCGGCCGGTCCCGTATCTTGGCCTCGACCCCGTGACGAGAACGCCCCCGCATCGCCTGCTGTTCCCCCTGCTGGTCTTCCTGGCCGTCGTGCCCGCCCGCGCCGGCGCTCAGGAGGCGGCGGAGGAGCGTGCTGCGCCGGCGGCTACCGGCGACGAGCGGGCCGCCGAGCGCTCGCGGATGGTGGAGGAGCAGATCGCCGAACGGGGCGTGGACGACCGCGGCGTCCTGGACGCGCTCGGCACCGTCCCGAGGCATCGCTTCGTGCCCGAGCGGCTCGCCGATCTTGCCTACGCGGACCGCCCGCTGCCGATCGGCCACGGCCAGACGATCAGCCAGCCGTACATCGTCGCCTTCATGACCGAGACCCTCGAGCTGGAGCCCAGCGACCGGGTGCTCGAGGTCGGCACCGGCTCGGGGTATCAGGCGGCGGTGGCGGGCGAGCTCGCCGACTCCGTCTACACGATCGAGATCGTGGAGCCCCTCGCCGCGTCCGCGGCCGAGCGCCTGCGCGCTCTCGGCTATGGCAACGTCGTGACGCGGCAGGGAGACGGCTACTTCGGGTGGGAGGAGCACGCGCCCTTCGACGCGGTGATCGTCACCGCCGCGGCGGGCCACGTGCCGCCGCCGCTCGTGGAGCAGCTCCGCCCCGGCGGCCGGATGGTGATCCCCGTGGGGGGTGCTTTCCAGCTCCAGCACCTGGTCCTCGTCTCGAAGGCGGAGGACGGCACCGTCACGACGCGAAACCTCCTGCCCGTCCGGTTCGTGCCGCTGCTCGGCCACTAGTGCTCGTCGCGCTGGCCCTCGTCTCGGCCGCGCTCCTGGCCTACCAGATCGTCCTCCTGCATCTGCTCGCGGTCCGTCACTGGAGCCACTTCGCGGCGCTGGTGATCAGCCTGGCGCTGCTCGGCTTCGGCGCGAGCGGGAGCGCCCTGGCCCTGGCGCGCCGCCGGCTGCGAGGACGCGAGCCCGCGGCGTTCGCCGCGGCGGCCGCGCTGGCCGCGCTCGCCTACGATCCCGCCTACCGCCTCTCCACGGCGATTCCCTTCGACGCCTTCGAGCTGCTCGCCGTCCCGCGGCAGATGCTGCACCTCTCGCTCACCTACCTCGTGCTGAGCGTGCCGTTCTTCCTGGGTGCGACGGCCATCGCGCTCGGATTCGAGCTGCGCCGGAGCGGCGTGGCGCGCGTCTATGCCGCGAACCTGGTGGGCTCGGGCGCCGGAGCCGCCGCCGGCCTGGCGCTCCTCTCGCTCCTCCCTGTGGAGCGGCTGCCCGCGGCGGTGGGACTCCTCGGCGCCTGCGCACTGGTGCCGCTGGCGCGCGCGGGGATCCTGCTCCCCGCCGCCGTGGCCCTGCTGGCGGTGATGCTGCCCCCGCCCGCACTTCCCATGTCGAGCTACAAGGAGGAGAGCGTCGCGCGCTCCTTGCCCGGCGCGCGTGTCCTCCAGCGGCGGGACGGACCGCTCGGCCGCCTCGACCTGGTGGCCGCCCCGACGCTGCGCTACCTGCCCGGCGCCAGCCTGACGCTCTCGGAGCCGGTGCCGCCGCGGCCAGTGCTCTACCGCAACGGGCAGCCGATCGGCTCGCGCGCCGTGCCGGCCGACGCCGACCTCCTCGACCTCACCACGGCCGCGGCGGCCTTCGCGCTGCCGCCCGGCCCCGATGCCGCCGCATCGGTCCTGGTGGTGGGATTGGGCGGCGGGGGCGAGGTGCTCCACGCGCGCTCCCGGGGCGCCGGACCGATCGCCGTCGTGGACCCCGACGACAGGATCGATCCGCTGCTGGCACCCGGCGCCCGTGTGCCCGCGGAGCAGCGCGTCGTGGAGGATCCGCGCGCGTTCCTGCACGCGGGCGGCCGGCGTTTCGCGCGGGTCCTCGTGACCGGGATCGGCTCGCTCGGCTCGGCCTCGGCGGGAATGGCGGCCGCGGGGGAGGACTATCTCTTCACCCGCGAGGGGATCGCAGACCTGTGGCGCGCCCTGGAGCCGCGCGGCGTCCTCGCGATCACGCGCTGGGTCCTGGAGCCTCCACGTGACGTGCTGCGCCTGCTCGCGACCGTGCGCGTCGTGCTGGATGCCGAGGGCCTCTCCGCCGCCGAGCACGTCGCGCTCGTGCGCGGCTGGGGCACGGCCACGCTCCTCGTGTCGCGGGCGCCGCTGGACGCCGAGGCGGTGGCGGCGCTGCGCGCCTGGTGCGAAGCGCGCTGGTTCGACCTGGCGTGGGCCCCCGGAGTCGGAGCCGACGAGGCGAATCGGTTCAACGTCCTCGAGCCGGACCGCTTCCGGATCGGCGCGGAGCGCATCCTGGGCCCCGCACCGGGACGCTTCCTCGAGAGCTATCCCTTCCACATCGAGCCGGTCACCGACGACGCGCCGTTCTTCCACCACTTCCTGCCGCTCTCGCGGCTCGGGCGCCTCTGGCGTGAGGAGGGGCGGCTCGGGCTCCCCTACTTCGAATGGGGGCTCGTGGCGCAGGCCCTGGCACTCGTTCAGGCCGTGCCGCTGGCCGCCGCGCTGATCCTGCTGCCGCTCGCGGCGCTGCGCGTCGAGCCGGGCCGTCCCGCCGGCGGGTGGCTGCTCCTCTACTTCGGCCTGCTCGGGCTGGCGTACATGCTGCTCGAGATCACGTTCATCCACCGGCTCGTGCTCTTCCTCTCGGAGCCCGTCTACTCCGCGACCGTCGTGCTGACGGCGTTCCTGCTCTTCGCCGGCATGGGCAGTGCGCTGGCGCCACGCCTCTCCGGCGGTCGCAGCTGGGCCCCGTTCGCGGGGATAGCGCTCCTGGCACCGGCCGCCTATCTCGCCGCGGGCGCGCTCTGGGCGCACGCCGCCGCGGCGCCGCTGCCGGCGCGCATGCTGCTCGCCGTCGGTCTGCTGGCGCCGCTGGCCACCGCGATGGGCATGCCCTTCCCCCTCGGCCTCCAGCGCGTGGCGGACCGCCGGCCCGGCTGGCTGCCCTGGTGCTGGGGCGTGAACGGCTACTTCTCGGTGATCGGCGCGGCCGCCGCTCCGCTGCTCGCTCTCGGGCTCGGCTTCCGCGGCGTGATCCTGCTCGCGGGCCTGCTGTATCTGTCGGCCGGGCTGGCGCTGCACCGCACCGTGAAGCCCGTCGGCTGACTGCCGAGCGCGACTTTCAACCCGCGAGCGCTTAAGCTTCGAGCGTGCTCTCCGCCTCGCGAACGTTCGATGACCGTCTCGGCGCCCGCGCGCGGCGCGGGTCGCGGCCTCGCCGCCGGATTCCGCCAGCCCGCATCCGGGTGCCGCGCACCGTCGCGGTGACTCTCTCCGCCGCCGGCGCGCTCCTGGCGCTGGGGCTGGCAGCCGCGTGCAGCTCGGGCTCTTCCACCGAGGCGCCGCCCACTCCCACCGTGCCGTGGAGCCGCGTGGCCCCCGTTCCCGAGCCGGTGCAGGAGATGCACGCCGCCGTCCTGGGAGGCCGGATCTACATCGCCGGCGGCCTGGACGACTCCGATCGCCCGACGTCGCGCGCCTGGCGCTACGACCCCGCCGCGGATGCATGGCGGCGCATCGCGGACCTCCCCGCCGCGCGCCATCACATGCCGCTCGCGGTCGCCGCCGACTCGCTCTTTGCCGTGGGTGGGCTCGAGGGAGCGGACTTCTCTGCCGTCTCGACGCTCTGGGTCTATCGCGCGGACGTCGACACGTGGGAGGAGCGAGCGGCGCTGCCCGAGCCGCGCGGCGCCTCCGCCGTGGGCGTCGTGGGCGGACGGCTCCTCGTGGTGGGCGGCTTCGGCGCCTCCCGCCGGCTGGTCGAGACGACCGACGTCTACGACCCGGCGACGGGTGCCTGGGCCCGGCGCGCGGTGATCCCCACCGCACGCGACCACCTCACCGCCGCCGTCGCGGACGGCACCCTCTACGCGATCGGCGGGCGGCCGCTGAGCCCCGACGCCAACTTCGACGTGGTGGAGGCGTACGATCTCGCCGCCGACCGCTGGAGCGCGCGCGCACCCATGCCCACGCGGCGCGGCGGGCTCGCCTCGGCTGTGCTGGGCGGCCGCATCCACGTCGTCGGTGGCGAGACGAGCTCCGCCGTCTTCGACGAGCACGAGGCGTACGACCCCGCCTCGGACGCCTGGGCGGCGCTCGAGCCGATGCCGACCGCGCGTCACGGCCTCGGCGCGGCGGTCGTCGGCGGTCGCCTGCACGCCATCGCCGGCGGGCCCGCGGCGGGCCTGGCCCAGACCTCGATCGTGGAGGTCTTCACGCCCTGAGCGGGGGCTCGCCGCGAGGCGCGCTCCCACGGCTCCCGGTCTCCCGCATTGGCTCGCTAGTTGCACCCCGCGCCGCCGTGCTCCAGTCGAACACGCGCGAGCCACGCGAGCGCGGGATTGCGCCACTCCCCGTGGCGAATCGACAGATCGGCTCCGCGCCGGCGCTCCGCGCTCCCACCCGGGCAGAGGGACGCGCTCGATGACCCAGGACGAAGTCGGGGCGCTGATCTCCTACATCGGGATCGTCCTGCAGCTGGTCGGATCCCTGCTGCTCGCGGGCCTCTTCTCCAGCCTCCACCGTCACGCCCGGCGCCGGACGTACTTCACGGTATGGGGGTGGGCCTGGGGCGCGGTCAGCGTCGCGATCGGTGCCCTGGCCCTCGCACTCGGGCCGCTCGCGGATCTCCCCGGTGACGGCACGATCGCACGCGGCCTGTACGCACTCTACCAATGGCAGAAGCTCGTCTTCTGCGGCCTGCTCGTGCTCGGAACGCGACTGTACGCGCGCGGCATGAGCAGCCCGCTTCGCAAGGTCCTCGCACTGCTCCTGGCAGGGAGCGCGGCCTTCGCGTTCGGCTCCGTCTCGCTGGCGGGCGACCTCGATGCCCTGGTCGGGTGGCAGGCGCCGCTGCTGGCGATCGGCTTCGGCTACTGCGCCATCACGCTGCTGCTCCTGCCGCGCTCGCGCAGCAGCTTCGGGAGCAACCGGACGGGCGCCGTCTTCGGCACGATCACGGCGCTGTGGGTCCTCTACACCTGGAGCTTCAACCTCGTGCGAGTGGGCGCCCCGCCGCCGGTCGCCTTCGAGCTCCTGCTCGCGTACAACTCCTACATCGACCTGCTGCTCCAGCTCCTGCTGGGCTACGCAATGGTCGTCCTGGTCCTGGAGGACGCCATGCGCGAGGCGGACGACGCGCGCAACAAGCTCGAGCTGGTGCACGACCAGCTCAAGCGGGAGGCGTTCAGCGACGTCCTGACCGGTGCCTTGAACCGCCGCGCCTTCGGCGACGGAGTCGGGCTGCAGCTCGCGCGGGCGAAGTTCGGCTCGGTGGCCGTGCTCGACCTGGACAACCTGAAGGAGGTGAACGACGTCCACGGTCACGCGTCGGGCGACGTCCTGCTGCGTCACCTCGCCGACACGCTGCACGGGCGCCTGCGGGTGAGCGACGCGCTCTACCGTCTGGGCGGGGACGAGTTCCTGGTCGTCTTGGCCGGCGCGCGCGCCGGCGCCGCGCGGCGCGTGGTGGATGGCGCCATCGCGGACGCGGGAGTCGTGAGCACTCCCGACGGACGCGCGGACCTGTCGCTCGCCGTCAGTGTGGGTGTCAGCGAGTACCGCGGCGGAGAGGACCTGCGCGGGGCGCTGCAGCGTGCCGACCGTGACATGTACCGCGAGAAGAGCAGCCGCAAGCAGGCCGCACGGGCGGCGCGGGCGTCCGGCTCGCGGCAGCAGGGCGCGGCCGCCCCCGACGTCACGCGCCGCGCGTCGGGAGGCGAGAGGGAGCTGCACCCGGTGCCCTGATCGGCTCCGCGGGCTCGCAGCGGCGCCGACCGATCGTACGCGCCTCCGCGGATCGCCTCAGAGACGTGTGGCGGCCTCCCGGATCAGCTCCCACGCCCGCGTGACGTCCGCCGCCGTCGTTCGGATGTTCCCGACCGCCAGCCGCAGCACGAAGCGCCCGCGCAGCCGTGTGTGCGAGAGGAACACCGGCCCGGCGCGGTTCACCTCGTCGAGCAGCCGCTCGTTCCTGTGGTCCTCCTCGTCCGGGCCGCCGCCCACGGCGCGGAAGCAGACGGTGCTGAAGGGTACGGGCGCGCAGAGCTCGAAGCCGGGCTCCCGCCGCACGCGCTCCGCGAAGGACCGCGCCAGCGCGCAGTGCTCGCGGATCCGGGCGCGCAGCCCCTCGACGCCGAAGGCCCGGATCACCATCCACAGTTTGAGCGCGCGGAAACGGCGGCCCAGCTGCACGCCGTAATCCATGAGGTTCGTCACGTGCGCCTCCTCCGTGCGCAGGTACTCCGGCACCAGGCGGAACGCAGCGCGCAGCGCCTCGGGCTCTCGCGCGAGCAGCACCGAGCAGTCGATCGGCGTGAACAGCCACTTGTGAGGGTTCACGACGATCGTATCGGCGAGCTCCAGTCCATCGAGCGCCGCCCGGTGCTCCGGGCAGATCGCGGCGCTCCCGGCGTACGCCGCGTCCACGTGCAGCCAGAGATCCTCGCGGGTGCACACGGCGGCGACGTCGCGCAGCGGGTCCACGCTGGTGGTCGACGTGGTTCCCGCCGTCGCGACGACCGCGACCGGACGGTTCCCGGCCGCGCGGTCGGCTGCCACCGCGCGCGTCAGGGCGCGCGCGTCCATCCGGAA
>JBHENL010000162.1:0-2862 GCA_046262075.1 Gemmatimonadota bacterium
CCGCCTCGAGGACGAGCGCCTCGCGCTCGTTGAGATCGTGCTCCGGCGTCATGTCGCGGCTGACTCTATCGGCGCCCCAGAACGTTGTCAAACGAGTCACGACCTTCCGCTGAGGGCCGCTCCGGATAGTGCGCCACGGCCGCGTCGGCGCCCGACGCAGCGGCAAGTCGCTCGAGGATTTCGTCCAGCAGCAGGAAGCCGCGCTCGGTGCAGGCCACGCGGCCGTCGCGCCCGGCGAGCACGCCCTCGGCCAGCAGCGCGCGCACGATCGGCTCGGCGGCTCCGCCCAGCAGCGGGTGCCCGCACTCGACCCCATCGGCGCGGCGCAGCGCCAGGTACAGCGTCTCGATGGCGCGCTGCGAGGGGGTCAGGAGCTCGACGAACTCCCGCGGGTCGCCCCCCGTCGCGAGCGCCTCCGCCCAGCCGGTCAGCGACGACACGTTCGCCCAGCGGCGGACCCCGTCGAACGAGTGGGCGGCGGGGCCGAGCCCCAGGTACGGCGCTCCGGCCCAGCAGGCGGCGTTGTGCCGGGAGCGGCGGCCCGAAAGAGCGAACGACGACACCTCGTAGTGCTCGAACCCCGCCCGGCGCGCGGCGCGGCAGGCGGCCCGGTACTCGGCAGCGTAGGCGGCGTCCGGCGTGGTGAGCCGCGCCCCGCCCCGGGAACGCGCCTCGAACGCGGTGCCGGGCTCTATGGTCAGCCCGTAGAGCGACACGTGCGCGATCGGCAGGTCGAACGCGGCGGCCAAATCCCGCGCCCAGGCGCGGCGTCGCACGGTCGGCGAGATGCCGGGGATCTCCAGGTTGAAGATCAAATCCAGCGAGACGTTGTCGAAGCCGGCGTCCGCGGCGTCGCGGACGGCGCGCGCGGCCGCCTCCGGTCCGTGCGTCCGGCCCAGGAACTCCAGCCGCCGCGGATCGAACGACTGCGCGCCCACCGAGAGCCTCGCCACGCCGCGGTCGCGCCAGGCGGCCAGGCGGGCGGGCGTGACGTCGGCGGGGTTGATCTCGAGCGTCCACTCAAGCCGGTCGCTCCGCGGCGCGATGCCGAGGACGAGGTCCGCCGCCCGCTCGAACCCCTCCGGACTGAGGAGCGACGGGGTGCCTCCACCCCAGTAGAGCGTCGCCAGGCGGCACCCCTCGAAGCCGCGCGCCTCGCGGACGGCGGCGATCTCCCGCGCCAGACCGTCCAGCCACACCGCCTCGCGCGCGTCGTCGTGCCCCAGGTTGTAGAAGTGGCAGTAGGGGCACTTCCGCGCGCAGAACGGCACGTGGAGATAGACGTGGAGGGGTCGCGCCATGATGGAAAGACCTTACCCGCGGGCCTGCGCCTCGTCCACCTTGCGCGGCGCTTCCGAATCTGGCGCGAGCGGGAGCGCGTACCGCTGGCCCGGGCACGCGCGCGCGAGCCCCTGGATCTCGAGCTCGGTCAGCGCGCCGAGCACCGCGCCCAGCGGCAGGCCCAGCGAGGCGGCCAGCTCCTCGGGCGCGAGCGGCCGCTTGCCGAGCGCGGCGCGGACGCGGCCGCGGAGGCCGCGGGGGGCCGGACCGGAACCGGCCTCGCCCTTGCCGGGGAGCGCGTGCGCCAGCCGCGGCAGCCCCTCCAGCTCGGAGAGCACGTCCTCGGACCGGAACACCGGGTGCGCCCCGTCCGCCAGTAGCGCGTTCGACCCGGCGTACTCCGGCTGCAGCGGATGGCCCGGCACGACCAGCACCTCGCGCCCGGCGGACAGCGCCAGACGGGCGGTGATCAGGGCTCCCGAGCGCGCCGCCGCCTCGACGACGACGACGACCCGCGCCAGCCCCGCGATGATGCGGTTGCGCCGAGGGAACGACCAGCTCGCCACCGGAATGCCGTCCGGGAACTCCCCCACCAGGCACCCGCCCTCGCGCAGGATCCGGCTCGCCAGCCCGCGGTTCGACGGCGGCACGGCCACGTCGTGTCCGCCGGCCAGCACGGCCACCGTCGCGCCGGCGACCTGGAGCGCGCCCCGATGCGCGGCGGCGTCGATGCCGATCGCGCAGCCGCTGACGACCACGATCCCGGCCGCGGCGAGGTCGGCTCCCAGCCGCTCCCCCATCGCCAGCCCGAGGCCGGTCGCCCTCCGGGCGCCGACCACCGCCACCGCGGTCTCCCCCAGAAGCGTGGCGTCGCCCCGCACGAAGAGCGAATTCGGCGCGTCGTCGAGGACCCCGAGGAGCGGCGGGTAGGCAGGATCGCCGCGGCGGATCTCGCGCGCGACCCGGTCGTCCCCGCGATCAGGGTTCCCGGTCACCTGGCTTCGCCTGCTGGACGCGCGCCCACAGGTCGTTGGCCAGCGCGTCCAGTCCGCGGCCGCTCACCGATGAGATGACGTGGGTCGCCTCCGCGTCGGGGAAGCCTACCCCCGGCGGCGGCTCCGCCAGATCGGCCTTCGACCAGGCCACCACGCGCGGCAGCTCGAGCAGCGCCGGAGACCACGCCCGCAGCTCGGCCTTGAGCCCCTCGTACTCGGCCGCGGCGTCGGGGCTCAGCACGTCGATCAGGAAGCACAGCACGCGCGTCCGCTCGATGTGGCGCAGGAACCGGACGCCCAGGCCGCGTCCTTCCGAGGCGCCCTCGATGAGCCCGGGTATGTCGGCCATGACGAACGAGCGCTCGGCGTCGGGCGCCACCACGCCGAGATTCGGGGTAAGGGTGGTGAAGGGGTAGTCGGCGATCCGGGGACGCGCCGCGCTGACGCGCGAGAGTAGCGTCGACTTGCCCGCGTTCGGGCTCCCGACCAGGCCCACGTCGGCCAGGAGCTTGAGCTCGAGGGCGATCCGCCGGCTCTCCCCCGGCTCGCCTTCCTGGGCGTGGCGCGGAGCCTGCCGGGTGGCGCG
>JBHENL010000163.1:0-16957 GCA_046262075.1 Gemmatimonadota bacterium
GCGCAGTCGTGCGCGGTGCGGACGAGCCGCTCTCGCACCAGCTCGCGCGCGAGCCCGTGGACCCGTGCCTCGAGCTCCAGGTCGAGCGCGGGGGCGTCGCCCCGGACGCAGCCGAGGAGCGTCTTCTCGTACTCGCTGCCGGCGAGGTGCGAGCCTTCCGGCCCCAGCAGCAGCACCACGTCGCCCGTGGCCGTGAAGCGGCCGTCCGGCACCGCGCCCACGTCTTCGACGGCGCCGATCATGCCGATCGTCGGAGTGGGGTAGATCGGCCCCGCCGGGCTCTCGTTGTAGAAGGACACATTCCCGCTCACGACCGGTATCCCGAGGGCGAGACAGGCTTCGCGCAGGCCCTCGACCGCTTCCCGGAACTGGTAGTAGACGTCGGCGTTGTAGGGATTGCCGAAGTTCAGGCAGTCGGTGATGGCGAGCGGCTTCGCACCGACGCACGCCAGGTTCCGCGCCGCCTCCGCCACCGCGAGCGCCGCCCCGCGCCGAGGGTTCAGGTACACGTACCGGCCGTTCCCGTCCACCGTGAGCGCGATTCCGCCGGGCGTGCCGTGCAGCCGGAGGACGCCTGCGTCGGCGCCCGGCCCGACCACGGTGGCCGAACGCACGGTGTGGTCGTACTGCCGGAAGACCCAGCGCTTGCAGGCGAGCGTAGGGGATGCGAGGAGGCGCACGAGCGCCTCCGCGTGCGGAACCGCGGGCGGCTCCGGCGCGGGAGCCGAGCGCAGCTCGGCGACGTACGCCGGCTCGAGCGCCTCTCGCTCGTAGGCGGGGGCCTCGTCCACGAGCGCCGCGACGGGGATCTCACAGACCGTCTCCCCGTGGAGCCGCACGCGCCAGAGCCCGTCGGCCGTCACTCGCCCGATCTCGGAACAGGGCAGGTCCCATTCGGAGAAGAGGTCGCGCACCTCGTTCGCCCGCTCCGCGCGGGCCACGACGAGCATCCGCTCCTGGGACTCGGAGAGGAGGATCTCGTAGGGGGTCATGCCGGGCTCGCGCAGGTGCAGCCGCTCCAGGTCCAGCTCGATGCCCGTGCCGGCGCGCGCCGCCATCTCGGCGGAGGAGCTGGTGAGCCCCGCCGCGCCCATGTCCTGGATCCCCACCGCTGCCCCCGAGGCGCCCAGCTCGAGCGTGGCTTCGAGGAGCAGCTTCTCGGTGAAGGGGTCCCCCACCTGGACGGTCGGCCGGTTCTCGAGCGAGGCCTCGTCGAGATCGGCGGAGGCGAGCAGGCTGCACCCGTGGATGCCGTCGCGGCCGGTGCCGGCGCCGACGGCGAAGACCGGGTTGCCCACCCCCGCCGCGCTCCCGCGCACGAGCTCCTCGGTGCGCAGCAGGCCGACGGCCATCGCGTTGACGAGCGGGTTTCCCTCGTAGCACGGCTCGAACACGACCTCGCCGCCCAGATTCGGGATCCCGACGCAGTTGCCGTAGTCTCCGACACCCCGCACGACGCCGTCCAACAGGTAGCGATTGCGCCGGGCCCCGGGGGCCCCGGCTTCGATCGGACCGAAGCGCAGCGAGTCGAGCACCGCGACCGGCCGGGCTCCCATCGTGAACACGTCACGGAGGATGCCGCCCACCCCGGTTGCCGCTCCCTGATAGGGCTCGACCGCGGAAGGATGGTTGTGCGACTCGATCTTCAGCGCCGCGGCCCAGCCGTGCCCGACGTCCACGACTCCCGCGTTCTCGCCGGGCCCCTGCAGCACGTGCGGCGCCTGCGTGGGGAGCCGCTTCAGCAGGCGGCGCGAGTTCTTGTAGCTGCAGTGCTCCGACCAGAGCACCGAGAAGACGCCGAGCTCGGTCACGTTCGGCTCCCGCCCCAGGAGCTGGACGATCCGCCGAAACTCCTCGGGCAGCAGCCCGTGCTCCTCCACGAGCTGGGGGGTGACCGGGTCGCGCTGCGGCGGAGCGGGCGAGAGCCGTCCGGTCTCGAGCGCGGCCACGCCCGCGGGCGTCACGCGGCGCCCGCGAGCAGCGACTCGAACACCCGGCGGCCGTCGTCGGAGCCGAGGAGCGCGTGCGCTGCGCGCTCCGGGTGCGGCATGAGGCCGAGGACGTTCCCGCGGTCGTTCAGGATCCCGGCGATGTTGCGCGCCGAGCCGTTGGGGTTCGCCTCGGGCGTGGCGCGGCCCCGCTCGTCCACGTACCGGAACGCGACGCGCCCTTCCGCCTCGAGCCGGTCGAGCGTCTCCTCGGGGGCGACGTAGTTGCCCTCCCCGTGCGCCACCGGAAAGCGCACGACCTCGCCGGCCCGGTAGGCGCGGGTGAAGGGCGTCGAGTCGTTCTCCACGCGCAGGCGCACCAGCTCCGAGCGGAAGCGCAGGCCGGCGTTGCGCATGAGCGCCCCCGGGAGGAGGTGCATCTCGGTGAGCACCTGGAAGCCGTTGCACAGGCCGAGCACCGGCCCGCCCGCCCGCGCGAAGCGCTCGAGCGCGGGCACGATGGGGGAGAAGCGCGCCATGGCGCCGGCGCGGAGGTAGTCCCCGTGCGCGAAGCCCCCGGGAAGGATCACGGCGTCCACGCCCTGGAGCGAAGTCTCCTTGTGCCAGATCGAGCGCGCCGGCCGTCCGGTGACCTCCTCGACGGCCAGGAGCGAGTCCGCGTCGGAGTTCGAGCCCGGGAACGTGATCACGCCGAACGTCACGCGCCGCCGTCCTCACGCTCCTCGCCGCGGTCTCCCGCTTCGAGGGTCCAGGCGTAGTCCTCGATGACGGGGTTGGCGAGCAAGCGCTCGCAGACCTCCGCGATCCGGCGCTCGGCCTCCGGGCGGGGCCCGGCGATCTCGAACGTGACGTGCTTGCCCACGCGCACCTCGGCGATGCCATCGTACCCGAGCCGGTGCAGGGCGTCCTCGATGGCCTGTCCCTGTGGATCTCGGATCCCCCGCCGCAGCGTCACTTCCACGCGCGCGCGCAGCGGGCGGCTCACGCGGCTCCCAGCGGACGGCCCGTGATGCGGCGGAACGCCTCGGCGTAACGCGCGGAGGTCTCGGACACCACGTCGTCCGAGAGCTCCGGGGCCGGTGGCTGGCGATTCCACAGCCCGCGCTCCACGAGCTCGTCGAGGAAGTCGCGCAGCGGCTGCTTGTCGAAGCTGGCCTGGGCGCGGCCCGGCTCCCACGCGCTCGCCTCCCAGAGGCGCGAGGAATCGGGCGTGAGCACCTCGTCGATCAGGAGGACGCGAGAGCCCCCCTCCTCTTCCACCAGCCCGAACTCGAGCTTCGTGTCGGCGAGCAGGAGGCCGCGTTCCTCCAGGCAGCGCGCCGCGGCCGCGTAGAGCGCCAGGGAGTGCTCGCGCAGCGTCTCGGCGAGCTCGCCGCCGACCAGCCGCACCACCTCGTCGAAGTCCACGTTCTCGTCGTGTCCGGCGAGCGCCTTGCGGGCGGGCGTGAAGAGCGGGTGGCGCAGCCGGTCGGCGCGTCGCAGGCCCGGCGGCAGGCGCAGGCCGGCGACCGATCGGCCGGCCCGGTACTGGGCCAGCGCGGAGCCTTCGAGGAACCCGCGCACGACGCATTCGATGGGCACGGGCCGCGTCCCGCGCACCAGCATCGAGCGCCCGGCCAGCAGCGGCTCCGCAGCGGGCGTCAGACCGGCCTCGCGCGCGATCGTCGCCGCGTCGCAGGTGAGCAGGTGGTGCTCCAGCGCCGGCAGGTCGCCACCGCGCTCGTCGAGGCGGTCGAACCAGTGCTCGGAGACGCCGGTGAGCACGCGGCCCTTGCCGGGGACCCCGCGCGCGAAGACGACGTCGAAGGCCGAGATGCGGTCGGTCGCCACCAGGAGCAGGCGGTCGCCCACCTCGAAGCACTCGCGCACCTTGCCGCTGCGCGCCCGCGGGAGCGGCAGGTCGAGCGCGGTGAGGGCGCCGCCGATCGGACCGTCCGCCGGGCGCTGCGCGGGCCGGTCACGCGCCGGCGGCGCGGCAGGACCCGGGGGAGCGCCGCGCATCACCCCTGCCACCGGAAGAGCTGCCCCTCCCGCTCCCAGACGAGGCTCGCGCGCGGCGCTTGCGCGACCCCGGCGAGAAGCTCGATCGCGGCCGCCGGATCGTCGACGCGCTCGTCGTTCACGGCGAGCAGGACGTCTCCGGGCTCGAGGCCGATGTTCTGAGCGGGGGAGCCGGGCAGGACGTCGGTGACGAGGAGCCCCCGTTCGGCGCGCGCGCCGAGGAAGCTCCGCAGCGCGGGCGTGAGCCGCGTCACGCGCAGGCCCAGCGGCGCGGCCGTCTCGGGTGCGGAGGCCAGCGGGTCGGCCGCGGGCGAGACTCGAAGGGCGCGCCGCGCGCCTTCCCGCACGAGCTCGAGGTCGAGGGGCTGACCCGCGCGGAACTCCAGCTGCCGCCCCTGCCAATCGAGCTCGCTCAGCACCCGCCGCCCCGCGGCGGAGAGCAGGCCCTCGCCCGGCCGCACGCCGGCGGCGTCCGCGGGGCTTCCGGGGTCCACGCGCGTCACGCGCACCTGGGGGTCCTCCAGTCCGGACGCGGATCCGCCGGGGGGGATGTCGGCCACGTGGATCCCGAGCCAGGACAGGCGCACCTCGCCGTAACGCACCAGGTCGTCCACGATGCGGCGCGCGCGGTCGATGGGGATCGCGAACCCGATGCCGATCGACCCTCCCGAGCGCGACAGGATGAAGCTGTTGACGCCGATCACCTCCCCGGCGGCGTTCACGAGCGGACCGCCCGAGTTGCCGGGGTTGATCGAGGCGTCGGTCTGGATCATGTCGGTCCAGATCTGGGCCTGCCCCGGCACCGGCCGAACGTCGCGGTGCAGGGCGCTGATCACTCCCACCGTGACGCTGGGGCTGCCGTCGGCCAGCAACGGGGCGAACGGGTTGCCGATCGCGATCGCCCACTCCCCGATGAGCAGGTCGGCCGAGCGTCCCAAGGGTGCCACCGGCACGTCGGCGGCGGGGATCCGCAGCACCGCGAGGTCGGTGGCCGCGTCTCCGGCGACGACCTCGGCGGGGAACTCGCGCCCGTCCATCAGCGTCACACGCACCGACTCCGCGCCCTGCACCACGTGCTCGTTCGTGACGACGAAGCCGTCGGCCGACACGACGAACCCCGATCCGAGGCTCTGGACCGGCCGCGGCTGGCGCAGGAGCGGGAAGAAGTCCTCCCAGACCGTTCCGGCGTAGGGGTTCGCCTGCTGAACCGAGCTGGCTGAGATCGCCACCACGGAGCGTCCGGCGCGGTCGGCCGCGGCCACGATCGCCGTGCGTCGCGACTCGGCGATCGCGGCAGGGGCCGAATCGCTGCGCTGGAGGACGGCCGCCTCGGAAGGCCGCGCCGGCGGCGCGGGGCGGCCGGCGAGCACCAGCAGGAGGCCGGTGGCCGCGCCGGCTCCTGCCAGCCCCGCCAGCGCCAGGGCCAGCGGGGGGACGCCGCCACGTGGTCCGCGGGACCTTCCGGCCGGCGCGCCTGAGCAGGGCGCGGCTCTCACCTGCCCCCCCAGTCCTCCAGGAACGAAGCGATCCCCTGGTCCGTCAGAGGATGGCTCACGAGCTGCTTCAGCACCTTCAGGGGAGCGGTGGCGACGTCGGCGCCGATCAGCGCGGCTTCGAGCACGTGGCGCGGATGGCGCACGGATGCCACGAGGATCTCGGTCTCGAAGTTGTAGTTCTCGTAGATGGTGGCGATCTCGCGGATGAGCTCCATCCCGTCGCCGCTGGCGTCGTCCACGCGTCCGACGAAGGGGCTGATGAAGTCCGCGCCGGCCCGCGCCGCGAGCAGCGCCTGACTGGCCGAGAAACACAGGGTCACGTTCGTGCGGATGCCCCGGTCGGCGCAGGCGCGCACCGCCTTCAGCCCCTCGAACGTGAGGATCATCTTCACGACGATGTTCTCGGCGATCTCCGCGAACTCCTCCGCCTCGCGCATCATCTCGTCGACGTCGGTGCCGACCGTCTCGGCGCTGACCGGCCCGTCCACGAGGCGGCAGATCTCCTGCAGCCGCTTCTTGTAGTGCGCCTTCTGGTCGCGCGGCTCGCCCGCTCCACGCTCCTTGGCGATCAGGGAGGGGTTCGTCGTGACGCCGTCGACGAGGCCCAGGTCCAGGCCCTCGACGATCTCGTCCAGGTTCGCGGTGTCGACGAACAGTCGCATGCCCGTACTCCTTCAGGAGTTGCCGTTCACGTCCGGTCGCGGCCGCACCTTCTCCGAGATTTCCCTCGAGCTCGACACCCCGGGCTCTTCGGCCGCTCGCTCACGCGGCGCCGGCGGAGCTGCCGGCGGGCTCGGCCCGGTAGTCCACGCGCCACAGGAACAGGCCCTGCGGCGGCGCCAGCGGGGGGGTGGGCGCTTCCTCCCGCGCG
This sequence comes from Gemmatimonadota bacterium, assembly GCA_046262075.1. GTDB lineage: Bacteria > Gemmatimonadota > Gemmatimonadetes > JACCXV01 > JACCXV01 > JBHENL01. Next base: position 6,318 of record JBHENL010000163.1, read on the forward strand.
CGCAGTGCCGCTGCCACGCGTGCTCGCTCGAGGGTGCCCCGCGCCACGCCCACGAAGGCCCCCACCAGCGCCCGCACCATCCCGCGCAGGAAGCGGTCGGCGGTGATCTCCAGGCACCAGCCGAGCGCGTCCGGCTCCCACGCCGCCCGGCTCACGCGGCACACGCGCGAGCCCCTGCCCGCGTGCGCGAAGGCGCCGAAGTCGTGCGTTCCCAGCACGTCGCCGGCGACCTCCCGCAGCAGATCGGCGTCGAGCGGCTCGGAAGTGGCCCAGCAGTAGGGACGATGAAAGGGCGAGCGCGCGAGGTCCTCGGTCCCCAGCACGTACCGATAGGTGCGGGCCAGCGCGTCGAAGCGGGCGTGAAAGCTCGGGGAGACGCGGCGGACGTCGGCGACCCAGACGTCCTCTGGGAGCATGGCGTTCAGCGCCTTGCGGACCGTCAGCGCGGTGTGGCGGGCGGCGGCTCGGAAGTGCGCTACCTGGCCGCGGGCGTGAACGCCGGCGTCCGTTCGGCCCGCACCGTGCACGCGCACTGGCGATCCATAGAGCCCCGCCAGCGCCTCCTCCAGCGCGCCCTGCACCGTGCGCAGTCCCGGCTGGAGCTGCCACCCGTGGAAGCCCCTGCCGTCGTACTGGAGCAGCAGCTTGAAGCTCGCCGTGGGGATCTCGCCCTCGGGGGTGCCGTGGAGCGGGCAGTATACCGAGGCCCCGGAGGGGTGTCAAACCGACCCGCCAGCCGATCGAACTCCTCGGGAGCGGTCCTCATCTGGCGCCGCCGGAGCGAGGGCGGAGCGGGAGCACGACGGCGCCACCGACGCCGCGCGTCGCGACCTCGTCACCAAGTCCCGACTCGTCTCGCCATGGACCCGCGGGTGTCGCCGACCCGCCGACGGCCCGCAGGGGCAGGCAGCCGCCCCGCAGGGTGTCGCCCGCCGGGGAATCGCCGGCTGGACCTTCCCGTGAGGATGCGCCGGCGCCGGCTGGCTGGGCGGCTTGGAGCGGCAGCACGCCCCCCGCGAGGTCGGGAGCGCGGCGCGGGATCCTGCCGCAGGCGAGCATCCGCTTCACGCGCGGCCCCCTCCGCGATACTTGCGGATGACGCCGATCACCACGCCCTGCACGCGCACCTGCTCGTCGGGCAGCACGAGCGGCGAGACGGCGGGGTTGGCGGGCTGCAGCCGAACGCGGTCGCCTTCGCGGAAGAACTTCTTGAGCGTCACCTCGCCGTCGGCTCCGTCCTGGCGGACGAGCGCGATCACGGTGTCGCCGTTCTCGGCCGCCTCGCGGCTCTCGACCACGACCAGGTCGCCGTCACGGATCAGCTCGTCGATCATGGAGTCGCCCTGGACGCGCAGAACGAAGGTCTCGCCGCGACCCAGCATCTCCTCGGGCACGGCCACGGTCTCCGGAGCTTCGAGGGCTTCGATCGGGCGCCCGGCGGCGACGCGCCCGAGGACGCGCACGTCCGCCGCGCGAGGCTCGCCGGCGACCGGCAGGACCTCGATGGCCCGATTGCGGTTGAAGTGCCTGCGGATCATGTTCTTGCTCTCGAGGTTCTTCAGATGCTCGTGGATCGTGGCCACGGACGAGAGCCCGAAGTGTCCCGCGATCTCCTCGAGGCTCGGCGCGTAGCCGTTGCGGTCCAGGGATTCCCGCAGGAAGTCGTAGATCTCCCGCTGCCGCCGCGTGAGCATGGGCGTTCCCTCCCGAAGGTTCGACTTCGATGCCCTCCAGGCTATCCGAACACATTCCGAAAGTCAAGTGACTCTCCGCGGCGCGGGAGCCCCTCTCTCCAGCCGCGGGGACGCGGACGTGCAGACGGTGGCCGAGCTCGACGCCTGACGCACGCACCGTGAGCTCCGTGCCGGATTCCCCGACCACCCCTTCGTCGAGAGCCCGCGCGGAGGCGGAGGAGCTGGTCCGCGCCGTCGTGAAGACGCTTCGGATCCGCACGCTCTACGAGCCCAACAATCCCATCTACCGCGAGTTCTCGCAGGCCCTCGTCGAGCGCTTCGGGGAGTTCCTCGGCCGCCACGGCGTGCTGCGCCTGCAGGTGCGCGAGCACGAGCTCGTCATGGAGGGCGAGGTCCTCTACCGCGACGAGGGCACCCGCGACAGTCTGCCGTTCAGCCTCCACCGCGACGGGATCCGCGAGATCAGCTTCTTCGAGGGGCTCGAGCCGCGGGAGGTGTTCGAGTTCCTGGACACGGTGAAGCTCGATCCGACGCGCGACCCCGCGAGCGATGACGTGCTCTCCCGGCTGTGGGAGCGCGACTTCGTGCACGTCCGCTATCTCTTCGTCGACCTGTTCCTGGACGAGGAGGCCATCGACCTCCCGGCGGCCCCGGGCGCGGCGGGAGAGCTCGGCTTCGCCCCGGCCGCGGAGGCGTTCCGGGTGATCGACCTCGACGGGGAGCAGGAGGTCGATGGCCGCTCGATCCTCGCGGAAGGTCGGCAGGCGGAGATCCTGAAGCTCACGCCCGACGACTTCGACCCGACCCTCTACTTCCTCGAGCGCGACGAGGTCCGCCGGCTCCAGGAGGAGATCGAGCACGAGAAGGAGCGCAACTTGCTCCTCGACTACCTGGAGCTGCTCCAGGAGCTGATCCTGCTCGAGGGCGACTCGCCGGACGTGGAGCCGCTGCAGGCCCTGGAGGAGCTCCACGACTACTTCTTCGCGAACGGGAACCTCGCCACGGTCGTGAGGATCCTCGACGCCCTCGCCGAGCTCGCTCGCGACGCGCGAGTCACCGGACCGCGCGGGCGAGCCGTCGAGGAGCTGCGGGTCCGGATCCTCTCGCCGGAGAGCCTGGCGCGCGTGGCCGGGATGCTGGAGGAGGAGGACTCGGAGGACGGCGCCCTCGGCGCATACCTGCAGCGGGCGGCGGAGGCGAGCCTCGGCGCGGCCGTCGAGCGCCTCGGCGACCTCAAACGGCTGGCGCACCGCGAGGAGCTGCTGGCCCCGCTCGTCGCCGCGGCGGCGCGCGAGCCGGAGACGCTGCACCGGCTCTTCCGCCACGCCGACCCCGCGGTCGTGAAGAACGCGATCTTCCTCTCCGGCAGGGCACCCAGCCGGCAGTCGCTCGAAGCACTCGAGGAGCCGCTGCACGCGCGCGACGCCGAAGTGCGGATCGAGGCGATCAACGCGCTCAAGACCTACCGCACCGCGCGAGCGATGGACCTCCTGGTGGAGGCCGTGCACGACCCGGACAAGCTCGTCCGCTACTACGCGCTGCGGAACCTCGTCTCGTTCAACTACCGCCCCGCCCTGCGGACGGTGCTCGAGGCGATCCGCGACCGGGAGTTCGGCGCCAAGGACCTGACCGAGCGCAAGTTGTTCTTCGAGGCGTACGGGCGCTTCGCCAGGACCGACGCCGTCCCGCACCTGGCCGAGATCCTCTCGCGCAAGAGCCTCCTGTGGAAGGGGGAGGCGCGCGACCTGAAGGTCTGCGCCGCCGTCGCGCTGGGCGAGATCGGCGGCCCGGCGGCACGGGCACTCCTGGAGGAGCACCTCGCGGACCGCCAACCCGAGGTGCGCGAGGCCTGCGGGCAGGCGCTGGCGCGGGTGCGCGCGTGACGCGCGGGGGGACGGCTCCGGCCCTCGGGGTGGCTCCCGCCGTGGCGCAGAACCCCGCCCCGCTGCAGGCGCTGGGGAAGGCGCTGGTCGCACAGCTGTACGTCGCGCTGCGCTCGGCGCAGATCTACGACGAGAACAACGAGGCCGTCGCGAAGCAGCTGGAGAAGCTGCACCGCACGCTGACCGACCTGCTGCACGTCGAGGGGAGCGCAGACCTGGCGATCTCGCGCAGCTTCCTGTTCCTGAACGGCGCACGCGTGAAGGTCGACCTCAAGGCCTACGTCACCTACCACCAGCTGCTGAAAGTGCTGCGGCGGCTGCAGCTTGGACGCATCGAGTTCCAGCCGGGCGTGGAGCCGCACGAGCTGCGGCGCGTCGTCTTCCTGCTCGCCGGGATCGACGTCGACGCGCAGTACGACTTCGCGGTGCTGCGCGAGCGCTTCGAGCGCCTCGCGCCGCCGCACGTCGCCCTGTTTCCCGACGAGGAGCGTCCGGAGGACCATCCCGAGCAGTCCCTGCTGGCCGAGGACCGGCGCGAGAGGGCCAAGCGCACCTACTTCCGCTCGGTCGAGGTGACCCGCTCGCTCCTCGAGAGCGCGCGCTCGGGCAAGGGCATGAACGTGCGGCGGGTGCGGCGCGTCGTGCAGGGGATCGTGGATCACGTGCTGCAGGAGGAGCTGTCGCTGCTGGGCCTCTCCACGCTGCGCGACTACGACGAGCCCACGTTCACCCACGTGGTGAACGTCTGCATCTTCTCGGTCGCGCTGGGCCAGCGCATCGGTCTCTCGCGGCTCGAGCTCTACGAGCTCGGGCTCGCGGCGCTGTTCCACGACCTCGGCAAGGTCGAGATCCCCGAGGCGGTCCTGCAGAAGCCGGGCAAGTTCACGCCCGCCGAGTGGGAGGAGATGAAGAGCCACACGTGGAAGGGAGCGCGGCGGCTCCTCGAGATGCGCAAGAGCGGGCAGATCCCCATCCGGGAGATGCTCGTCGCCTTCGAGCACCACCTGAACCTGGACCTCTCCGGGTACCCGAAGGTGACCCGCCCGCGGCAGCTGAACTTCTACTCGCGGATCGTCGCGATCGCGGACGCCTTCGACGCCGGGACCACGCCGCGGATCTACAAGACCGAGCCCATGGAGCCGCACGAGGCGCTGAAGATCATCGAGATGCGCAAGGGGAGCCACTTCGACCCCATTCTCGTGAAGGCCTTCATCAACATGATGGGGATCTACCCCGTGGGCACGCTGGTCATCCTCGACACCTTCGAGATGGCCGTCGTCTACGCGCCCAATCCCGCCTCGGAGGAGATCCACCGGCCGATCGTGAAGCTCATCTCCGACCCGTGGGGCAACAGCGTGGACGGACGGCTCGTGGACCTCGCGGAGCGGGACGCGACGACCGAAGCCTGCACGCGCACGATCGTGAAGGTGACGGAGCCGGAGAAGTACGGGATCCGGGTGGGGGAGTACTTCCTCTAGCGTCCGGCGCCCGCCCCGCCCTGGCGCCGGGGCTGGGCGGCTCTCCCGGGCAGGCCGGCCGTCGGCGGCGTCTCCCCGCCGTAGCCGGCGGCTCCGACGCCGTCCGGAGCGTCGGTCGCGAACCAGTGGCGCGGCCCGAGCGCGGTCCACGCGCACGCGAAGGCGTACAGCGCCACGGTCGGGATCGAGAACGCATCGCCGGCAGGAGCGATCAGCCAGACCAGGAGCGGGAAGGGCGCCGCGATGGCCACGCCGACCACCCAGCGCGAGAGCACCGCTCCCGGCAGCAGCGCCGCGGGGCCCAGCGCCCAGATCAGGAACCAGGGCCAGAGGTGCCCGGAGGCGCCGAAGAGAACGCCGGCCATGGTCGCGAGCACGGCGGAGCGCAGCCGGCGCGGGCTGGGGGAGCGCGCGTAGCGCAGGACGGAGACTCCCGCCGCCAGCACGAAGAGGGCGCGCACGGCCCCGGCCAGCAACAGGGCCGCCGCGCCGGAAACGGACGCGAGACCGGGCTCGACGCCGGCCGTCTTCGCCAGCCCGATCACGGCGTCCGCCGGGGTGTAGAAGTGCCACCCCGACATCGAGAGCACGGCCGAGAAGAAGTCGGGAGAGCGATAGACGACCGCCAGCGAGGCGGCGGCGAGCGCCGCCACCGCCGCCAGGCGCGGAAGGTACGACCGCAGCGGGAGACCCCTGGCGCGCACGACCAGCGCGTCGAGCAGGAAGAGCGGTGCCGAGACGTACTTGATCAGCACGGAGGCCCCGAGCGCGAGGCTCGCGGGCACGCCGCGGGCCCGCTCCGTCCGCTCGAGCCAGAGCAGGACGAGCGCGCCCAGGACGACGTCGTTGTGCCCCTCCGCCACGCCCTGCAGGACGCCCAGCGGCATCCATCCAAGGATCGCCAGCGCCACGCACCGGTCCCACGCGGGCCGCTGCCGGAGCAGCCGCAGGACGAGCGTGAGGGCTCCGATCCACGCAACACCCAGGAGCAGCTTGAAGAGCGCCGCCGCCAGGAGCGTGCGCTCCCCCGCCAGAGCGCTCACGAGCCCCGCCAGGACGGCCCACAGGGGGCCGTAGGTCATGCGCTGGTCGAGGTAGTCGAGCGGCACGCCGGCGAGCACGCCCGCGTGCAGGTCCGCGTGGTAGGGGCTCACGCCGCCGGCGAGCATCCGTCCCCACGCCACGGACAGCCAGAAGTCCTGCACGACCGCCGGCAGGGCCAGCGCCGCCACCGCGACGAAGCCGACGCTCCAGCGGAAGAGCCGCCGCACGGTCTCCTCCGTCAGCTCGCGCCGCGAGCGCCACAGGGAGGCGAGGAGGGCCAGGAAGACCCCGCTCGAGGCGAGCAGGGGGATGGCGTACGCAGCGGCGAAGAGTGCGGGGCGCCGCAGGGTCTCACCGGTCACGAACGCCTGGACGTCCGGACCCAGCGCGCGGAGGGATCCGGCCAGGGCGCGGGCCACGGCCGCCTCGTTCGGCTGGGACTCCCCGAAGGGCCCCGCGGGTGCGAGGCCGTAGGAGAGGATCGCATGGGCCGCGAGGCAGCCGGCGTTCAGCGCGCCCAGCAACGCCAGACGTCGCGCCAGGGGGATCCTCACCGGGACGGACGCACCCGGCCGGTCGCGAGCGGCTCCGACGCGGGAGCGCTCCGATCGCCGTGGGGGGCGGGACCAGCCGTGATTCCCCTCAGGCGGGCGCGCAGCCGGGCCAGGGCTTCCGCCGATCCCGCGCTGGCCGCGAGATCCCGCTCCTCCGCGGGGTCGACGCGATACTCGTACAGCTCCTCACGCCCGTCCCCGTTCACGATGTAGTGCAGGCCCTCCGCGAAGAGCGCGCGCATGTCGCCGCGCGAGACGGGTTCCTCGGGAGGGGTGTTGATGCCGCGGCTGACCTCCGCGAGGAGGGTGTCGCCGGTCGCCCCTTCCCCTTCCCAGAAGCGCGCCAGCGAGCGACCCGGCCAGCGGGCCGCCTCCTCCAGGCCGGCGAGGTCGAGCACCGTGGCCGGAACGTCGCGCAGCGAGACGGGATCGCGGACGACGATCCCGGTGGGCACGCGTCCGGGGAGGGAGACCAGCAGCGGCACGTGGAGCAGCGGCAGATAGAGGCTGTTGCCGTGCGCGAACAGGCCGTGCTCGCCGAGGTGCTCGCCGTGGTCGGACGTGACGATCACCAGCGTGTTCTCGAGCGTGCCGCGCCGCTCCAGCTCGTCCAGGAGCGCTCCCACGCGGTCGTCGAGATAGGCGAGCGAGGCGTCGTAGAGGCTGCGGACCCGGCGCACCTCCTCGGTGGGCGGCCGCTGGAGCGGGTCGTCGCGCGGGCCGAGGAATCGCCCCAGCACGTTGGCGGCGCGCTCGCGCAGCCGCCGCAGCGGATCCTTTCTCGCTGCGGGCGCCCCGAGGCGCGTGGCGAAGGGCTCGGGCGCGACGTAGGGCAGGTGCGCGTCGTAGTAGTTCAGGAACGCGAAGAACGGACGGCTGCCGGAGCTGGGCAGCCAGCGCAGGAAGGCGGCGTTCAGTCCGTCGGCCTTCGTGCGGCCGAGGAACACCCCGGGCGGGCCCGGCAGGATCAGCCGCCCCAGTGCCGAGCTCGTGAGGACCTGGCCCGGCGTGGTCCGGTAGTCCTCGTAGTGGAGGAACCCGCGCGCGAGCCCCACCTCGTGGCTGGCGTAGGGCGTGTTCGCCACGAACCCCGCCGTCACGTAGCCGCGGGCGCGCAGGGCCTCGGCGAGGGTGGGATGCGCCGCGTCGAGGGGGCTGCGCCAGTCGGTCGAGAGCTGGTGCGGGAAGCGGCCGGTGAAGAGGCTCCCGTGCGCGGGGAGGGTCCAGGGCGACGTCGACAGCGCCCAGTCGAACCGCACCCCGCGCGCGGCCAGCCGTTCCAGCCGCGGGGCCGTGGGTCGGGGGTAGCCATGCAGGCTCAGGCTCGGAGCGCGCACGGTGTCGAGCACGATCAGGAGCACGTTCGGCGCGTCGGCTCGGGCGGGTGGCAGCTGCGCCCATTGGAGCCGCTCGGACACGGCGCTCCATGCGAGCGCCCCGGCCGCGGTCGCGGCGAGCAGGAGGATCGTCACGGGCGTCGTGCGCCGCGCGAGCGCGAGGAAGGGGGCGGGGGCGCGCGTCACGCCTCTCGCCACCTGTACGGCCACGCCCACGGCCAGCGCGAGCGCCGCCAGGCGGTGCAGCCCGGGGACGAGCAGCAGCAGGCTCGCGCAGCCGAGCAGGGCGAAGGCGAAGGCTCCGGCCCGAAGCGGCCACTCCGCGCGCAGGCGCGTCGCCGCGAAGACCAGCAGAAGGGCGGGCAGCGCGAAGAGCAGCAGGTAGGAGAGCGGGACGATCCAGACGAAAGGCCGCCCGAGCTGGATGAAATCCTGCATGACCCAGCGCTGCACGGCGCGCACCGCCACCTCGGCGAGGCCCGTGAGGAGCGCGAACCACGTCGCCATCAGGAGGGCGTCGCGCGAGGAGAGGCGAGGGGGTCGGGTCGGCGGCGGGGCTGCGCGCAGCCCGATCTCGCCGGACGGGCTGCGGACGTGGGGCTCGAGCATGGGCGGAAGAGACAACATCGGGCCCCGCGAGCGGGATCCGCCAGAGGGCAGATGCGAGCGTTCCCGCGACCTAGGCCACGTGCGCCGCTCGTTTGACAAGGCTTCCGAGCGCGTCCTACATTCGCGCGACTCGTCCCGTCCCCTTCCTCCGACACCGTGGCCCGACCGCTCTTCCTGAGCCTGCCGTACCCGGAGGTCGCGAAGCATCTCGACCTCCTCGCGGAACGGGGGTTCGGGGTCGAGGTCACGCTCTACGACACCGACTGGCTGCTGCACACGAGCGGCCGCGACCGCGCCCGGCGACTGGGCGAGGCGCTCGCCGCGCGCGGCGTGCCGGTCAACGTCCACGGCCCCATCTTCGATCTGAACCCCGGGTCGCTCGACTCGGTGGTTCGCAAGCACACCCGGCGCGCCTACGAGAAGGCGGTGGAGGTGGCGCGCGACCTGGGCTCCGGCGGGGTCAACTTCCACACCGGCTTCAATCCGCTGCTGCCCGAGCGCACGATGCCGGGCTGGCTGAGCCTCTCGCTGGAGCTGTGGAACCGGGTCGCGGATCTGGCCGACGGGGCGGGCCTGGCGCTCACGGTGGAGAACATGTTCGAGCCCGCGCCGGACCTGCTGCTGGAGCTCGCCGAATCGGTCGAATCCGATGCGCTGCGCTTCTGCCTCGACGTCTCCCACACCTCGATCTACTCCACCCTCGGCCTCTCCCGATGGTGGGACTCGCTCGCCGACCGCCTGCGCGTGCTGCACCTGAACGATACCAACACCTTCTCCGACGAGCACCTCGCCATCGGCCGCGGCACGCTCGACTTCGTCGATCTCTTCCGGCGCGTCTCGGGTCTGGCTCGTGAGCCGGTGCTCGTCCTCGAGATGTCGCTGGAGCAGGCGCTCGAGAGCGTCGAGACGATCGCGCGCGACGGTCTGCGCGAGACGCAGCTGGAGCTCCTGTGACCGGCATCGGCGAGGGGGTGCGTGCGGCGCTGCGGCCGGCCGCGCGGCTCGCCGGCGTCGCGCTGCTCTGCGCGGCGGCGGCCGCGACGGCGCAGGAGCCGGGAGCGGCCCGGCTGGACCCACGCCTGGAGGAGCGTCTCGCGGCGGCGCCGGGGGAGCGGGTCTCCGTGCTCGTCGCGCTGCGCCCCCCGGCCGGTCCGGCCGCCCTGCGGGTGCCCGCGCCGGAGGCCGTGCTCCCGCGCGCGGAGCGTCACGTGCGGGCGGTCCGGGCGCTGCGCACGAACGCCGCCCGGGCGCAGGCCGGCGTCCTCCGCGCGCTGCGCGAGGCCGAGCGCGCCGGAACCGCCCGCGAGGTCGAGCCGCTCTGGATCGCGAACGTGGTTCGGGCCGACGTGACGCCCGAGCTGCTGCGCGAGATCGCCGCGCGGCCCGACGTGGAGCGGGTCCTCCTCGACCGGCGAGTGACGCTCCAGGAGCCCGCCGCGGCCTCCGGTCCTGCGGGCGGCCTGCTGGCGGGGGAGCCGATCAGCGCGCTGGTGACGGTGCGCGTCCCCGAGGCCTGGGATCTCGGCTTCACCGGCACGGCCATGCTCGTCGCGAACCTGGACTCGGGCGTCCAGGGCGACCATCCCGCCCTCGCGGGCAAGTGGCGCGGCCTGCGCGTGCCGGTGGAGCAGGCCTGGTTCGACCCGTTCCTCAACTCCACCTTCCCGGTCGACGATGACCCGGCGTTCGGCACGGGTGCGAACGGCCACGGGACGGCCACGATGGGGTTGATGGTGGCGGGGGAGCGCTCGATCGGGGTCGCGTTCGACGCCGAGTGGATCGCGGCCAACATCTTCGAGAACAACCAGTCCTTCATCTCGACGATCCTCAAGGGCCTGCAGTGGGCCACCGACCCCGACGGCGACCCGGCCACCGTCGTCGACGTGCCCGACGTGATCAACGCCTCGTTCGGGCTGATGGAGATCGACTCGACGGGCTCGCCCACCGATACGGGGATCTGCGACGTCGTGTTCGACGAGGCGGTGGACGCGGCCGGCGCCGCCGGCGCGGTGGTGGTCTTTTCCGCGGGGAACTTCGACGT
>JBHENL010000164.1:0-11160 GCA_046262075.1 Gemmatimonadota bacterium
TCGAGAGCCACCGTGAAGGTGAGCGTCCGCGGGTCGTCACCCACGATGAAGCTCGGCCAGTGCGGGAGGTAGGCGCCGGGGACGACACCGTGGAGATAGACGAGAGGCGCCTGCCTCTGCATCGCTAGACGCAGGCCCGCGTTGTCGCGATGCAAGGGGTCGCTCCCCCGGTAGCGATATCTCAGGAGGCCGTCGGGCCCGATCTCGTCCTCGTACGGGCGCTCCCTTCCGGGCATCACCGGCACCGTCGTGATGCTGAGCGGCATGTCGGGCAGCACGGCGGGCTTGAAGATCCCCTGTGGCCCCAGCAGCGGCACGCGCCGGCCGTGGAAGACGAAACCCTGTTCAAGCACGGCTCGAGGAAATGGCTTGTCGCCAAAAGAGACGCTCTGCTGTTCGAGCCATGTGAACGCCGCCGCGCGGACGGAGGCGTCGAGATCCTCGGCAGTGCTCCCGCCACCGATGACGCTCATCCGCGGTAGACCCGTTCATTGTGCCAGCGCAGCAATCCTTCAGCTGGGCGATGACCCGCAGAAGCGGGCAGCTGCAACACCCGCCCGTGCAGCCCGTAATAGTCCCGGCCGTTCTCGAACTCCTCTCGGATGCGGCGACTCACCTCCAGCCGGTGATCGGGCGTGACGGTGACATAGCCGCGATCGAAGAGGACGTGGAGATCGCTCCGGAGGAGCAGGCCGTTGTCGATCCGGTGCTCTCCGCCTGAGCCGTAGGGCTGAATGTGGGCGGCCTGCAGGACCGGGAGCGTCCTCTCGGCGGTCACGGCGCACCGCCGGCGATACGCGTCCGTCACGAGCACGCGGAAGCTACCCTGACCGAGACGCGGCATGGTCATGATCGGCTGGCCGTACCGGAGCGGCGACTCCATCGCCTGCGGCACGTCGGCCCGCCGACCGGCGAGCACCGGATGGAGGGCATCCCACAGGTTCCGCCCGGTGCCGCTCGCCAGGTCGTAGGTGCGGCCCTGGACGATGTTGCGCTTCCAGTCGCGAGGAACGGGGATCCACTGCTCTCGCGGGAGGAAGAACGGCTGCTCCAGGAGGATGCAGCCGATCGTGTAGTCTTCCAGCGGGTTGGTGCGCGTGCGACGGTAGCGCTCGATACGCGAGCGCATCTCCGCCAGGGTCGTAGCGCCGTTCGCGATGCCGAACGCTTCCCAGGCCAGGCTGACGGGGAGCAGCGTCGAGTGCGCGAAGAAGCCGCCGCCAACGATGAAGTCGCGGGGGCTGTGCAGCTTGAACAGGAAGAGCTCGCCGGGCCGGAGGACTCGGAACTGCCGGTTGCCGCCGGGTTGCCAGAAGTTCGCCTCCTCCAGGCCGGGTTGCCGCGCCAGGAGCTCGAACCAGTCACCGTCCGTGACGCCGACGAAGGCGTTCACGGAAACCCTCCCCTCACAAGAAGCCCCCTCTTTGGCGTCATGCGCGACCCTGCTCTCTCGCTGCGTTCGAATGGGCGCGCGCCGGGGAGAGGCGCCGGATCACTCGGGCAGTAGCTCCGGTCGGACGGGCGGTGCTCGTGCAGGCGCTGGAAATCGGATTCGAGGATTACGAAGAGGCGGTTCTCCACGAGTCCGCCCGCCTGGCGGACGCGGTCGGGTTGGTGACGCGGGACCCAGTGGGCTTCAAGCGAGCGACGTTGCGAGTGTACGCGCCCGCCGAGTTGCTCCTCGTCGTCGCTGCCGCCGGCGGGGACGGCTAGACGGTCGTGTCGGACCCCCCTCCTCCCGACGTTCCAGGGTCGCCGCCCTGCTGCCGCGGCGTCCCCTGGATCCCTTCCTCGGTGCTCCGCAGCTCGAAGGCACGCGTGTCGGCGGCCGCCTGTGCAGTGCTCGGCTGCCAATCCCCGACGTCCAGCTCGTCCTCCAGCTCGGCGGTGCTCATACCGAGTCCCTCGTAAGCGTAGCAGTGGCCGGTCATCCCGCGCAGGACGAGGCCGCCCCCCGAGAGCACGAGCAACGCCCCGGAGATCCCGCCGCGGCGCATCCCGGTCAGCGCCAGCGCCGTGCCCGCTCCCACGGAGCTCCACCGCTCCGTCCGACCCACGTTGATCCAGTCCGGCGAGCGCCTGCCGGAGCTCTGGCCATTGCCCCCTGTGGTAGTTGAATCCACGCCACGGCTCCTTTCATGATGGTCATCGAGAGATCGCCAACCTGCGCGTTGCGGCGCTGGGCGGGAAGTGCGCGCTTCCTGGGGCGAGGCTCCCGGACGCGGGCACCCCTATGCGGCGAGCTACTGGAGAACCGATAGGATTAATAGTATGATCTTACCAGAATCTCCCAGAGGACGACACATGGAACGCGTGACCGTAACTCTCCCCGCCGAGGTGGTGAGGAACATAGACCAGGTGGAGCGCAATCGGAGCCGGTTCGTCCTGGAAGCTGTCCAGAGGGAACTGCAGCGCAGGCAGCGTGAGGAATTGCGTCGTTCGCTCGAGAACCCCCATCCGCAAACCGCGGAACTCGAGGAAGTGGGTCTCGATGCGTGGACGGAGACTCTCCCCCACGAAGACGTCGCGGAGTTGCTCGACCCGCAGGCGGGCCAGCCCGTTCAGTGGCAACCCGGACGTGGGTGGATCGAGACGAAGAGGTGAGGTTCCAGCGGGGCACGATCGTCCTCGTGGACCTGGATCCCACGCGGGGACACGAGCAGAAGGGGCTCCGGCCGGCAGCGATCGTGAGCGATCCCGACGTGACGGAGGATCAGCGCTTTCCAATGTTGTGTATCGTGCCGATCACCGGCACGTCGGGGGGGGAAGGCGCTCTCTATCCTCCATTGCAGTCGGGTGCGAGCGGCCTTCGCAAACGCTCGTTCGCGCTCCTCGACCAGATCCGGTCGGTGGACAAACGGCGTGTCCGGCGCGTCTTCGGGCACGTGACGCCGGCTGAGCTGGAAGCCATCGATGGTGGGCTGCGCCTGTTTCTGGGACTCCCGGAGTCTCGGTCCCGAGCGCCAAGCGCGGTCCGCACCGACTGACCGGTCGATCACGCCTCGGGCGGTGAGTTTTCGCCAGGTTGACAGAGCCGACGATCGGACGTCTTGCAATTGAATGGAGCATCAAGCTTTTCAGGAGGAGCGCAATGAAGGACGATCTGCAGACCACGGCCCGAGCCATGGTGGCCGACGGCAAGGGCATCCTGGCCGCCGACGAGAGCACGGGTACCATCGAGAAGCGCTTCAAGGCGGTGGGCGTCGAGTCCACCGAGGAGAACCGCCGCGCCTACCGCGACCTCCTGTTCACGACCCAGGGCGCCTCGGAGTTCATCAGCGGCGTCATCCTCTACGACGAGACGATCCGGCAGAAGGCGGCCGACGGCACCTCGTTCCCGCAGCTGCTCACCCGGCAGGGCGTCCTGCCCGGCATCAAGGTCGACAAGGGCGCCAAGGACCTGGCCCTGCACCCGGGCGAGAAGATCACCGAGGGCCTGGACGGTCTGCGGGAGCGGCTCGCGGAGTACGTGAAGCTCGGCGCCAGGTTCGCCAAGTGGCGCGCGGTGATCACGATCGCCGAGGGGATCCCCACGCCCTACTGCCAGGAGGCGAACGCGCGGGCGCTAGCCCGGTACGCGGCGCTGTGCCAGGAGGCGGGGGTGGTGCCCATCGTCGAGCCCGAGGTCCTGATGGACGGCGACCACACGATAGATCGGGCGGAGGTGGTCACCGAGACCACCCTGCGCGCCACGTTCGAGGCACTCGAGGAGGCGCGCGTGATGCTGGAGGGCACGATCCTGAAGTCGAGCATGGTGGTCTCGGGGAAGGGCAGTCGCGACCAGGCCGGAGTCCGGGAGGTGGCGGAGCGGACGATCCGCTGCTTGCTGCGCAGCGTGCCGGCCGCGATCCCCGGCATCGTGTTCCTCTCGGGCGGCCAGTCGGAGCAGCAGGCCACGGCTCATCTCAACGCGATGAACGCCATTCAGCGCGAGCGCGACCTGCCCTGGGAGCTCAGCTTCTCGTATGGCCGGGCGCTGCAGGAGTCGGCGCAGAAGGCCTGGCGTGGACAGGCCGGGAACGTCGCCGCGGCGCAGAAGGCCTACCATCACCGGGCGCGGATGAATGGGCTGGCGCGGTCGGGGAAGTACGCGGAGGAGATGGAGCGCGAGCTGACCGCGGCGTAGCGGATCTCTGCCCCCGGGCAGACGGTCACCGGGCAGGCGCCGTTCGTCCCCGCACCCACTGCAGCACCGCCCACGTCGCGGCCAGGTCCTCGGCGTTGTAGTCCACGATCCGCGAGATCAGCGCCTCGCGCCGCGCGGGGTCCTGCGTCTCCACGGCCTGGATGTAGTCCGCCATGGCCAGGTCGCCCGCGTACTCCAGCCGTCGCTCGAAGCCCACGAAGCGCTCCACCTGTTTGAGGCTGTAGCTCGAGAGCGGGAGCACGAAGCAGCGCGCCACGAGCGCACACAGGTCCAGCAGGCCGGTCTCCACGCGCGCGGCGGTCCCGTCGGAGTCGCCGTAGCGAGCGACGTAGCTCTTCAGCTTCGTCTTTTCGTACGTGCCCCAGTGGACGAAGCGCGTCTGCCTGGCGTCATCGAGGAGCGCGCGCGCGTTGGACAGGAACGCTTCCCAGCCCGCGCGATCGCCGTCGCCTCCAAGGCCCGCCAGCGCGGGCATGAACGGACCCGGACGGTCTCCGAAGGCCTGCAGCCCCCACAGGTAGACCTTCTCCAGCTCGTCCAGGTAGGCGGGCAGCCCCTCCACGTCGAACATCACCCACGTCCCGACCTCGGGCAGACCCGGCGCTGACAGCAGAGAGGTCGCGCCGGACGTGAGGGCGCGAGCGCTCCTGAGCGCCGCCCCGGCGCCGGGCCCGAAGCGGCGCGTCCTGCCGCCGATCGTGAGCTCGAGAGCGGCGAGACCGTCCTCGTCGAAGCGCGCCAGCAGGTCGTCGAGGGTGAGCACGCCGGCCTGCATCAGCGCCTTCGCACGGTCCTGCCGCAGCCTGGGGATCAGCGATACGTCACGTCTCTGCTCCGCGGCCGGCCAGCACCTGCCGCGGTAGCCGCAGCCCTGGCACTTGGACCAACCCACCGGCTCCCGCGGCTCCGTCTGGGCCGCGGCGATCCGGATCATCCGCGCCATCGTCTCGAGCGCGGCGGCGCCCCTGTCGTAGGGGATCGGGACGATCTCGTCCGTGCCCGCGTGCACCTCGAGCGCCGCCGGCGGAACGCCGAACGTCTGCTCGTACATCCAGCCGTAGATCTGGAGCTGCAGCACGATCTCGGGATGGTGCGGCCTGGGCGCTTTGCGAGCCCGCCTGCGACGGCCGGTGCCCGGCTTCGCTCTGTCGTCTCCGCCGCCCGGCTCCTCCCCCGTGTGCTCCGGCTCCGGGGTGGCCTCCGCGGCCTGCGCCCCGTCCTCCTCCACCGCGGCGCGGAGTCCCACCCTGCGCGCCAGCTTCGAGTCGCGGATGCGGTAGCCGAGGCCGTCCTGGATCAGGAAGTCGGGAGCGCCGGCGATCCTGCAGTCGAACCCGTCCACCACGTGGCGCGCGACGAGGGTGCCCTGGTAGATCACCGCGGCCCCGCGCCGGACGGCGTCGAGCGTGCGGTCCTCCCGCTCCTCCCGAGGCACGTCGCTGAGGTCGACGACGTCGGCGATCTCCTCCCGCAACGTCCGCAGGTGGTTCGCCTCGTGGAGCTCACCCAGGCGATACAGCAGCGCATCGAACGGGCCGGGCTCGGCCTCGGGCTCTCCCCTGCGGCGAAGCCAGACCCGCAGCTCGCACGGGGAAGGCCGCAGGTAGTCGTAGAAGTCGGAGGGTCGAAAGTCCGTCAAAGGCGTGACTCCTTGGCGGGCAGGGAGAGGGACTGCTGATGGGGCGCAGGGCGCTCCGACGAAATACTTGACAGCGACACGTCACGCTGTCAAGCTATGGCCCATGCACGCTGACTCGAGTTACTCCCTTCCCGAATTGAGCGGCCTTGCGGGCGTCACCCCGCGCACGGTCCGCTACTACATCAGCCAGGGGCTGCTGCCATCCCCCGCGACGACCGGTCCGGGGGCACAGTACACCGAGACGCACCTGAACCGGCTGCAGCTCGTCAAGCAGATGCAGCGCAGGCACTTGCCCTTGGCCGAGATCCGCAATCGCCTGGCCGCTCTGAGCGACGACCAGGTAGCCTCGGCGCTGGCGCAGAAACCCGATCCGCCCGCCGGCACGGCCTTCGACTACGTCCGCTCCGTCTTGGCGAGCAAGGGAGGCGGCGCCACGGCTCCTTTGCTCCGGGTGGCCGAGAGCGCCCAGAGTCTGGCCTCGCCGCGGGTCGAGGCCTCCCAGCCCGACCGCTCGTCATGGGACCGGATCGCCCTCACGCCCGACATCGAGCTCCACGTCCGGCGGCCGTTGAGCCGCCCCGACAACCGGCTCGTCAGCCGCCTCATCGACTTCGCTCGCAAACTCCTGCAGGAGAACCAACCGTGAGCCTTTCCATCCGTACCGACCGGCGCCTCATCCGCGCCGACGCCCGCAGCGACCGTTACGTGCTCGCGCGGGTGACGGCACCCCTCAGCACCCGCTCCCGCGAGCGCACGCCCGTGAACGTCGCCCTCGTCCTCGACCGCTCGGGCTCGATGGGTGGCTCCAAGATCGAGCTGGCGCGCAAGGCGGTCCGCCAGGCCCTGCAGGGACTCGACGAGCGTGACCGCTTCGCGCTAGTGGTCTACGACGACAGGATCGACGTGGTCGTCGAGAGCACCCACGCCTCGGCCGAGGCCAAGCGCAACGCGCTCGAGCGGCTGGACGCGATCGACGCGCGCGGCTCGACGAACCTGGCGGAGGGCTGGCTGCGCGGCGCGGAGCAGGTCGCCCTCCATCAGTCGGAGCAGACGGTCGGCCGCTGCCTGCTGCTCACCGACGGTCTGGCGAACGTCGGGATCACCGACGTGGCCGAGCTCGAGCGCCATGCCGGCGAGCTCCGCCGCCGTGGCGTGATGACGAGCACGTTCGGGATCGGAGCCGACTTCGACGAGGCCCTGCTCCAGGCCATGTCCGTAGCCGGTGGCGGCCACTTCTACTTCATCGAGACGGCGCTGCAGATCCCCGACTTCGTGGTGAGCGAGCTGGAAGAGGTCCTCGACACGGTGGCGCGCGACGTGGTCCTGGAGCTGCGGACCCCGGAGGGGGCGTCGATCGAGCCGCTGTCGATCGTGACGAAGGAGGGGCACGGCAACTCGACCCGGGTGATCCTCGGGGATCTGGTCTCGGGACAGGAGCTGGACGTGGTCCTGCGGCTGAGCTTCCCTAGCGGAGAGGTCGGCCGGCGCCTCGTGGCGGTGTGCTCGGTTGTCGATCGCGAGGGCGTGCTCGACCGCACTCCGCAGAGCGTCTCCTGGGAGTACGCCGACCCGGCCGCCGATGCCGCGCAGCCGCGGGACCGCGCCGTCGACCGGCACGTGGCGGCCCTGCACGCCGCGCGCGCCAAGCAGGAGGCGGTCAGGCTGAACCGGATCGGCGACGTCGGGCGCGCGTCCGAGGCGATCGCGGAAGTCACCCGGCACATCCGCGACTACGCCGGCGACGATCCCGAGCTGAACCAGCTCCTCGTGGAGCTCGAGTCGGACCGCGGAAACTTCGCCATGATGATGGAGCCGCTCGCGCTGAAGCAGCAGTACTTCGCGAGCAGCGTGGTGGGGCGGATGCGGGATCCGAAGGGGAAGGCGCGGCGGCGGCAGAAGGGACGGTAGCGGCTCGAAGTCGAGCCGGCTCGTACCGCTGCGAGTGGCGGGGGTGCAGTGATTACTATGTAGATACCGAATCGCAAGCCGCATTCATCCTTCGGCGTATGGGAGCTGGCATGAAGGCCCGAATCGTTCGCATCGGCAACTCCCGCGGGATCCGCATTCCCAAGCCGTTACTCGAGCAGGCCGGTTTGGAGGATGAAGTCGAGATTTGCGCCGGTGAGGCGTGCATCGTGATCGAATCCGCGGTCAAGCCCCGCGCCGGCTGGGCCGAAGCCGCCAAGCGCATGCGTCAGCGAGGCGAGGAAGGTCTGCTCGACGAGCCAACACTCACGCGTTTCGACCGGGACGAGTGGGAATGGCGGTGAGACCGAGCGCGGGTCGTGGTGAGGTATACCTCCTAGCGCTCGACCCCACTCGCGGGAGAGAGATTCGCAAGACGCGCCCCTGCGTCGTGGTGTCTCCCGATGAGTTGAACGAGCACCTGAGCACGGTGATCGTAGCTCCGCTCACGACGGGTGCACACGGCTATCCCTTCAGGGTTCCCTGCCGCTTTCAGCGACGCCGAGGACACGTGGTGCTCGATCAGCTGCGGACGGTCGACGTGCAAAGGCTACAGCGCCGCCGGGGCGTGCTCGCGGACGAAACCATGACCAAGGCGCGCTCGGGATTCTGCGCGAGATGTTCGCGGACTAGGCCGTCCCTGGGCCTTGTACCTCGCCCGCCCCTTCGGGTACAGTGGCCTCCTGGAAGCACGCACGGCCACATCCAACGAGGAGGAGGAGATGAAGAGGAGGAGAGCGGGGCTCGCGCCGGTGCTGTGGCTCGCCGTGCTGCTCGCCGCCGTGAGCGTCGGCTACGAGGCGCTCGACATCGGCGCCGCGGCGCCGGAGCGTGACGGCTCGCCGGCGAACCCGGCCGACCTGGAGGCGATCGCGCGCAAGGTCGTCGTCGAGAGCGCCGCGGTGAAGGAGGGAGAGGTCGTCCTGATCTCGGGCAACCCGCGCGACCTGGAGCTCGTGGAGAACATCGCGGTGAACGTCCGCAAGCTGGGCGCGCACCCCATCGTCACCGTGAACACCGACCGGATGCTGCGGCGGATGTACGACGACGTGCCCGCCGAGTTCGATGCACAGGAGCCGAAGGCGGACCTGGCGCTCACGCAGATGACGGACGTCTTCATCGCGCTCGACTCGAACGAAGATCCGGCCGTTCTGAGCGGCGTGCCGCCGGAGCGGATCGCCGCGCGCGGCCGAGCGGGCGCTCCCGTCACCGAGCTGGCGATGAAGAAGGGGGTCCGCACGGTTTCCGTCGGGAACGGCCTCTACCCCACCGTCGCCAACGCGAAGATCCTGGGCCTGCCGGTGGAAGCTCTTGCCGAGCTCTTCTGGAGCGGAGTGGGCGCCGACTACGACGACCTGCAGGCGCGCGGCAAGACCCTGGAGCAAGCGCTGAAGGCAGGACGCGAGGTGCACCTGACGAACCCCAACGGAACCGACCTGAGATTCCGGATCGAGAACCGGCCGGTATTCGTGAGCGACGGCGTGATCTCGGCCGAGGACGTGGCTCGAGGCGGATCAGCCACGACGGTGTGGCTTCCCGCGGGCGAGGTCTTCACCACGCCGGTTCCGGGCACGGCGGAGGGCAAGCTCGTCGTCGATCGCGACAACTATCAGGGCCAGGAGATCCGCGACGTGACGCTCACCTTCGAGCGCGGCAAGGTGACGTCTCTGTCGGCGGCCTCGGGGCTGGAACCGTTCCAGGCTTTCTACGACGCGAGCGGCGCGGGCAAGGAGGAGTTCGCCTACTTCGACATCGGGATGAACCAGGCCATCCGCCCACCCGCGGGCGGCCGCCTCGACGCGTTCATGCCGGCCGGGATGGTCACCGTGGGCATCGGCAACAACCTGTGGGCGGGCGGCGAGAACGACGTGCCGCTGGGAACGGCGTACTTCATGCCCGGCAGCACGGTGGAGATGGACGGCAAGGTCCTGGTGCAGCGGGGCGAGTTGAAGATGTGAGTCCCGATCAGCTGGAAGAGCCGTGCTGATGGGCTCCTGGGTTGTACGGCAGAAGGCCCCGCCACTTTGCACGAGGGCGGGGCCTTCTCGTCCCCTCGTCCGGCTACGAACTGGGCCAGGGCCGGGGCGGCACGATGATCCCGTACTTTCCCTTGCCCTGCGTCTCCTCGAGGGCGAGCGCCACTGGGATGCCGAACTCCGGCGGGAATTGCTGCACGAAGTTGTACGCCAAAGTGAGCTGCTCTTTTGGAGCGGGCTTGCCATCCAGCAGGTTTCCGAGAAGTGCCTTGAGATCCTCGAAGCTGAACCGCCCCGAGCCGGACGTGTCGGCCATCGTCGCTCCCCTCCTTCGTCTCCCACGTTTCAGGCGCCCGGCCCGTGCCGGGCAGCCCCATCACCACCAGACCTTCTTCACGAGCGCTACGACGGGTGGCCGCGCTACGACGCTTCCAGCCCGGCGAGGGTCTCGCGTGCCTGCCGCACCTCCTTCAGCGTCGAGTCGGCTCCGCTCCAGAGCTCGAGGAATCGACCGAGCTCACGCCGCGCCGCAGCCGGCTCGCCGCGCGCCGCGAACGCCATGCCCAGTCCGTAGTGCGCGCGGGGCCAGTCGGGGTTGATGGTCAGGATGCGACGGTACGCCTCCTCCGCCTCGTCGACTCGACCGGCCGCGCGCAGCACGTCGGCCAGCTCGTAGAGGTAGGTCGGCTGCTGGTTGGCGCTGGAGGCCTCCACGGCCTGCTCGAGCTCGCGGATCGCCGCCGTCGAATCAGCCGCGAGCATCGAGCGCTGCGCTCGGGCGAGATGCAGCGCGGGGGTCTCGGAGGGCACGGCCTCCATCTGCAGGAGGATCCGGTCCAGTTCCGGCGCGTCGCCGCGCACCCAGGCGAGGTGCGCCTTCTCGCCGAGAACCGTCTGGCGCACGAAGTCCTCTCCTCCCGTCCCGGTCCCCACCAGCCGTGCCGCGCTCTCGATCTCGGCGCGCGCGGTCGCCGTGTCGCCGGCCTCGATGGCGAGGCCGCCCAGCGAGAGATGCGTCCAGATCACCTGCTCCGGGTCGGCGCCGGGCGTGCCGAGGCCGGTCACCAGGTGGCGGCGCGCCTCGGCGTAGCGGCCCAGCTCGATCAGGGTGAAGGCAAGCTCGTCGCGCGCGTAGCCGGGCCGCAGCGAGTCGGCCGTCTGGAACGATCGCAGGGCGCGGTCGTAGCGGCCCTGCACACGGTATAGAAAGCCCAGATTGTAGTATCCGTCGGCCGAGTACGGATTCAGCGAGACGACCCGCGAGAGCTCCTCCTCGGCGCGCTCCAATTCGCCGAGCTGGGCATGGAAGAGCCCGAGCTGCTTGCGGACCGTGGGGTTTCGGGGCTCCCGCTCGATCAGGCTCGTGTACAGCGCCAGGCGCTCTTGCGCGTACGAAACCGTGGATGGATCCACGGATTCGAGCAGTGCGTAGA
>JBHENL010000165.1:0-17327 GCA_046262075.1 Gemmatimonadota bacterium
CGCCCGACCCGGCCCCCGCCGGCGCGCGCCGCGCTGGGTCATCGCGGCGAGCGCCGTTCTCGCGCTCGCGGGCACGTTCGCGGTCGAACGGTTCATGCGCGACGCGCCC
The DNA here is from genome assembly GCA_046262075.1 of Gemmatimonadota bacterium. Classification (GTDB taxonomy): domain Bacteria; phylum Gemmatimonadota; class Gemmatimonadetes; order JACCXV01; family JACCXV01; genus JBHENL01. The sequence goes on from JBHENL010000165.1 coordinate 110, forward strand.
GCCGACCGGCTCGCAGTGATCGTCGAGGACCATGCTCGCGCCCTGAGCGAGGCGCAGCTCGCGTCTGCGGATTGGGTGGAGGTCGCGCGCTGGATCAGCCGACACGTGCACTTCGCGATGCACGTACCCGTGCTTCCAGGCGCGCGTCTCCTCGGCGCCCGGCTGTGCGTGGTGGACGGACGGCGCGGCGCGGTCGTGGAGTACGCCGTGGACGGCGTCGTCGTCTCCTACTTCGTGATCCCCGACGGCGCGCCTCCCGCCGAGGAGGTCGTCCCGGTGGGATTCCACCGTACGACACTCGCAGGCTACGAGGTCGTGTCCTGGCGCGAGCCGGGGCTCCTGCACGCGATGATCGGGGACCTCCCCGAGCCGCACCTCGCGAGGCTCGCGAAGATCTGCGTCGAACAGGCACGCGGACTGATCGCACGGCTGGACCGGGCAATCCAATCGGAGGAGGGATGATCATGCGCTCGAGAGTCGTGGCCGGCGCCCTCGCGGGGATCGCCGCGGGTCTCGTGTTCGGCGTGATCATGCACGCCATGTCGGCGCCGACGCCCGACGGCGGCCGGATGCCGATGATGGTGATGGTCGCGATGATCGTGGGATCGCAAAGCCTCGCCGTGGGCTGGATCTATCACCTGTTCAACAGCGCCGTGATCGGCGCGCTCTTCGGCGCGCTCCTCGGCGGCCGCGCTCGCGGATACGGCAGCGGTGCTGGATGGGGCGCCGCGTGGGGCGTCGTCTGGTGGGTCGTCGGCGGGCTGATCCTCATGCCGGTCCTGCTCGGGATGCCGCCGTTCGCCGCCTTGCGGATGCCGCCGATGCGGCCCCTCGCGATCGGGAGCCTTCTCGGCCACCTCATGTACGGCCTCATTCTCGGGGCAACGTTCGTGCGGCTGCGGCGACCGCGGGCAGAGCGGCTGCTCAACTTGCGGCCGACGGCGCACCGTCGCTGAGCGGAAATCAGAACGGTCAAATCACCCTCACAGGAGACGTCACACGGAGGTGACTCGTATGCAGCGATCGATCCGCATCAGCTCCGCCGCCGCCGTCATCGGCGCGGCCCTGCTCGGGCTCGTGTCCGCTTCTGCCGCGGCGCGAGCGCAACAGGCCGGCACGGTCGAAGTACCCGCGGCGACAGCGAACACCGTGGGCGAGCAACTCGTCCGAGGCTTCTCGCAGGACAGCCCGTTCGATCCTGACGCTCCCGATCACCTGTGGCTCGACAATGGTGACGGGACCTTCCTGTTCCTCCACTTCGACAAGCCGCTCCCCGAGGCGAAGCGGATCATCTATACCGGGTGGGCGGTGAAGGGACGCTGGTGTGCCGAGGACCAGCCGAAGGGCTTCACGCATTTCCACCGCACGGCCAAGGTCGCGGCGTGGGACGCGGGCCACGGCGGTTCCAAGCCCGGCGAACAGGGATACTGGCTGAAGCACGTGGCGGTCGAGCGCTTCGACATGCCCGAGATGATGGGCATGCCCGCGCGCACGATCGAGCCGGGTCTCGACCGGGAGTTCATGCCGACGAAGGCGCCGAGCTGCGGGAACGCGCAGGGGCGCACGTGATGCCGATCGTCTCGTGGACCGCGGCTCGGCGGTCCGCTAGCGCGATGCTGCTCGCGGCGGCCGCCGCGGCGTGCGGTCGCGGGGACGACACGGAGAGGCCACTCTCGGCAGGGCAGGTCGTCGCCGAGGGCGAATCGTCCCCGGCGACGCCCACCCGCGCCGGGGCCGACGCCGCGCGCGGCGAGGAGCTCTTCGGGAGTGTCGGTTGCAACGGCTGCCACACCGTCGCGGGCGTGGGTGGGAGCGTCGGGCCGGACCTCACCGCCGTGGGCAGGCAGCCGTCGCGCGATCCCACACGCTGGTCGACGCCGGAGGCGTACATCCGCGCCTCCGTCGTGGAGCCCGGCGCCTACGTCGTCCCCAGGTACACGGATGACATGCCGGCGGCGGAGGCGCTGGGACTCTCGCCCCGCGACGTCGACGATCTCGTGGCCTACCTCATGACGCTCCGCGGATGAAGCCGAGAGTCCTGAGCTCGATCGCTCTCCTGAGCGCGATCCTGGTCGCTCCGGCGGCCGGCGCTCAGGTCCTGAACGGGTTCGACCTGCGCGGCGCGTCCATCCCGGTCGACCAGATCGTTCCGGGTGGGCCGCCCCGCGACGGCATCCCCGCTCTCTCGAATCCGGAGTTCGAGGCGGCTGCGTCCGCCGATTGGCTGGACGATCGCGACCGGGTGCTCACGCTGGAAGCGAACGGCGTCGCGAAGGCCTACCCCATCCGGATCCTCAACTGGCACGAGGTGGTCAACGACGAGGTGGGTGGCGAGCCCGTCCTCGTCAGCTTCTGCCCGCTGTGCGGGACGGGAATGGCATTCGACCCGCGGGTACGCGGTCAGCGGCTCACGTTCGGCGTCTCGGGCCTGCTCTACAACTCCGACGTCCTCATGTACGACCGTGAGACGGAGAGCCTCTGGACCCAGATCGGCCGGCGCGCCGTGACCGGCCCCACGCGCGGCGCCGAGCTGCGGCAGGTCCCGCTGCTGCACACGACGTGGGGCCGCTGGCGGAAGGAACATCCGCGCGCGCTGGTCCTCTCCCGCGAGACGGGATACGACCGCGACTACGACAGCGACCCGTACGCCGGCTACGCGCGCGATTCGCGGCTCATGTTCCCGGTCGCGAGCACCGACGATCGGCTCCAGCCGAAGGCGATGGTGTTCGGAATCACCGCCGGGGACGCAGCGAAGGCGTATCCGTTCGATGCCCTGACGCGGAGTGCATCACCGGTGCGCGACCGTGTCGGCGAGCAGGACCTCCTGGTGTACTTCGACCGCGACTCTCGCACGGCGTTCGCGACTGACCTCCGGGGCAGAGCCGTGCCGGGCACCGTGGCCTACTGGTTCGCCTGGAGCGCGTTCCATCCGAAGACGGCGGTCTGGCGGCTGGACTCGCGCGGTTAGCGGGCTGTGTCGGTCCGGCCGCGGGAGGTATGGAGGCTGTCGTGAAGCCCATCACCCCCAGAAGCCGGAGCAGGGCGGCGACGTCCAGGCGCCCCATCCTCCTCGTCATCATCCAGCGTCCTGATCCCCTCCACGTCACTCGGCTCTTGAAAGGATAGCAATATACTTGACTCAGCAGAACGGGCGGACGATACTGACTACCTCCCGGCTCTGCTAGACACCCTCTTGCCTGGCGGTGAAGGTATGGCGCTTGTGCTCCGGGCCTACCTGGACGCAAGCGGGACCCATGAGGGTGCCCCCCTGATGTGTGTGGCAGGCTATCTATTCTGGCCCGCCCAAGCCGACAAGCTATCGAAGCTTTGGCGCAAGGCACTTCGTGAATACGACATCGATACTTTCCACATGACTGACACGTGGCTAGCCACATGGGTGTAGAAGAACTTAGGAAGATGTTTGAGAGGTTTCCCTTGCCTCCAACTTAGGAAGGAGCGCGTCCTGGCGGATGCTTCTTCGCCCTGCGCGTTCGCTCTTGGCGTCGGACCTCAGACTTTGGGACGGCGACTATGCGCTTTGCGAGATCGGCAAACCGCTGAAACGGTGTCGGTGGCGGCTTGGGCGTGGGCTCGGGCTCTTTCATTCCGTTTGCCCCTTTTTTGTCTCGGTCTTGCGTTACGTCGTAGCTGGCAAGGTGTCTCCGATAAGCTCCTCATAAGTGACGCGCTTGCCATGCACCGCGCCGAGTAGGCGCTGAAAGCGACCAGCGTCATTGGCCTTGCGGGTGTTATAACGGAAGGATTGTTCGTCTAGGTAGCGGAAAAGATGGAACGGCTCGACGTTCACGTAAGTGCCTTTGATCGCCCGCTTCAAGAGGCTCCAGAAGTTTTCGAGTCCGTTGGTATACACCTTCCCCTTGGCGTAGGCTTCGGCATGATCAATCACCTTGTGAACGTACTCGGCTTCCAATCCCTTATAAGAAGCGAGTGCATCGCTGAACAGTTCGCATCCAGGAGCGACGTGCTCCCGCACCTTCTCCCGCAGACTGCGCTTCCGAACATTCGGAACGACGGAAGTCCTGACGACACTATGACCGTCGGGGCCGTGGCGTTCCAAAAGCCCCATCACCGCGGCCTTACCCATCCCGCCAGTGCCCTTGATCTTCTGGGTCCGCTTATTCTTGGTGCACAAAACGAGCGCGACCGCCGATGAAAGTCTCATCGACTTCCACTACACCGCCCATCTTACGGAAGTCGGCGCTCTGCATCGCAAGACGGATACGGTGGAGCATGAACCACGCGGTCTTTTGGGTCACGCCGAGCGCACGGCTCGTCTCGTAGGAGCTGACGCCATTCTTGGCGTTGGCGATCATCCAGATCGCAGCGAGCCACTTGTCCAACCCGATCGGGCTATCCTCGAAGATGGTCCCGACCTTAGCGGAGAACTGCCGACGCGGGTGCCTGCTCTTGCACTCCCACAAACGCCGGGTGCTCAGGAACCGGACTTCACGGCTCCCGCAGGTCGGGCAGGTGACCCCATCGGGCCAGCGCAATTCGACCATGAAGTCGAGGCAGGTGTCCGGGTCCGAGAAGTGCCGGATTGCTTGCAGGAGGGTCTTGGGGACGTGCCGTGTGGTTTCCATGCCTCTAGTATAGCGGTCTAGAGTGCTGAGTCAAGTATATTGTTACTCTAATTAGGACACTACCTGCGGCCTGAATTGCGCGCTCGGAGAGAACCCGTTACATTGGTGCCAGACGTCGCGGGGTGGAGCAGTCTGGTAGCTCGCCAGGCTCATAACCTGGAGGTCGCGGGTTCAAATCCCGCCCCCGCTACCATCTCATCGAAAGCCCGCCGTGCTCCTGCGCGGCGGGCTTCTCACGCTCGAGGCCCCCGTGCTCCCTGGGCGGCGGGCTTTCACACGCGAGGCCCCCCGTGCTCCCTGGGCGGAGGGCTTTTCACGCTCGAGGCCCTCGTGCTTCCGGGCGGCGGGTTCGTGCGCTCGAGCGCCTCGCGGGAGGGCTCACCACCGCCGCCGCGCGGCGCGCAACAGGAGCAGCCCGGCCACCCCTCCCGCGGCAGCCAGCCATGGGTGCATCGCGAGCTCGAGCTGCGGGCTCCAGCGGTGCGCGCGCTCGCCGAAGGCGCCGTGCGCGCTGGCGTCACCGGGGACGGGGTCCCGGAGGTTGTGCGGGCGGTCGGGATCGGCCGGCTCGCTCGTTTGCTGCGAATCGTATCCCGTCCGCGCGAGGTAACGATCGAGCAGGCCGGGAGCGACCCGGTTGCCCAGCACCGACCCCAGCACCGGCAAGCCCACGAGCAGCTCGCGCGGGGCGTGGCGCGCCGCGTGCAGGATGGCGCGCGCGGCTACTTCGGGCTCGTAGATGGGCGGCACCGGCTGCGGCATACGCGGCAGGCGCGACTTCACCCACCCGAACTGGGGCGTGTTCAGGGCGGGCAGCTGCACCATCGTGACCCGCACGCGGCTGCGTTCGTGCAGCAGCTCCGTGCGGAGCGACTCGGTGAAGCCCTGGATCGCGTGCTTGGCCCCGCAGTAGAGGGCCTGCAGCGGGATGGCGCGATAGGCGAGGGCGGACCCCACCTGGACGATCGTGCCGCGGTCGCGGGGCCGCATCCGTCGCAGCGCGGCGAGTGTGCCGTAGACCGTCCCGAGGTACGTCACCTCGGTCACGCGCCGCGCTTCGTCAGGCTCCAGCTCGTGAGCCGGTGAGAACACCGACGCCATCGCGTTGTTCACCCACACGTCCACCGGCCCCAGCTCCGCCTCCGCCTGCCGAGCGGCGGACTCGACCTGCTCGGGGTCGGCGACGTCGGCCGGCAGGACGAGCGCCCGTCCGCCGGCGCCCTCCACTTCCGTGCGGGCCGCTTCCAGCCCGTCGCGTCCCCGGGCTACGAGTGCCACGCTCGCGCCGGCCTCGGCGAACGCCCGCACGGCGGCGCGGCCCACACCCGCCGAGGCGCCGGTCACGAGCACGACGTTTCCCCGAAAGGCTCCCGCTCCCATACTGCCTCCTCGGCGCGCCGCACGGACTCGTCCGAGCCTGTCGTTCACGAGACGGGGGCGGAGCTCCCGGACCGCATACGGCTCGCCGATCCCATCCTCCACCACCCCAGAGCCGAACCTGGCGAGCTCACCCAATGTCGCTGCCGTCTCTCATCCAGCTGGCGCCGCACCGGCACACCATCCACGTGAGCCAGGGTCGTACCGTCCTGGCCACGGCCCTCGACGGCTTCGTGCATCCCGGGACGGAGCACGGGCTCTTCGTCCACGAGACGCGGCTCCTATCCTGCTGGCGCTGGCGCGTGGACGGCCGGCAGCCCGAGGCGGTCGCCGTCTCCAACGTCCAGCCGCATTCCTGGCTCGGCTACTACGTGCTCGTGCCTCCGGGACAGGAACGGGAGAATGCCGATTGCGGAAGCGGCCAGGTGCCTGCTTCGGCCGAGCGCACGCTCGAGCTGCGCATCGCGAGACACGCCGGCGTCGGCGTCCACGAGGACGTCGATGTGACCAACTTCTCGGATGCGGCCACGGAGTTCCACCTGGAGTTGGAGCTGGACGCGGACTTCGCGGATCTGGTCGAAGCAACCTCGGGAGAACGGCGCCAGCACGGCGAGCGCACCGTGCGGTGGGAACCGGCCGAGGACGGCGGCAGCCTCACCTTCATATATCGCGCGGAGCACGCCTACTGTCACCCCGCCAACGCCGGAACCGCCCGTCTCGAGCGCGGCGTGCGCATCGAGATCGACAGCCGGGGCGCCGCGCCCGTCCGCGAGGAAGGCTCCATCCGCTTCGCCCTGCGCCTCGCGCCTGGGGCGGGGTGGCACGCGTGCGCGCGCACGGTCCCGCTCGCCGGCGGCGAGCCCCTCGCGGGCCCGCACTACGGCTGCTACGGCGGCGCGGAGGACACCTCCTGGGACCGGCTGCGGCGGGGATTCCTCCGTGAGTCCACGGGCTTCCACTCCGGCGCCGCCCGGGAGCTGGCCCCCATCGTGGTGCGGGGCCTCCAGGCAGCCAAGCGCGATCTGGCCTCGCTGCGGCTCCACGACCTCGATCACCGCCCGGACTGCTGGGTGCTCGCCGCCGGGCTCCCCGCCTACGTCGCGCTCTACGGGCGCGACGTGCTGACCGCCTCCTGGCAGATGGCGCTCGCGGGGCCCGAGACGATGGCCGGCGCTCTCGAGGAGCTCCCGCGCTGGCAGGGGCGCGTGCACGACGACTGGCGCGACGAGGACCCGGGCCGGATGCTCCACGAGGCTCACACCGGCCCGCTCGAGATGCTGCGGTTCAATCCCCGCGAGCGCTACTACGGCTCGGTCACGACCTCGCCGGCGTACGCGGTGGTGCTCTCGGAGTACTGGCACTGGACCGGCGACCTGGCGACCGTGCGCCGGCTCGCGCCGCACGCGATGCGGGCGATCCGCTGGATGGACGAGCACGGCGACCTCGACGGCGACGGCCTCTACGAGTACCGGACGCGCTCGCCGCAGGGGACCCGCCATCAGGCGTGGAAGGACTCCGCGGACGCCATCGTCGACGAGGACGGCTCGCAGGTGGCGCCGCCCATCGCCACGTGCGAGGAGCAGGGCTTCGCCTATCTGGCCAAGCGCCACATGGCGGAGCTCCTCTTCTGGCTGGACGATCGTGAGGAGGCGCGGCGCCTGTTCCGCGAGGCCGGAGAGCTGAAGGAACGCTTCAACGAGCGCTTCTGGATGGAGGACGAGCGGTTCGTCGCGATGGGGCTCGACGCCGGCAAGCGACCGATCCGCTCGCTCGGCTCCAACGCCGGGCACTGCGTCGCGACGGAGGTCCTCCACCGCGACCGCGTCCCGCTCGTGGTCGACCGGCTCTTCGCGCCCGATCTCTTCTCGGGCTGGGGCGTGCGCACGCTCTCCGCCGACCATCCCGCGTTCAACCCCTACAGCTACCACCGCGGCTCGGTGTGGCCGGTGGAGCAGGCGGCGTTCGCGTTGGGGCTCGTCCGCTACGACCTCTCCAAGCGCCTCGAGCAGCTCGTCAGGGGCCAGGTGGACGCGCTCGCGCTCTTCGCCAATGATCGCCTGCCGGAGGTCTTCAGCGGCCATGCGCGGGACGAAAGGACTCCGTTCCCGGCCTTCTACCCGCGCGCTAACTCGCCGCAGGCGTGGTCGTCGAGCGCGCTCCTCTGCATGGTCCAGAGCCTGCTCGGCCTCTATCCTTACGCGCCGCTGAACCTGCTCGTCGTGAACCCGCACCTGCCGGAATGGCTGCCGGAGCTCACGCTCGAGCGCCTGCGCGTTGGCGAGGCGCGCGTGACGCTCCGCTTCCGCCGCCGTAGCGACGGTACGACGAACTTCGAGGTCGTCGAGAAGCGCGGGCGCGTTTTCGTCGTCCGGCAGGCCAGCCCGTGGTCTCTCACGGAGACCTGGCCCGGACGGCTGAAGGACCTGCTGGCGAGCTTACTTCCCTGAAGGACCGCCCTGCCAGCTTGCTCACCGGAAGCACCGCCGAGGCGAGCTTTTCTCCTTGAAGGGACCTGCTGGCGAACCTGCTTCCCCTGTGACGAGCCAACTCCGGAGGGATTCATGAGGGCACGCACGTTTTTCTCGCGAATCGGCCTGGAGCGGAAAGGCCTCTCGCCCGCCCGGCTGCGCGACGAGATCCGAGATTCCGGCGGCGAGCACGCGCGGCGGCGGCGCTGGATCGTCGCACTCTCGGCGCTGGGTGCGGTGGACTTCGCCGTGATCTCTCTCTATCAGACCGGGGTGATCCGCCACCTCCCCGATCCGCCGCTGCCGGGCTTCGCCTCCGACGAGGTGAACGCAGCCGAGGACGCCTACGCGATGGGCTTCCCGGACGGTCCGCTGGGAATGACGAGCTACGCCGCAGGCGCCTGGCTGGCGTCGATCGGCGGCGAGCGCAGGGCCCAGGACGCTCCCCAGTGGCCGCTGCTCCTGGCGGTCAAGGCCGCAGCCGACATGGCCGGCGCCGTGCACTACCTGAAGAACATGGCGACAGTTCAGCGGAAGGCCTGCCTCTACTGCCTCATCGGCGCGGGCGTGAACTTCGCAGTACTCGGGCTCGCGCTGCCCGAGGCGCGGCATGCCGCGGCCGGTCTGCTGCGCCGCTGAGACGAGACAGGACCAGGCTGGACGGCTGCCGCTCGGCGGCGGTATGGCGGGCGTGTGAAATTCCGCGCCACGCTCGTCCAGTTCTGATCGCGTCCTGGGCGGAGGCGGCCTCGCGCGCCGCTCCTTCAGAAACTCATCTCCACGCACGCGCGTCAAACCGTGTTCTCGCGCCGCTGGCCAGATTTCAGTCATGCTGCCCCGCGGCTCCATAGAGCCTTCTCAGCCCGCGCTGTAGATTCCGGCCTCGCAAGAGCGCGCATTCGCCCCGACCCGCTGACGGAATCCATGGGCATCTCGCTCAGACCCGAGCACGTCAAGCGCTACAACGATCTGGCGCGGCTCTTCATGAAGTACGGGCGGTCGGAGCTGGTCAGGAGCTCGGGCCTCGAGGAAGCGCTCGGCGATGATGACCGAGGGGACGGCGGTGAACCGGCCGCTGGCCAGGATCTCGCCGCCGATCTCGAACGGCTCGGGCCGACGTACGTGAAGCTCGGCCAGCTCTTCTCCACGCGCGCAGATCTGCTCCCGCCGCCGTTCATGGACGCGCTGGCGCGGCTCCAGGACAAAGTCGAGCCGTTCCCGTTCCAAGACGTGGAGCGGATCGTCAGCGAAGAGCTGGGGGTGCGCCTCTCCAAGGGCTTCACCGAGTTCGACCCGGCTCCCATAGGCTCGGCCTCGCTCGGGCAGGTGCACCGTGCGGCGCTGCGCGACGGGCGTCCGGTCGCCGTCAAAGTGCAGCGACCCGGTATCCGGCAGCAGATCGTCGAGGACCTGGACGCCTTCGGCGACGTGGCCGCGTTCATGGACCGCCACACCGAGCTCGGCCGCCAGCACGGTCTGCAGCCCATGCTGGAGGAGTTCCGCAAGACGCTGCTCCAGGAGCTGGACTACCGCCGCGAGGCGCGCAACCTGTCACTCCTGGGGGAGAATCTCGCCGACTACCCGCGCATCGTGGTGCCCGCGCCGGTCGAGGACTACACCAGCGAGCGGGTCCTGACGATGGACTACGTGCGCGGCCGCAAGATCACCTCCCTCGGCCCGCTCGCGCGCATGGAGATGGACGGCTGGGATCTGGCGGACGAGCTCTTCAGGGCCTACCTGCAGCAGGTGCTCGTCGACGGCTTCTTCCACGCCGATCCGCACCCGGGCAACGTGTTCCTGACCGACGACGGGCGCTTGGCGCTGCTCGACCTGGGAATGGTCGCGCGCATTCCACCGCCGCTGCAGGAGCAGCTGCTCAAGCTGCTGCTGGCCGTCTCGGAGGGGCAAGGCGACGAGGCCGCGAAGGTCGCCCTGAAGATCGGCGAGACGGGCGCCGACCTCGACGAGCCGGAGTTCCGGCGCCGAGTCGCCGCGCTGGTCGGCGAGCAGCAGGGCGCCACCGTGGCGGAGCTGGAGGTCGGAACCCTTCTGCTCCAGGTCACGCGCACGGCGGGTGAGAGCGGCGTCCGCGTACCGCGGGAGCTCACGCTCCTCGGCAAGGCGCTCCTGAACCTCCATCTCGTCGGCCGCAGCCTCGATCCGCAGTTCGACCCCAACGCGGCGATCCGGCGCCACGCCGCCGAGCTCATGCGCAAGCGCGCGATCAAGTCGGCCTCGCCGGGGAACGTGTTCGCCACCCTCATGGAAATGAACGAGTTCGTCCAGACGCTGCCTGGCCGGGTGAACAAGATCCTCGACCTGCTGGCGAGCAATCAGCTCGAGGTGAAGGTCGAGGCGCTGGACGAGCGGCGGCTGATGGAGGGCTTCCAGAAGGTCGCCAACCGGATCACGCTCGGGCTCGTGCTCGCGGCTCTCATCATCGGCGCGGCGATGCTCATGCGTGTCGAGACGTCCTTCCGGATCCTCGGCTATCCCGGGCTGGCGATGATCTGCTTCCTGGCGGCGGCCGGCGGCGGCTTCGGGCTCGTGCTGAACATCCTGCTGCACGACGAGAAAGCGGATCCGCGGGAGCGGCGGTAGTGTCTCGACCGCGAGAGGACGCCGCCGGAGGGAGAGGAACGCCGATCGGCAGGCATGGCGTCGACGGCGCGGTGGCCGGCGATGGACCGGGCGGCGAGGATGCGCCGCGCCGCCTACGATCCCGCCACCAGGAAACTGCGTTCACAGGCGAACCCGGCGGTGCGGGCGGAGCGCCGTTGGGGCAGCGCTGGGACGAGTTCGTGCACGCGTTCGTGGCCGAGACCTTCGCGGCGCGTCCCGACGTCGCCGTCTGGGCCGGCGCTCACGAGCACGACGGCGGTCTACCGGACTGGAGCCCGGACGGCCTCGAGGCCGAGGCGGCGCGGCTCCGCGGCCTGGCGCAGCGGGCGCGCGCCTTCGATGCGGCGGCGCTGGACGGCCCGCGGCGCTTCGAGCGCGCCTATGCGATCGCGCGCGCCGAAGCCGACCTCTTCTGGCTCGATCCCGCACGCTGGCCGTCGCGCAACCCGGCGTGGTACGCCCCGTCGCTCGATCCCAACGTCTACGTGACGCGCCCTTACGCCCCGCCCGCCGAGCGGCTGCGCGCCTTCGTGCGTTACGCGGGCTCGGCCGTGGCCGCCGCCGCGCAAATTCGCGGTAACCTCGCGGGCCCGCTCCCGGCGACGTTTCGCGAGATGGCGCACACGACCTTCGGCGGGCTGGCCGACTTCTACGAGGAGGACGTTCCCCGTGCCTTCGCCGACGTTCCGGACGCCTCGCTCCAGCAGGATCTCGGGCGGGCGGCGGGAGAGGCGGCAGCAGCCATGCGGGGGCTGGAACGCGATCTCGCATCGCGGCCCACCGCCCCCGACGGCGCCTTCGCCCTCGGCGAGGAGTCGTTCGCGGCGATGCTGCGCGTAACCGAGGGCGTAGATGTCGCGCTCGACGAGCTGGAGCGCGCCGGCCGGGAGGAGCTGGCCCGGAACCGGGCCGACCTCGAGGACGCCTGCGCCGAGCTCGCGCCCGGCGAGAGCGTCGCCGCCTGCGTCGCGCGCGTGCGCGGGCGGAAGCCCGCGGCGGGCCCCGTCGCGGAGGCCGCCGGGCAGCTCGAGGGGCTGCGTCGCTTCGTCCTGGAGCAAGACCTCGTGGCCGTGCCGGGAGAGGAGCGCGCGCGGGTGGCGGAATCGCCGCCGTTCATGCGCTGGAACTCCGCCTACATCGACATCCCCGGACCGTTCGAGCAGGGGCTGCCGTCGGTCTACTACATCGCGCCGCCCGACCCCGCGTGGTCCGCCGACGAGCGCGAGGCCTACGTCCCGGGCGTCGCCGACCTGCTCTTCGTCACCATCCACGAGGTCTGGCCCGGCCATTTCCTGCAGTTCCTGCACTCCAATCGCTCTCCCTCGGTGCTCAGCCGCGTCTTCGTCGGCTACGCCTTCTCGGAGGGCTGGGCGCACTATGCCGAGGAGCTCATGGCGGAGGCCGGCTTCGGATCGGATCCGGAGAGCCGGATCGGACGCCTCGTCAACGCGCTGCTCCGCACCGTGCGCTACCTCGCGGCCATCGGGCTGCACGCCCGCGGCATGCGCGTCGATCAGGCCGAACGGCTCTTCCGCGAGCAGGCGTTCCTCGACCCCGCGAACGCGCGGCAGCAGGCCGCGCGCGGGACCTTCGATCCGGCCTACCTGAACTACACCCTGGGCAAGCTCCTCATCCGCCGCCTGCGTCGGGACTGGACCGAGCCCCGCGGCGGTCGCCCGGCCTGGCGCGAGTTCCACGACCGCCTGCTCGCGCTGGGCGGTCCCCCGCTGCCGCTCGCGCGGGAGGTCCTGATGGGCTCGGCCTCGGGCGCGCTGATCTGACGCCGGCGAGCGGGACTCCGCCACACGCCCAGAGGTCCTCTTGAGCGCCGACATCCTGCTGCTCTTCGCCATCATGGCGGTGGCGCTGGTCCTCTTCTCGTTCGCGTGGGTCTCGGCCGACGTCGTGGGGCTCGGCGTCGTGATCGCCCTCGTCGTCACCGGTCTGCTCACGCCCGACCAGGCGTTCGCGGGCTTCGGCAGCGACACCGTGATCATGTTCCTCGGGCTCCTGATCCTGACCGCGGCGCTCCTGCGCACGGGTGTGGTGGACATGGCCGGCCGGAGCATCCTGCGCGGCGCGGGGAACAGCCCCACGCGGCTCGTCGTGCTCGTGCTCCTGGCGGCCGCCTTCCTCTCGGCGTTCATCAGCAACACGGCCGCCACTGCGTTCTTCCTGCCGATCGTGATCGGCGTCGCGCGGCGCTCGGGCATGTCGCCGTCAAAGCTCCTCCTGCCGCTCGCCTTCGCGTCGATCGTGACCAGCTCGGTGACGCTCGTGAGCACGTCGACGAACATCGTCGTGAGCGGGCTCATGCAGCAGTACGGCCTCGCACCGATGGCGATGTTCGAGCTCGCCCCCGCCGGCATTCCGATCGCCGTGGTCGGGCTGGCCTACATCCTCACGATCGGCCGGCGGCTCCTGCCCAACCGCGGCGAGGAGAGCGCGGAAGCCGACTTCGGGCTGCGTCCCTACCTGACCGAAGTGCTCGTCCTGCCGGACTCGAAGCTCGTGGGAAAGACGCTCGCCGACTCGGGGCTGGGACGCGACCTCGATCTGACCGTGCTGCGGCTGGTGCGCGGCAAGAGTCTGAACCTCGCGCCCTCGGCTTCGACCGCGCTCAAGCCCGGCGACGTGCTGCTCGTCGAGGGAAACCGCGAGGAGATCCTGAAGGTCAAGGACACCGCGGGGATCGACATCAAGCCCGACGTGAAGCTGTCGGATCCGGGGCTTCAGGCCAACGAGCTGCACCTCGTCGAAGCCCTCGTCCTGCCGGGCTCGCCGCTGATCGGCCGGCGGCTGAAGGGCTATCGCTTCCGCGAGCGGACGGGGCTGCAGGTGCTGGCCATCCACCGCCAGGACGAGACGCTGTACACCAAGCTGAGCGAGGTGCGGCTGCGGCTCGGCGACCTGCTCCTGATCCAGGGCGGGCGCGGCCAGATCTCCGAGATGCAGGCGAACCGGATCCTGCAGGTGCTGGGCACGGTCCAGGAGCAGCGGCCGAACCTGCGGCGGGCGCGCCTGTCGATCCTGATCTTCGTGGGCGCCCTGGCCGCGGCGACGTTCGAGGTCCTTCCGCTGCCGGTCGCGGTGCTCTCCGGCGCGGTGCTCGCCTTCCTCACGCGGTGCATCACGCCCGAGGAGGCCTACCGGGAGATCGAGTGGAAGGCGCTGATCCTCGTGGGCAGCATGCTGGCACTCGGGGCTGCGATGGACCAGACCGGCGCGGCCAGCTTCCTCGCGACGGAAGCCGTGGACCTGCTCGGCGGCGATGCGCCGCGGGAGCTGCTCACGGCCTTCTTCGTCCTGACGGTGCTGCTCACGCAGCCCATGTCCAACCAGGCCGCGGCCGTGGTGGTCGTGCCGGTGGCGATCCAGACCGCCCTCCAGCTCGATCTGAACCCGCGCACGTTCGCCATGATGGTGGCGGTGGCGGCGAGCTGCTCCTACCTGACGCCGCTGGAGCCGTCGTGCCTGATGGTATACGGGCCCGGCCGCTACCGCTTCATGGACTTCTTCCGCGTGGGAGCGCTCCTCACGCTCCTGATCTACGCGGTGGCGATCACTCTGGTCCCCCTGGTCTGGCCTCTCTAGGGCCGCTGCGCTCCGGCGGGTGGGCCGCCCTCCGGGCCTTGTAGCGCTCCTGCCCCAGCCGGCGAACGCGGACCAGCTCCCGCTCCTCCCAGCGCGGCAGTGCGTCAGGATCCCGCTCCGCGACGAGCTGGGCCTGCACCAGGCGCAGCTCGCCTTCCCGGAGCTGCGCCGCGTGGAAGGCGAGCGGCGAGCGCAGCGGGCTCGCTTCCGCCAGCAGCCTCTCCACCTCGGCCATCAGGTCGGCAGCGGAGCACGGCCGCGCCGGCACCGCGCCGGACGAGGGCTCCGCGCCGACAGCGGCGTCGAGGCCAACCTCGTCCTCGGCGCCGGCGGCGGCCACCGGCATCCGCGCGAGCAGCGACTCCAGCGCCTCTCGCGCAGGCCCGTCGAACGCGCGGAACCTCACTCGCTCGAACCTCGGGCTGCGGCGCCGCATCCCCCTCCGGGTGTAAGAATTTCGCGGCGCGCTCCGGCGGCCGGCGCCACTGGGCCCGGAGCGGAGCTCGCTCCGACGTATCCCCTTGGCTCGCAAGAGCTCATGCGACCGCGCGGCCCCGCGTCCGTGCCGCCACGGTGGCCCTCCCCTTGCTACCTCGAACCCTGTCGGCCAGGGGCTTGCAGGCCGGCCATCGAGCGATCTCCGACATCCCTCTCACAGGGTACGCCAGCACCGCCGCAAGGCGCGGCGGGTGAGCGGTGTTCCCCCCTCTTCCGGAGGCCACATGCATCACCTCACCGGCAAGACCATCGCCATCCTCGTCGAGAACGGCTTCGAGCAGGTGGAGCTCACCGAGCCGAAGAAGGCGCTCGAGCAGGCCGGCGCTCGCACCGAGATCGTATCGCCCTCGAAGGGCAAGGTGAAGGGTTGGGAGCACAAGGAGTAGGGGGACGAATTCCCCGTGGACGTCCAGCTCGAGGGGGCGGACGCCTCGCGTTACGACGGCCTGCTGCTCCCGGGCGGAGTCATGAACCCCGACAAGCTCCGGCGTAACGAGGCCGCGCTGCAGTTCGTCCGCGAGTTCTTCGAAGCGGGCAAGCCCGTCGCGGCCATCTGCCACGCACCGTGGACGCTGATCGACGCGGGCGTCCTCGAGGGGCGTCGCGTGACATCCTACCCCTCTCTGCAGACGGATCTGAAGAACGCCGGCGCGGAGTGGGTGGACGAGGAGGTGGTCGTGGACGAGGGGCTCGTCACCAGCCGCAAGCCCGACGACATCCCTGCCTTCAACCGCAAGATGGTCGAGGAGTTCGCCGAGGGCGTGCACGAGGGTCAGACGGCGGGTCCTTCGCCTACCTCGTTCGCGGCCGCCGGCCGCTCGAACGGCTCGTGACGTCCACGCCCTAGGCTACGCTGCCGGGGGCGGCTCTCCTCGCGGGGGCCGCCCCTCGGCGCTGCGCTACGTCAGGCCGGGCCCTCGAGCGCGCCGTTCCAGACTTCGAACCCGCGGCCGGCACGCTCGTCCCCGGCGTAGAAGGCGAGCACCGTGAGCGCGTTGTGGCCGAGGAACTCCAGCCGCTCGGGATGGCCGACCGTCTGGCG
Organism: Gemmatimonadota bacterium; assembly: GCA_046262075.1. Lineage (GTDB taxonomy): Bacteria > Gemmatimonadota > Gemmatimonadetes > JACCXV01 > JACCXV01 > JBHENL01. The sequence continues at coordinate 16,315 of JBHENL010000165.1, forward strand.
GTAGGTCGGACGCCACGTGCCGCTGTTGAAGTAGAACTGCTTGCCCACGGGCTCGTCCCGGCGCACGGCGAGCGGCAGCAGCTGGTGGACGTGCGTGTGGCCGTAGGCGACGTAGCGCGCCTCGCCCGCTTGCACCGCGGGCTCGAGCAGCGCGTGGCGGGCGAACTCGCGGTTGCGGTCGGCCACGAGCCGCAGCAGGCCGCCCACGATGGCGCGCCGGGCACGGCTCGAAACGAAGGCCTTCACGAACCGGAAGCCGGCCTCCAGGCGGTCCACGTCGTCCAGCCGCCAGCGCCGATCCTGCTCGCGAACGAAGTCCAGCGCGAAGAACGCCTCTCCCAGCCCGTCCCAGACCTCCAGGATCGAGCGCCCCGAGCGCTTCCCCTCGAGCCCGAAGCGACGAATGACGCCCAGGACCCAGGGGGGGATCGTCGAGAACGGGCGCACGTTGTCGATCTCCCGGAGGGCCAGGTAGAGCGGATCGTCGGCAGCGAGCCCCAGGTGCCGGCGAACGAGCTCGGGGAAGCGGTTCAGCAGCTCCACGACGATGGCGTCGCCGAGGGCGGCACGGTTGCGATCGCCCGGAAAGTTGATCGAATCGAAGACGTCGCCGTGGCGCACGACCAACCGGTGCGCCAGCAGCCGTTCCGTCAGCCCTCCGGGAGCTTCCTCCGGCGCGTGGGGGAAAGGACCGGCGTCTTCGTGGGCGAGCCCGAGGGCCGAGACGACGTGCGCCCGCACCGCGTCGTAGGCGGGGCCGGGCAGCCGCAGCATCCAGTCGTGGTTGCCCACGAAGTACGTGATGCGCACGGGGGCGCGGTGCACCTCGCCGCCCTCGTAGAACAGGGCGCCCTCGTCCGCGAGCCGGCGCAGCGTGGCCACTCCCTCGGCGTTCCTGTCCAGGATACCTTTTGTCGCTGCGGCGACGGTGGCCGCGATCGTCTCGGGCGGGTCCCACGGGCGCGCCACGGGATCGGAGGGCCCCGAGCGTTCCGGCCAGGCGGAGGAGCGGA
>JBHENL010000166.1:0-14769 GCA_046262075.1 Gemmatimonadota bacterium
CCTGAATGTGGGTCCGGACATCGAGTTCGAGATCGACGAGGGATTCGGCGACGACAGCGACGGAGAGGGTGGCGGTGATCCGCTGCCCAGCCGCTTCCGCTGGGGCGCCGCCTTCGAGGTGCGTGGCGGAGACGACGCCGCCGGTGACGTGGTTTCGCCCTACGGCTTGAAGCTGGCCGCCGACGTGGAGCACAACCTGCGCGAGATCGGCCAGGCCAGCCTCTTCGGCGGCGTGGCCGTGGACTACCGCCAGCTCGTGATCCTGCGCGGAGGCGTGCTCAGGCTGGACAATGCCTTCGGCGAAGAGTCGGTGTCGGGCGCGGCCATCGGGGCGGGCGTGCACTGGCGGAACCTGCGCATAGACCTGGCGCGCGAGATCGGCGTGAACGAGATCGGCGACGAGATGCACTTCAGCCTGGGCGCGGACTTCTGATGGGTGCGCGAACTCTCTTGGGGTGGCAGGCTGTCGGCGCCGCGTTGCTGGCGGTCTCCGTCGCGGCCTGCAGCGGCGGCTCGCAGGCCGCCGAATCCGAATCCGATAAAGCTGCCGGCGTGGATCGCCAGGTCTCGGCCGGCACGCAGGCGGCTTCTGCTGAAGCCTCCCCACCCGGTCGCGCCAGCCGCTGGATAGCCGCCCCAGCGGGAGCGGCCCTCAGGCCCGACGTGGTGCTCGTCTACGGCTCGAGCAGCCACGGATATCTCGAGCCATGCGGTTGTGGTGTGAAGGGTGAGGAGATGGGTGGTCTCGCCCGCCGCGCTACGCTCGTGGACAGCCTGCGAGGCCAGAGCGCGCCGGTGCTTCTCGTGGAGGTCGGCGACTTCGTCGGCGGCGGGGGCGAGCCGGGCCACGAGATCGCCGAGGTGAGCCTCGAGGCGATGCAGGCGATGAGCTACGACGTGATGGCTCTGGGCGACGCGGAGCTGGCGCTGGGCGAGCGCTTCCTCGACCACGCGGCTCGCTCCGGCATTCCCGTCGCGCACGCCAACTGGTCGCATCCGGCGCTCGGAGCCCAGGCCGAGGGGCTGATGATCGAGAAGAGCGGAAGGAAGATCGGCGTCGTTGGCATCCTCGATCCCGAGGCGCTCCCGCAGGACCTGCCGCTCGAGAACCTGACGATTGGGGACCCCGCAGCCGCGGCGGCCGCTGCGGCCCGCAGCCTCCGCGAGGCCGGCGCGGAGCTGATCCTGGTCCTCGGCCACGCCGACTTCCGGCGCTCGGGGCGGCTCGCCCCGGCCGCCGGCGAGCCGGACCTGTGGATCGTCGGCCATGGCGGCAAGGAACTGTCGGAGCCGCTGCCCATTGACGGCGTCCTCCTGCTCGGGTCGGGGAACATGGGGAAGCGCGCCGGCGTGCTCGAGCTGGACTTCGACACGGCGCCCGGGCCGCGCTACGCCAACCTGCTCTACCCGCTGCACGAGACGATGCCCGAGCAGGCCGCCGTCGCGGCCATCGTGAAGGACCGCGGGGCGCACGCCTCCGACGGGGCGTGACCGCAGCTCTCCGCCGCCTTTCCGCTCCGCGTCCGTTGCGCACTCTGCCGCTTCGAGCCGTCGCGCCCGCCCTCCTGCTCGCGGCGCTGCTCGCCGGCTGCTCTTCCGCCGACGCCGGCTCCTCCGACGACCCGCTGACGCTGCTCTACACCGCCGATGCGCAAGGCTACCTCGAGGCCTGCGCCTGCGACACGGGCGGCGAGCTGGGCGGTATCGCCCGGCGGGCGTTCCTGGTGGACAGCCTGCGCGAGCGCGACCCCGGCACGCTGCTCGTGGAGGCCGGCGACTTCGCCACCAGCCCCGGCCCGCGCGGCGAGATGGGTGGACTGGTGGCGGTGCGGGCGATGAACCGGATGGGCTACGACGCGGTGCTGCCGGGCGAGGTCGAGTTGAACCTGGGAGCTGGCTTCTGGCAGAAGGTGCAGGGGCTCCAGCTGCCCTTCGTGCACACGAACTTCGGAACGCCCGCCCTGGGCCCGCCGCAGGCGGAGCCGCTCATGGTCGAGTGCGCCGGCCGCCGAATCGCCGTGCTGGGGCTCCTCGGGACCGATCTCTACCTGCTGCCCCCCGTCAAGGAGGAGTTGCGGCTCCTGCCCCCGCTGGAGGCCGCCGGCGCCGCGCTCGAGACACTCGAGGAGGACGAGGTCGACCTGGTGGTGGCGCTCGTCCACATGCGCGGCGCACAGCTCGACAGCCTGACGGCGCGCTTCCCGCGGATCGACGTGGTCGTGGCCGGCCACACGTCCAGGAACCTCGACGAGCCGGAGCGCCGCGGCTCCGCGCTCCTCGTCTCGGCGGGGTTCCTGGGGCAGCACGTGGGCGCCCTGCGGCTCGCCGGGCCCGAGCTGGAAGAGGCCGAGAACTCGATCATCCGCATCGAGACGACGCTGCCCGAGGAGCCCGAGATCGCGCGCTGGGTCGGGATTGCCGCACCCGGGTGATTGCTCTAGGTTCCTGCTCCGTCTCCCCCCGCATTCCGGTTCGTCCCACGTCCCAGGTCCAGCGGCAGGTACCATCCTCAACGGAGGCGAGAGAGGGTGTACGTTCCGAAGGAGATCTTTCTGACGCGGGGGGTGGGAAAGCACCGGGAGAAGCTCTCCAGCTTCGAGATGGCGCTGCGCAACGCCGACCTGGCCGAGTACAACCTGGTGCGCGTCTCGAGCATCTTTCCGCCGCACTGCAAGCTGATCCCGAGGAAGATCGGCGTGAAGAAGCTCAAGCCGGGCGGCATCCTGTTCACGGTCCTGAGCGAGAGTGCCACGAACGAGCCGCACCGGCTGATCGCGTCCTCCATCGGGGTGGCGATCCCGCGCGACCCGAACCACTACGGCTACCTCTCCGAGCACCACTCCCACGGCCAGCACGACGAGGCCGCCGGCGACTACGCCGAGGACCTGGCGGCGCAGATGCTGGCCACGATCCTGGGGGTGCCCTTCGATCCCGACGAGAGCTACGACGAGCGCAAGGAGCAGTGGCGCATCAGCGACGAGATCGTGACCACGCGCTCGATCGCGCAGTCGGCGATCGGCGACAAGCGCGGGCTCTGGACCACCGTGGTCACCGCCGCCGTCCTGCTGGGCGACTGGTAGAGCTACGCAGCAGCTCGCCGGCCACGGCCGCCGCGGAGGTCCGCCCGAGGCGGCCGCGCGTGACGGTCCGCGCCCGTCGGTGAGCCACTTCCAGGAGCCCGAGAACCCCGCCAACTTCCTCGGCCTCCCCGACAGCCTGGCGCGGCGCGAAGGCGCCGCGGGCGTGCTCCTGCCCGTGCCCTACGAGCGCACGGTCTCGTATGGCGGGGGTGCGGCACTCGGGCCACGGGCGATCCTCGACGCCTCGCGCTACGTCGAGCTCTACGACCACGAGCTGGGAGACGAGCCCTGCCGGCGCGGCATCCACACGCTGCCGCCGCTCGAGGTGCGCGGCGAGGCGCTGGACGCGGTCGTGGAGGAGGTCGCCGCGGCCTGGAGCGAGCTCCTCGCCGAGCCCGCCTTTCCGGTGCTGCTAGGAGGCGAGCACACGGTCACGGTCGGTGCGGTGCGCGCGAGCGCGGAGCGCTTCCCCGGCCTTTCGGTGCTCCAGCTCGACGCGCACGCCGACCTGCGCGAGTCCTACCAGGGCTCGCCCTACAGCCACGCCTGCGTCATGCGCCGGCTCGCCGACTGGGTGCCGGGCGTGGGCGTCGGGATCCGCGCCCTCTCCACCGATGAGGCGGACTTCGCCCGCCGGCGGGGGCTGCGCCTGATCCACGGGGAGCGCCTGCAAGCGTCGGACGAGTGGATGGACGAGGCACTGGCCGCCCTCACCGACATCGTATATCTGACCTTCGACGTGGACTACTTCGATCCCTCGCTGGTGCCCACGACCGGCACGCCCGAGCCCGGCGGGGGAATGTGGTACCCCACGCTCGCGTTCCTTAGAAGAGTGTTCGCCGAGAAGCGCGTCGTCGCCGCCGACGTGGTCGAGCTGGCGCCGCGCGCGGACCAGCCGGCGGGCACCTACCTCACCGCCAAGCTCGTGTACAAGCTCTTCGGCTATCGCTTCGAGAATGCGCGCTGACGCGGGCGTGAGGATCGCGGCACTCGCCTGCGCCATTTTGTTGGGTGCCTGTGCCTCGCCCGAGGGCGGGCTGCGCACCGCACCCGACTTCACGCTGCCGAAGCTCACGGGTCCCGACTCGCTCTCGCTCGCCGAGCTGGACGGCCAGTACGTGCTGATGAACTTCTGGGCCTCGTGGTGTGGCCCCTGCCGGCAGGAGATGCCCGGGCTCGTGCGGATCCATCGCCGCTACCGCGGCACCGGCCTCACCGTGCTGGGCGTGACCGTGAACGACCGCCCCGAGGACAGCCGCGGCTTCGCCCGCGAGTACGGGCTCGAGTTTCCCAACGTGATCGGGAACGAGCAGCTCTACGAGGACTACGGCCTCTCGCCCTGGATCCCGGTCACGATGCTGATCGGCCGTGACGGACGGATCCTCGAGGAGTGGCTGGGGCCGCAGTCCGAGGCGACCTTCCTGCAGGCGATCGTGGACGTGGCACCGGAGCTCGAGGGTGCGGCGGCCGGCGGTTTGCGCCCGACGACCCGCGCGCATTAGGCTGAACCGAAGCTCGACGCCGCAACCGCACCCGCCGCGGGGGGGCCGCCGTGGACTGGTTCTACCTCTACATCCTGGGCTTCCTCGTGGTGATCGCGGGGGTGGCGCTGGGGCTCAACCTGATCGGCGTGCCGCCGGTCTGGATCCTGCTCGTCGCCCTGCTGCTGCTCGTCGTGATGGCGGCCAGCACGCTGCGCCGCCCGCGCGGAAGCGGCGAGCCCTAGCCGGCGGGAGCCGTCCCGTCGGTCCCGATCGTGGAAGTGCGGCGCCCGCGCGCTACCGGGCGCGCGACCACCCGAGCTGTCGATCGTCCGATGCGGAACTACCTCTCCGAGAACCTGGCCTTCAAGATCGTGGCAATCGTCGTGGCGCTCGTGCTCTGGTTCGGCGTCAAGACCGACCGCCAGGCCGAGGTGCGCTTCCCGGTGCCGGTGGAGGTCGTCACCGAGAGCGACGAGGAGACGGTGCTCGGCGGCGTGCCGGCGCGGGTGGACGTGACCTTTGCGGGAGCCGGCAAGGACCTGCTGCGGCTGGGCGACCAGCACTACCGGCTGCGGAAGGTGCTCGACCCCGGCCGCGCGGGGCCGCGGCGCGTGCGGATCTCGCCCGAGGACGTGCTCGGCACCGGCAACCTGAACGTGCGACCCGTGGGCGTGCTCCCCAACGTGCTCACGCTGAACGTGGACCACGTGGTCTCCAAGCGCGTGCCGCTGCGCTCCTACGGTGAGCTCGAGGCCGCGGAGGGCTACGTCGTGGACGGGCCCGTGCGCTTCGAGCCGCCGAGCGTGACCCTGATCGGCGCGCGCACGATCCTGGCCGACATCGACACCCTCCCCGTCGACGTGAGCCGCCTGAGGGGCGAGCCCGACGGGCTAGAGCGCGTGCTCCGGCTGCGGATCCCCGAGCATCCCTCGATCGTCGTGCAGCCCGACTCCGTGCGCATCGTAGCGGACGTGCAGGAGGCCTCCCGCCGCACCGCCAGGCTCACCGGAGTCCCCTGAGCCCTCCCTCCGATCTCACCCTCGGGATCGAGACCTCCTGCGACGAGACCTCGATCGCGCTGCTGGAGGGCCGCTCGACGCTCCTCGCCAACGTGATCTCTTCACAGCTGGCCCAGCACGCGCCGTTCGGGGGCGTGGTGCCCGAGCTCGCCGCCCGCGCGCACGTGGAGAACCTGCCGGCCGTCCTCGAGGCGGCGCTCGACCAGGCGGGTGTGAGGCTCGAGCAGGTGGATCGGATCGGCGTCACGAGCGGCCCGGGCCTGGTGGGCGCGCTGCTGGTCGGGGCCGGCTACGCAAAGGGGCTCGCGCTGGGGCTGGGCAAGCCGCTCTACCCGGTCAACCACCTGCAGGCCCACGTCTTCGCCAATCTCCTGGAGCAGCCCGGGCTGGAGCCGCCGTTCCTGGCGCTGGTCATCTCCGGCGGCCACACGGTGCTGGCGCGGGTGGAGAGCTGGGAATCGTATCGGGTGGTGGGGGAGACGCGCGACGACGCCGCGGGCGAGGCGTTCGACAAGGTGGCCAAGCTGCTGGGGCTGGGATACCCCGGCGGGCCGGTGGTCGAAAAGCTAGCGCGGGAAGGAGACCCGCGGGCGATCGCCTTCCCCAGACCGATGGCCTCGGACAGCTCATTCGATTTCTCGTTCAGCGGGCTCAAAACCGCTGTAGCCAATGAAGTTAGAGCTTCCCAAGAGATCCTCGACCGGGGCCGCATCGCCGACGTCTGCGCCTCCTTTCAGGCGGCGGTGATAGATTCGCTGGCCGCCAAGACCTTCCGGGCGGCGGACGAGAGGCCTACGTCCGCGGTCGTATTGGCAGGCGGAGTATCGAGGAACCATGCTTTGCGGGAGCGGTTCGCCCGCGAGGCGGCTGGCCGGGGGCTGGCGCTGTGCCTTCCTTCGCCGGAGCTCTGCACGGACAATGCGGCGATGGTGGCCAGGGCGGCCCATCACCTGGCCGCCCGTGGCGTCAGGCCTGATCTGGGCTTCGACGTCCGTCCATCGCTGCGGCTGGAAGAACCGGCCTGACCCGCTCGTTGGAGCAGCCGGTGAGCTGCGGGGAACCAATCCGGCAAGTGAAGCGTATCAAGATCGCGCCGGCCAGCGGCTTGCCATTGGTGCGCCGGCTTTGACCTCGGATCCGTCTGGAGGTGGCATGGCAGAGCTCAAGCGAAACGGGGCCCGACGGGCCACCCAGAACGGGAGCAAGCGGCCCGCTGGCAATGGAAGCAAGCGGCTCGCCGAGGCGGAGCGGCTGGGCCGCGAGCTCGAGAAGGTGAACACCCGCATCACCCAGCACGCCGAGTGGATCCGCGCGCTCTCGAACGACATGCGCCGCCTGGGGGAGAAGCTCTACGGGCTCACCGAGGGCACGGTCACGCTCTCGGACGTGAAGCTCCCCGCCGGCCGCTACCGGACGCCCGACCAGGCGCAGCTCGCCTCGTCGGAGTTCCAGCTGGCAGCCGAGCGCATGGCCGAGGTGAAGCGGCGCTTCGCGAGCATGGAGAAGGACTTCGCGATCGCGGACGACCTGCGCGACCAGATGGAGCGCGGCACCGTCCCGGCTCGCCGCCAGCGCAAGGCCTCCTGATCCGACCGATCCTGGGCTCGGGCGCGCACCGCCCGAGTCCGGCCCCGCGGATTTCCCCCCGCTCCGGCTGCCTTCAGCCGAGCAGCCTTCCCGGCCGCACGTAGAGCGCCGCGCGCAGCTGCATGTGGCTGCTCAGGAGCAGGTCGCCGCACAGGTCGGCGATCCGGCTCAGCGCGTAGTCGGCGCCCACCCGCACGCCCAGCTTCACGTCCGACTGGCCCACCTCGTGGCTGTAGAGGAAGAGCGGCTGCGCGTAGGGGACGAGCGCGCCGTCGCGGCCGCCGCTGCGGCCGAGCGTGGGGCCGCCAGCCAGCGCGATCGGTTGTCCTGCCCGAAGAACACGTCCAGCTCCCCGCTGAGCGCCACGTCGAACGGGAGCCCTCGCGACCTGGGCGCGACGAACGCGCGCAGGCCCGCGCGCACGAAGCCGTCGGCGTCGCTGTCATCCGGGTCGGCCGCTCCGGCCCCCACGCGCAGGTCCGTCGTACGACCGAGCGGCGTCTGGAAGACGGCTGCCAGGCTCGTGAGGTCGTCGCCCAGCACGAGCTCGCCGCCCAGCTCCGGAGTCTGGGAGAGCCGCGGGGAGTGCTGGGCGCGCGCCAGGGCCGGCAGCAGGATCGCGACGGCGAGGGGGAGCAGCAGCGTGGAGCCGCGCATGAGAGGTACTCGGGGGAGAGAGGCAGGCGGCGCAAGCGATCCAGCGAAGTGCGCGCCAGGACGGACCGACGATACGCAGGCGGAGAGGGCGTACGCCACCGCGACCTCCTGCGGGCGAGAGGCGCGCCTGCCCAAGCTCGATCACAGGATCGGCAGGTAGTACTCCACCTCGTAGCGCGACACCCGCGCCTTGTAGTCGTCCCAGATCACGCGCTTGTTGTGCATGAGCTGCTCGAAGACGTGCTCCCCGAGCGTCTCCCGCAGCAGCTCGCTCCGCTCGGCGACGCGGATCGCCTCCAGCAGGTCCTCGGGTAGGGAGTCGATCCCGCGCTCCTGCTTCTCGTCGGCCGAGAGGTGGAAGATGTTCACGTTGTCCACCGGCTCGATCGGCTCGTAGCCCTCTTCGATCCCCTTCAGCCCCGCCGCGAGCATCACCGCGAAGGCCAGGTACGGGTTGCAGGCGGGGTCGGGGTTTCGCACCTCGACGCGCGTCGCCTTCTCCTTGCCGGGCTTGATCTGGGGCACCCGGATCATCGCCGAGCGGTTCGCGTTCGCCCACGTGATGTAGACCGGCGCCTCGTAGCCGGGGACGAGTCGCTTGTAGGAGTTCACCCACTGGTTGGTGACGACCGCGTTCTCGCGCGCGTGGCGCATGATCCCGGCGATGTAGTGGCGCGCGGTCTCCGAGAGATGGTGCTTGCCGCGGGCGTCGAAGAAGACGTTGCGGCCATCGCGATCGAAGAGCGACTGGTGGCAGTGCATGCCGCTCCCGTTCACGCCCTGGATCGGCTTGGGCATGAACGTGGCGTAGATCCCGCGCTCGTAGGCGGCGCGCTTCACGGCGGCCTTGTAGCTGATCACGCGGTCGGCCATCTCGAGCCCCTCGCAGTAGCGCAGGTCGATCTCGTGCTGGCTGGGCGCCACCTCGTGGTGGCTGTACTCGACCAGGATGCCCATCGACTCGAGCATGCGGATCGTCTCCTTGCGGAGGTCCGAGCCGAAGTCGAGCGGGAGCATGTCGAAGTAGCCGCCGCGATCGAGTGGGGTGGGGTCCTCGGCCGAGGCGAAGTAGAAGAACTCGAGCTCGGGGCCGACGAAGAACTCGAAGCCCATGTCCTGTGCCCGGGCGAGGACGCGCTTGAGCACGTAGCGCGGATCGCCGTCATACGGCCGGCCGTCGGGCGTGATCACGTCGCAGAACATCCGCGCGACGTTCTGGCCGTCCTGCTTCCACGGCAGCATGCGGTAGGTCGCGGGATCGGGCACCGCCACCATGTCCGACTCCTGGATCCGCGTGTAGCCCTCGATCGAGGAGCCGTCGAAGCCCTGCCCCTCGTCGAGCGCCGTCTCGAGCTCGTGCAGCGTGATCGCGAAGCTCTTGAGCATGCCGAGGATGTCGGTGAACCACATGTGCACGTACTTCACCTTGTCGTCCTTCACGCGCTGGAGGACGTCCTGGGCGGCGGAGCGCCGGGCCGCCACCTCGCGCGACGCGCGGCTTCCGCCGTCCCCTCGGGAGCTCCGAGCTCGGGGGGAGGGAGCCTTCCTGCCGCCGTCGCGCTTCACCGCGGGCCTGGAATCTTTCGCAGCCACGTGCATCCTCCTGGAAGTGCGGTTCGGAGAGACAGCTTGGGTCGTGTGACGTGAGACGACGATGGCAGGCTCGGAGGGAGCCTGCCATCGGGCCGCGGTCGGAAGAGTGGGGCGTCGCCGCCCCGCCGCGCTAGACGTCGTAGTACAGGAAGAACTCGTAGGGGTGCGGGCGCAGCCGGATCGGGTCCACCTCGGAGGTCCGCTTGTAGTCGAGCCAGGAGGCGATCAGGTCCGGCGTGAACACGTCGTCCACGAGCAGGAAGTCGTGGTCGGCCTCGAGCGCGTCCAGCGTCTCGGCCAGCGACCCCGGCGTGGACCGCACGAGCGCCGCCTCGGCGGGCGGCAGCTCGTAGAGGTCCTTCTCGATCGGCTCGGGCGGCTCGATGCGGTTGCGCACGCCGTCCAGACCGGCCATGAGCATCGCCGCGAAGGCTAGGTAGCCGTTGCAGGAAGCGTCGGGGCAGCGGAACTCGATGCGCTTGGCCTTGGGGCTCTTCGAGTACACCGGGATCCGCACGCACGCGGAGCGGTTCCTCATCGAGTAGACCAGGTTCACGGGGGCTTCGAAGCCGGGGACGAGCCGCCGGTAGGAGTTGGTCGTCGGCGCGCAGAAGGCGAGCAGCGCCGGGGCGTGCGCCAGCAGGCCGCCGACGTAGTGACGCGCGGTCTCGCTGAGGCCGCCGTAGCCCTCCTCGGAGAAGAAGCGGTTGCCGCCGTCCTTCCAGATGGACTGGTGGCAGTGCATCCCCGAGCCGTTGTCGCCGAAGAGCGGCTTGGGCATGAACGTGGCGGTCAGGCCGTGCCGGCAGGCGACGTTCTTCACGACGTACTTGTACCACATGAGGTTGTCCGCCATGCGCGTGAGCGGGGCGAAGCGCATGTCGATCTCGCACTGGCCGGCGGTGGCGACCTCGTGGTGGTGCACCTCCACGGGGATCCCCACCTGCTTCATCGTGAGCACCATGCGCGAGCGCAGGTCCTGTAGCGTGTCGGTGGGCGGGCAGGGGAAGTACCCCTCCTTGAGGCGCGGCCGGTAGCCGAGGTTCGGCGTGCCGTTCTTTCCGGTGTTCCAGATCCCCTCGGCCGAGTCCACGTGGTAGTAGCCGGAGTTGATCGTCTGGTCGAAGCGCACGTCGTTGAACACGAAGAACTCCGGCTCGGGGCCGAAGTACGCGGTGTCGCCCACGCCGCTCGCGAGGAGGTGCCGCTCCGCCTTCTGCGCCACCCAGCGCGGGTCGCGGCTGTAGGGCTCGAGCGTGATCGGATCGCGGACGTTGCAGATCATCGTGAGGGTGGGCACCTCCATCGCGGGGTCCATCACCGCGGTGGTGGCGTCCGGCACGAGCAGCATGTCGCTCTCGTGGATCTTCTGGAAGCCGCGGATCGACGAGCCGTCGAAGCCGATGCCTTCCGTGAACAGTCCCTCGTTCAGCTCGTCGGTCGTGAACGAGAAGTGCTGCCACATCCCGGGCATGTCGGTGAACTTGAGGTCCACCATCTGCGCCCCGGCCTCGCGTGCGTACGCCACGACGTCGGCGGCGCTGCGGGTGTCGGGCTTGCCGGCGCTCGCCGACCGCTTCGCGCCGTTTGTGCGCTCCGAGCCGTTCGTGGGCTCGCCGCCCTCGTCGGCTGTCGGGCTGGAGGCGGATCGGGGATGGGGCCGGGAGACGACGTCCGTGGGGGCCACTCGCTCCTCCTTGGGCTGTCGGCCTGCGGGTGCGTGCGGGGAGTCGGAGCGGGGACCCCTCGGTGTCGGGAAATGAAAAACCGGACGGAGAGGCCCCTCGCTGAGGAACCTGCCCATCCGGTCTTGAACCCCTGGTGTAGCCGGCCTGACGCCCGGATCGCCGCGAGTGGTCGCGCCCGCCGGACCGGCCTGGCCTGCAACGCTTGGAGCCCCTTTTTCCGTCCGCGGAGCGCCTAGTTGCACTTCCTCGGGCGGGCAGGATAGCGGGGGCCGCGAGGGCAGTCAAGGAACTCGGAATCGCCAAGGGCGTCCGAGCTCACTCCCGCCTTCGTTGGGTGCGTGCCGCGGTCCGGCGAGCGGCGGGCTTGCCGCTGCTCTGTGAAGCCGCCCTTCCGTAGACGAGCTCTTCCTCACGCACGTGCAGCACCGGTTCGCCGGACTGCCTCGCCTCCACTACTTCGAGAGGGCGAATCTTCGCGATCGACTTGCCCACAGCATCATGCTGCGCACGGTAGAGATCCCACCGCAGCTGCAGGGTTAGCCAGAAGTCCGGACTGGTCCTGAAGAGCCGGGCAAATCGCAGGGCCGTATCCATCGTCACGGGCCGCTTGCCATTCACGATCTCGTTCACGCGCGGGAACGAGATGCCGACTCGTGTCGCGAGATCGCTCTGGGTCATCCCGAGTGGCTCGAGAAACTCCGTGCGGAGCATCTCACCTGGATGCGTAGGGGCTGCGACCGTGGGTACCCGCACCATCATCCGATGCCTCCGTTCGTTGGCGATCTCTCGATTCGAGACTAGTGGTAATCGGTGATCTCCACGTCCTCGGGTCCCTCGGGCGTCCAGCGGAAGGCGACCCGATACTGGTCGTTGATCCGGATGCTGTACTGCCCCTGCCGGTTGCCCCTCAGAGCCTCGAGGCGATTTCCGGGAACAGCTCGCAAGTCGGCCAGGGTCCTTGCGGAGTCCAGCATCTCCAGCTTCCGGCGGGCAACCTTCCAGACGGAGGCAAAGCGGCGCCCCGCTTTGGTCGACCGGCCGTTGAATACGTCCTGCTCTACATCACTGCGGAAGGACCGTATCACCCGATACATTATAACGGCCAACATGATAATCGAGCAAGTCTCTCCCCTAGGCGAGCATGCAGCTCCCCCCGGACGAAGGGATTTTCCTTGACGCAGGCGGCCGATCGCGGTTCAATGGACGATCGGGAGGTGCTCATGAAGCTGCGCGACCTGCTGCAGAAGAAGGGCTCGCTGGTGATCACGGCCGGCCCGGACGAGTCGCTCGCGGAGGCCATCCAGAGGCTGGTGGAGAACCGCATCGGCGCGCTGCTCGTCACCCAGGGAGACCAGATCGTGGGGATCGTCACCGAGCGCGACATCCTGCGCGAGGCCGGCTCCCACGCGGAGCGGCTCGGCGAGCGGCGCGTGCGCGAGGCCATGACCTCGCGGCTCGTCTCCGGCGGGCTGGACGACGAGGTGCACCACGCCATGGGCGTGATGACGCGCAACAAGATCCGTCACCTGCCCGTCCTCGAGGAGGGGGCGCTGCGGGGCCTGATCTCGATCGGCGACCTGGTCTGGTCCGTCCTAGACGAGGCCGAGTCGGAGAACCGGCACCTGAAGGAGTACATCGCCGGCGGCTATTAGCCGCATCGCTCTTCCCTCCGCGGGACGCCGCGCTAGAATCCCTCCGCCAACTTCCTCGGGCGGAGGAGTCCCCCCATGACGGTTCCCGCGGTCGCGGCGCCGGACGCCGCCACCACGCAGGACACGGAGTTCAAGCGCGGCCTCGGCCTCTACGACTCCACCATGGTCGTCGTGGGGTCGATGATCGGCTCGGGCATCTTCATCGTCTCGGCGTTCATGGCGCGGCAGATCGGGAGCCCCGGCTGGCTGCTGGTGGCCTGGGTCGTGACCGGCGTGCTCACGGTCACCGCCGCACTCTCGTACGGCGAGCTCGCCGCGATGATGCCGCGCGCGGGCGGCCAGTACGTGTACCTGCGCGAGGCGTTCTCGCCGCTGTGGGGCTTCCTCTACGGCTGGACCCTGTTCCTCGTGATCCAGACGGGCACCATCGCGGCGGTGGCGGTGGCGTTCGCCCGCTTCACCGGGGTCCTGGTGCCCGGCCTCGCCGAGGACGCCTACCTCGTCCCGCCGATCCACCTCACGCAGCGCTACGCGGTGTCGCTCTCGACGGCGCAGCTCCTGGCGCTGCTCTCGATCGCGCTCCTCACCTGGACGAACACGCGCGGGATCGAGACGGGCAAGCTCGTCCAGAACCTGTTCACGACGACCAAGACCGGAGCACTCCTGGCGCTGATCGCGGTCGGGCTGCTGCTGGGCTGGAACGCGGAGGCGGTGAGCGGGAACTTCGGGGCGCTCTGGAGCGTGCGCGATCCGGACCCGGTGGTAGCGGGGCTCACGGCGGCCACGGCGTTCGGCCTGTTCGTGGCGATCTGCGTGAGCCAGACGGGCTCGCTCTTCGCCTCGGACGCCTGGAACAACATCACGTTCACCGCCGGCGAGGTGAAGGACCCGCGGCGCAACATCCCGCTGTCGCTGGCACTCGGTACGGGGATCGTGACGCTGATCTATCTGCTCGCCAACGTGGCCTACCTCGTGACTCTCCCGCTCGAGGCGATCCGCAACGCGCCTTCCGACCGCGTGGGGACGGCGACGCTCGAGGCGATCTTCCCCGGCGCGGGCGCGGCCGTGATGGCGCTGGCGATCATGGTCTCGACCTTCGGGTGCAACAACGGGCTGATCCTGGCGGGGGCGCGGGCCTACTACGCCATGGCGCGCGACGGGCTGTTCTTCGAGCGGGCGGGGAAGCTGAACCGGGCGCGGGTGCCGGCGTGGGGTCTCGTGGTGCAGGGCGTCTGGGCCTCGGCGCTGGTGCTGCCGAGGACGTTCAACTCCGAGACCGGGGCGTACGGAAACCTCTACGGCGACCTGCTCGACTACGTGGTGTCGGCGGCGCTGATCTTCTACATCCTGACGATCGCGGGCATCTTCCGGCTGCGGGTCAAGCGCCCCGACGTGCCGCGGCCGTATCGCGCGTTCGGGTATCCGGTCGTGCCGGCGCTGTACATCCTGGGAGCGACGACGATCCTGCTCGTCCTGTTCGTCTACCGCCCGGCGACCACCTGGCCGGGTTTGGGGATCGTGCTGCTCGGGCTGCCGGTCTACGCGCTGCGGGCGCGCGCCCGGCGGGGACGCGCCACGCTCGCCTCGCCCGACTCCGGCGCGGGAGGGTAGCGCGCCGCGGCCGCCGCCCCGCCGGCAACGGCGCTGGCGCTCCATGCCTCGCGGATGATCCCGCCTCCCAGCACCTGGTCGGCGCGGTAGAGCACCGCCGACTGGCCGGGGGCCACGCCGCTGACCGGCTCCGCGAGCTCGAGGCGCAGGGCCCCCACCGGCAGCTGCGCGACGCGAGCCTCCACCGGCGCCTGCCGGTGACGGATCTGCACCTCCACGAGGACTCCCTCGTCCGGCTGCTCGACGCCGGCCGGCCCGCAGCCCGCGATCCAGCTCACGTCCCGCAGCACGCACCCCGCCGAGGCCAGCTCCTCGCGGCGGCCGAGCACGACGGTGTTCGCGCCCCGCAGCGCCACGACGTAGCGCGGCTCGCCCGCTGCGATCCCCAACCCCCGCCG
>JBHENL010000167.1:0-4334 GCA_046262075.1 Gemmatimonadota bacterium
TCAGCCGGGGCAGGCCCGCATGACCGTCCACGAACCGATTCCCGCCGCGCCGGCCAGAGACACGCCGAGCCGGATCGACGAGCTCCGCCGCGCCGAGGCCGCCCTGCGCGAGAGCGAGGAGCGCTATCGCTCGTTCGTCGCGAACAGCGCCGAGGGCGTGTGGCGGATCGAGCTGCGGGAATCACTGGCGATCGGGGTGCCGGAGGACGAGCAGATCGAGCACATGTACCGCTACGCGTTCCTCGCCGAGTGCAACGACGCGATGGCACGGATGTACGGCTTCGGCGGCGCGGAGGACCTGGTCGGCATCCGTCTCGAGGACCTGCTGGTGCGCTCCGATCCCGACAACCTCGAGTACCTGCGGGCGTTCATCCGCTCGGGCTACCGCCTCGCCGACGCCGAGTCACACGAGATGGACCGGAACGGAAACGCGAAGATCATACTGAACAGCCTGACGGGTCTGGTGCGCGACGGCCTGCTGCTGCGGGCCTGGGGCGTCCAGCGCGACATCACCGACCGGAAGCGGATCGAAGCCGAGCGGCTCGAGCTGCTACGGCGGGAGCAGGCAGCCCGCCAGGACGCCGAGAACGCGAACCGCCTGAAGGACGAGTTCCTCGCCACGGGCTTCCAGGCGCACGTCCCGAAGCCGATCGAGCCGGCTGCGCTCGCCGCCCTCGTGGCCGAGCTCGCGGGCAGCGTCCCGGCGCCCTGAGCAGAGGAACGCCGCGGCCGGGGGCCAGCCTCGGGAGCGCAGCTCGCAGCCGGAGCTACTGCGCCTTCAGGATCCGCAGCCTGGCGGCCAGATCGGAGACGACCGCCGCGTAGCCCGGCTTCTGCGCCACGTTGTCGAGCTGGTGGGGATCGGCCGCACGGTCGTAGAGCTCCTTCTCGCCCGTGCCGATCTCGACGTACGTGTACTGCCCCGTCCGGACGGCCGAGTACCTGGGCACCTTGATCTCTCCGGCCAGCAGCTCGATCAGCGCCTCCTGGCGCCAGGCGGTCTGCGGGTTGAAGAGCAGGGGCAGCAGGCTGCGGCCGTTCAGCGGGACCGTCGGCTGGGCTCCGGTCCACTCCGCCAGCGACGGCGCGAGGTCGATGTTCTGCACCAGCGAGTCGTCCTGGCGGGGGAGCACGCCCGGCGCGCGCACGACGAACGGCGAGCGCGCGCACTCCTCGTACACGCACGATTTCTTCGCATGGCGGTGCGCGCCCGCGCTCCAGCCGTTGTCACCCATGAAGACGATGACCGTGTTGTCCAGCCGGCCGGTGGCGGCGAGCGCCTCCGCGATGGCGGCCACGCCGCGGTCCACGGCCTGGAGGCTCCGCAGCATGTTCGCGAAGAGCTTGTCGTTCTGCGTCTGGTGGGTCGCTCCCCAGACGAGCTTCCGCACCCATGAAGGCTTGTCGGAGACGTCCGCCTCGGCGTAGTTCGGGCTGCGCCACGTCACGGCCGGGTATCCTCCATCCAGCGGCCCCGGGGTGGCCGGGTCGTGCGGCGCGTACGGCGCGTAGTAGAGGAAGAGCGGTTGGCCCGCGGGCGTCGATTGGATGAACTCCACGGCCCTGCGCGTGAGCACGTCGGTCGAGTAGTCCGCGGCGGCGCTGCCGTAGTGCGTCTCCACGCCGTTCTCGACCATGTCGTAGTCGTAGTAGCCCTTGGAGTGCTTCAGGACGTGCCAGTCGTCCCAGCCGGGCGGCAGGTAGGGCCACGGGGTGAGGTACTCGTAGTGGTTGATGTACTTGCCGGAGAGACCGGTGCGGTAACCCGCGCGCTGGAGCCACACGGCGATGGTCGAGCTGTCGCGTAGCGCGAGCGCCGTGTTCTCGATGTCGTTGTTGATCACGCCCGTGTTGTGGGCATACTGGCCCGTCAGCTCGGTGGCCCGGCTGGGAGCACAGAGCGGGGTCGTCGTCGTGAAGTTGGTGAACGTCACGCCGCGCCTCACGAGCAGGCTGTCCACCGCCGGCATGTAGCCGAGCGTGTGGAACACCTGGTCGTCGGTCAGGATGAAGACGATGTCCGGGCGAGTCCCCGGCGGAGGCGGAGGCGGTGCGACGCCCCCCAGCCTCGTCATCCTGAAGTAGTTGAAGTTGCCCACGGGTCCCTTGGGGCTTCGCGCGTCCATCCGCAGCCGCCACACCTGTTGCCCCGCGGCCAGGTCGACCGTATCCCGCAGCGTGATGAAGGCCTGCCAGTCGCCAGTGTTCGGCATCACCTTGGAGATGATCTCGCTGGTGACGTCCAGGCTGAAGGTCCCTCCGCCTCCGAGCGAAGCCACCCGGAGCTCCACGAGGTGGGTGCCGGCGCTCTCGACCTCCACGGTGTACTCCAGCCACTCCCCGGCCTTCGTCCAGCCGACGAGAAATCCTCCGCCCTCGTCGGGGGTGGTTCCGACGTCTACGGCAGTCGCCCGATAGGCACCTCCGTTGTTGGTCGCGTCCAGGTCGTGGAAGGCAACCCCTTCGCCGCCTTCGTCGAAGTCCTCGACCTGGATCGTGCCCGGGACGGCGAAGGGCGCGCCCAGGTAGGGGGACTGATCCACGAGTAGGGCGCTCGTCAGAGGGACGAGGGCCAGGAGCGGCAGGAGCCTGATCATGTCGATCTGGTGGCGGACGTCCGGGGTTCGCGGTTCACGTGTCACGTCCTCGAAAGCGGAAGCTCGGATCGGCCCTGTGATCCGGGCGCTGGGCCGGCGAGGCAAGACCTAGCCCGCTCCTGCTTTCGACATAGGTCGCTCGGACCTCGTGGAGAACCCTCGGACCTCCGGAGAACCCATGGTGGCGCTGCCCGCGGCGGCTCGCAATCCTGGAGCAAAGACCCCAGGACTCGGCCCGCGCGGACTCTCCAGCCCGGGCGACCGCTCATCGTGCCGCTCCCCTCCACGAAATCCCTGGCGCAGGCACTTCGCGAGCGCGTGCTGCCGCTGCCCGGTGCCGTGGCCGACTACGAGCCGCCCGAGACCTTCCCGTCGGGCCTCTAGAGCCGGGCGCGCCACCGGGCGCCGCTCGCCCGTATTGACTGCTCCCGTATTCGGGATATGTTCGGTCATGGCTCCCTTCCATGACCCGAGACAGCCCGTCCGTGGGCGCGGAGCCTCCTGGAACCCCCGCAACCGCTTCGAGCGCAGCCATCTGGTTCCGGACGGGAGCGATCTCGAGAACTTGATCGAGTCGGGGGACGAAGAGCTCCCCGCGCCCGAGACGCAGTACCTGCCCGACCACTCGGCCTCGGCGATCGCGCGCAACGACAGCCCGGACGTGGGCTTCGCCGCGAGCGTGAACCCGTACCGCGGCTGCGCACACGGATGCAGCTACTGCCTGGCCCCCGACACCCCGATCCTCCATGCGGACATGGCGTGGCGTCCGATCGGCAACGTCCGCGTCGGGGACGTCCTATTCGCTTTCGACGAGTACCCCACCCCCGGTCGTACGCGGAAGTTGCGCCCCTCGGTGGTCGAGCGCGTGTGGTGGTCCGTGAAACCGACGATGCGCCTGATTACCAGCCGTACCGAGGTGATCACGACGGCCGAACATCGTTGGCTGCATGCCCGCGGATTTCGCTGGTCCCGCACGGACCGTATGGCGCCGGGGCGCCTGCTCCGGCACGTGCGGTTCGCGGCCCAGGAAGACAGCGACGAGGACTATCGCGTAGGCTACCTCTCCGGGTTGGCATTGGGGGACGGAACGTTCCGCTACGAGCCCGGGTGGCGAAGTGAGCTGGCGCGCATCCACGCGCCGACGTCCGTCGAGCGGCCCACGAAGAACTACCGGCGGGGGTTCCTTGCCGGCTTCTTCGATGCGGAAGGCCACAACGGGGACTCACTTCGCATTTCCCACGTGGATCTCTCCGTGCTCGAGCGTGTCCGCCGCTATGCAGGATCGTTGGGGTTTCAGTTCCAGCTTGAGCTGGGCCGGAACAGGGCGAGCACGCTGCGATTGGTCGGCCGGCTCGTGGATCGAGTCCGGTTCTTCACCGTCTGTGGGCCCGCCATCCAGAGGAAGCTCGACGGACTCTTCGGCCGCGAGATGAACTTCGATCCCGAGCGCGTCGAGGCAATCGAGGCCGGGGGCTCAGCGGAAGTCGTGGACATCCAGACGTCCACGGGCACGTTCTGCGCGGCCGGTCTGGCAACCCACAACTGTTTCGCGCGTCCCACGCACGAATACCTCGGCTTCTCGGCCGGGCTCGACTTCGAGACGAAGATCCTCGTCAAGGAGGACGCCCCGGAGCTGCTGCGGCGCGAGCTCTCCTCGTCGCGGTGGACCCCGCAGGTGCTCGGCCTCTCGGGTGTGACGGACCCCTATCAGCCGATCGAGCGGCGGCTGCGCCTGAC
>JBHENL010000168.1:0-22736 GCA_046262075.1 Gemmatimonadota bacterium
ACGATGACCAGCTGGAAGAGCCGCTCGGGCCGTGACAGATCCTTCAGCTGCACCTCGCCGCAGTCGCGCAGCGCCACATCCGCCGGCAGCCCGGGCCGGGCGAGCCGCTCGACCGCCGCCGACAACAGGATCTGGCCGCCGTGGCCGGCGGCGAGGATCCTGGCGGTGCGGTTCAACGTCGGCCCGAAGTAGTCGTGGGAGCGTCGTTCCGCGGGTCCCGCGTGGAGTGCCATGCGCGCGCGGAGCGGCGCCAGCCCTTTCCACGCCTCGCGGCTCAGACGGCGCTGAGCCTCGACGGCGGCCGCCACGGCCCGATCGGCCGACTCGAACACCGCACAGAAGCCGTCCCCCACGCTCTTGAAGACGCGTCCGCCGTGGCGTTCCAGGGTCCGGCGGAGGAGATCGTCATGACGGGCGAGAGCACGGGACATCGCCCGGGGGTGCTCTTCCCAGAGCTGTGTGCTGTCCTCGAGATCCGTGAAGATGAAGACGGCGCTGGCGGGAGACTCCGGCATTCGTGCCCCTCGTCGCGTGGCGCGACGCATGCAGGGGACGGGAAGGCGACGGCTCGCCGGGGCAGGCGCGAGAGGCCGGACTTCCGTCCCCCCTGGGCTCTTACCCCGGGGGCGCATCTCTGTCAATGCCGCGGGTCAGGGAGTCCACGACGGTGGCGCGCCTCGGCATGCGTGGAGAGATTCATCCCGGGCGCTCCCTTCGGATAAGCCGCCGGGCCGTCGCACCGCGTGACGTCCTCCGCCCCCCGCCGCGCCCAAGAAAGCCGAGGTGCACGATGAATGCCCGTGCGGAGTCCCCGTCCGCCCGAAGGGCTGCCCGGCGCTCGTGGCCGGTGCGCCTGTACCGCCTCGGCACGGAGCCTCCCGCGGATCTCTCCCGCTCGACCAGCGCCGAGGAGAGGCTGGAGATGATGTGGCCTCTGGCGCTCGAAGCCTGGGGCGTGGCGGGACTCTCGGTGCCTACCTACACGAGAGACCGAGCGCCTGTCCGTCTCCGCTTGCTCTCGAACTCCCGAAACGTCGAACCCGCTTGAACGAGGACTTTCGCGACCTGATCGCCGCGCTCCTGGAAACTGGCGCGCGCTTCCTGATCGTCGGCGCGCACGCGATGGCGGTCCACGGCGTGCCCCGCGCCACCGGTGATCTCGATGTCTGGATCGACCGCGAGCGAGGCAACGCGGAGCGGGTCTGGCGCGCTTTGCTCGCCTTCGGCGTTCCCATCGAGAGCCTGGATGTGTCGAAAGAAGATCTCGAGAGAGCCGACACGGTCGTTCAGATCGGCGTCCCTCCGCGTCGCATCGACGTCCTGACGGCGATCACGGGCGTCGACTTCGAGACCGCGTGGGAGGGGCGCGTTTCTCACGTGATCGGAAACCTGGAGGTCTCGTTCATCGGCCGCCGGGAATTCCTGCGCAACAAACGTGCAACGGGCCGTCTGCGGGACCTCGCCGATGTGGATGCACTGGAGCGTGAAGAGGGAGGCGGGCTCTCCTCATGACCGATCGCGAGCCGGAACTCTTTCCGTTTGAGGGGAGTTCGCCTGACCCGCCGCAGCACCTCTCGAGCGCGATGCTTCAGCTCGACGAGACGCGGAGGGAGCCGGTCATGAACGGGTGTGGCCGGCAGAAATAATCGACGAGGCCCGTTCGGGTCAGCGTCACTTCCACCACGTCTCCGGGCCGGTCCAGCGGGAGGTCGAATCCGCCGGGGGAGGTCGGGAACGGGTCGCTGGTGGTGACGGTGTGCGGGGCGGAGTCGCGCTGGATCCAGCGCACGGTATCCCCGACGCGAGCCTCGACCCGGGCGGGCACGTAGGCGAAGTCCACGACCTCCACGGTGATCGTCCTCGGATCGGGCTCGGCGCCGGTCGGACCTCCGTCCCCGCACGCGGGAGTGAGGAGGGCGAGGACCCAGAGGGCCGCGAGAGGGGATCGCAGGAGTCTCCAGTCCGGGCGCACGGTCCTGCCTCACATCGAGGTGAAGAGCGCGCGGTCCACCTTGGCCGGGTCGCCGAGGACGACGAACCGGAGCCCGCTCACGTAGGCGCGCATGACCCGCTGCACGTCCGCCGCGGTGACCTCGCGCACCTCGTCGACGAAGTCGCGAGCCTCCTCCCAGCCTCCGCCGAGCAGCTCGTAGCGACCGAGCAGCGCCGCCTGCGCGTCGTTCGTCTCGAGCCCGAGATAGTGCTCCGTCTCGAAGACGTTCTTCGCGTGGGCGAGCGTGGTGTCCGAGACCGGCTCCTCCCTCAGGCGGCGCACCTCGTCGCGCATCACCTGCAGCGTCGTGTCGGGCTCGACCGCCGTCACGTAGAGCACGCCGTAGTTGGCCAGCCGGCTGGAGATCGCGGCGGCCACGGCGTAGCTGAGGTTGCGCTTCGTCCGGACCTCCTCGAAGAGTCGGTCCGACAGGATGCTCAGCGCGAGCGACAGCGCGGCGTAGTCCTCCTCGTCGGCGAGGCCGGGCGCCGGGAACGTCCCGCGCACGTAGTTCGTCGGGAGCGCCCGCTGCACGACCGCGAGCTCGGCGGGGGCCGCGCCGCGAGACTCCGCGCGGCGGCCCGCTTCTCCCTCCTCGGGCAGCCCGCCGAAGGCCGCCTGCACCTTGGCCCGCAGGTCCTCGGGGTCGACGTCGCCGACGACGACGAGCAGCAGGTTCTCCTTCGTGAGCCGGCGCCGGTGCCACTCACGCAACGCCTCCGCGTCCAGCGAGTCCACGCCCGCCACCGTGCCCTGGGGGTTGAGCGCGTACGGGTGCCCGGCGTAGAACAGGCTGTCGGCCAGCTCGGCGAGCTAGGCGTCGGGGTTGTCGCGCCGCTGCCGGACGGCGTTGAGGAGCTGCTCGCGCGCGAGCACGACCTCGTTCGGCGGCAGCGCCGGCTTCAGGAGTGCTTGCGTGAAGAGGTCCCACGCCTCGTCCCAGCTCTCCCGCACGGTGCGCATCGCGAAGGTGGAGTAGTCGTAGCCCGCGTTCCCCGAGACGGTCGTCCCCGTCCCCGCCAGCCGGGCATGGAACAGGTCCTTCGGATACTTCTCGGTCCCGCGCTCGGCGGCTTCGAAGAGCAGCCGCTCGATGCCGGCGTTCTGCGGCGTCAGGTTCGCGGCGCCGCCGCGGATGAACACCTGCGCGGCGACCACGCCGTTGGGCACGCGCTCGAGGAGGACGGGGATGCCACCGGCATCGAGCTCGAGGACCTCGGGTTGCTGCGCGGGAGCCGCGGCCGGCCGACCCGCGGCCGCCAACCACAAGGCCAGCGCCGGCAGGATCCGCCACAGCCCGGGTGCGGCCCTCACAGCAGGCCCTCGCGCACGAGCCCCACGCGCTCGCGGTCCGCGGGCGCGATGAGCACGCCGGTCACCCGCGGCTGTTCCTGGATGTAGGTGCGCGCGTAGCTCGCCAGGTCCTGGGCGTCGACGTTCTGCACGTTGGCCACGTACCCCAGGTAGTACTGCAGGCCCGCCACGGCCCACCAGAACCCGAGGGCGTGCGCGAACTGCGAGGGCTGCTCCCGCGCGTACACCTCGGCCACCGCGATCCGCTTCTTCGCCGCCGCCAGCTGCTCCGGCGTCACGTAACCGGGATCGTCGAAGGCGGCGATCTCGCGCTCGAGCGCGCGGAGCAGGGCGGCGACCCGCTCGGGGGCGGTCTGCGCGGTCAGGCGGATCGGCCCGGTGTAGGCGAGCGAGGCGTAGCTCAGGCCGGCGTTGAACGCGAGCCCCGAGTCCACCAGCCGCTTCTGGAAGCCGGAGTCCGGCAGCCGCAGCGCCGCCGAGAGCACGTCCGCCGCGTAGGTGGCCGCCCGGTTGCGCGCGAGGCTCGGCCCCTGCCACGCGAGCGTCACGGTCACGCTGTTCACGGGCCGCTCCACGATCACGGCCTTCGACTCGGCGAGCCGCGGCACCGGCGGGATGGGATACGTGCTGAAGGGGTCCGGCGCCCGCGGCCAGTCGCCGAAGACCTCCTCCGCGAGGTCGAACGCCTCCTCCGTCTCGAGGTCGCCCGCCAGCACGAGCGCCGTGTTGTTGGGGACGTAGTAGCGCTGCTGGATCGTCCGCATCTTCTCGCGCGTGGTCGTCGCGATCACCTCCCGGTTGCCGATCACGTTCTTGCGGCTGAAGTACTCCGGCCCCCACAGGAGCGAGTCCACGGACATCGAGAGCGCGAAGGCGGGGTTCGACTCGTTCCGATCGTACTCGCCGAGCACCACCGGCCGCTCGCGCTCGAGCTCCGCCTGGTCGAAGAGGGGATGGCGGATGGCGTCGCGCATGAACTCCATCCCCGCCCGCAGGTTGTCACGCGGCAGCGTGACGAAGTAGTTCACCCGCTCCGCGCTCGTCGAGCCGTTCCACACGATCCCCAGCTCGCGCGTGCGCTCCAGCCAGCGCTCCTGGTTCGGGATCGCGGCGTTAGCCTTGAAGAGCATGTGCTCGTAGAGGTGCGCCAGGCCCTCGTACTCGGGCGTCTGCGTGTAGGCGCCGTTGTTCACGTCGAGCTCCACGGTGACGAGCGGCACGACCGGATTCCGCACCACGATCACCCGCAGACCGTTGTCGAGCACGCGCGTCTCGATGGGGACGCGCGGGGCGGCGGCGGAGCCGGGCACGTCGTCGGCGCCGGCAGGGGTGGAGTCGGGGGCGGAGTCCGTGCCGGCGGGCCGTGCTCCCGGCGGCCCCACGGGGACCCGCTCGGTGTTCCGGAAGGCGGAGCAGCCCGCGAGGATACAGGTCAGGAGCAGGGGTAGGGCGTGCAGGCGCATCGAGCCTCTCGGGGAGCCACGGGTGCGGGCGAGCCGCACAAGATAGCGGCAACGCCCTCGTCGCGCTCGCGGTTACCCCCTTGAGCGGCAGAAGGTTCGGCTACTCGAGCGGCGGAAGGATCACACGCTCTTCGGACGGCCCCATCCGCTCTTTACCGAAAGAAATCCGAAAAGTACGTTGGCCCGGTGAAGGCGCCGGTCCTCTTCCACGTCGACATCGACGCGTTCCTGGCCTCGGTCGAGCAGCTCGTCTACCCCGGGCTCGCCGGCAAGCCGGTGGCGGTGGGCGACGGCGTGGTCGCCTCCTGCTCGTACGAAGCGCGGACGTTCGGCGTGCGCGCGGCGATGCGCCTCGCCGAGGCTCGCCGGCTCTGCCCGGCGCTGGTGGTGCGCAAGGGGCACGCGCAGGTCTCCGCCCGCTTCGCGGACGAGGTGGTGCGGATCTGCGGCCAGTTCAGCCCGCGCGTGGAGCGCGTGTCGCTCGACGAGGTCTACTGCGACATGACGGGCCTGGACCGCCACTACGGCTTCCGCCACGATGGTCCCGGGCTGTGGCCGCTCGAGGCCGCCGAGCGCCTGCGGGAGCGTGTGCGCGCGGAGACGGGGCTCTCGGTCACGATCGGGATCGGCACGAACCGCGTCGCCGCCCGCACCGCGGCGCGCTGGGGGAAGCCGGGTGGGATCGGGTTGCTGCTGCCCGGCCGTGAGGCGCGCGCGATGCGCGACCTCCCGCTGGAGGAGCTGCCCGGCGCCGGCCCCGCCGTGCGGGACGAGCTGGCCGACTTGCGCGTGGAGACGGCGGGCCAGCTGCGCCGGCTCCGGAAGCCCGTGCTCGAAGCGCTCTTCGGCGCGCACGGCGCTGCGCTCCACGAGCGGGCGTGGGGGCGCGACGCGCGCAGCGTCGAGCCCGATCGCGCGCCGCGCTCGATCAGCCGCGAGAGCTCCTTCGAGGAGGCCACCGACGACCCCGACCACCTTGAGGGGACGCTCTACTACCTGACCGAGCGCGCCGCGCACGCCCTCCGCCGCCGGCGCCTCGCCGCGCGCACCGTGGGGGTGCGCATCCGCTACTCCGACGGCGTGGGGGCGGAGCGGCGCGTGACGCTGCCCGCGCCCGTCACCCTCGACCCCGAGGTGTTCCGCGCCGCACGCGATCTCTACCGCGCGCTCTACGTCCGGCGCGCCCGGCTGCACCTGGTGGGCGTGGCGCTGTCCGGCCTGGTCCCTGGCGGAGCGCGCCAGGCCGACCTGTTCCTCGACGCGCGCGCCGACCCCGCCGGACTGTATCGGGGCGTGGACCGGATCCGCGAGAAATACGGGTTCTCGGCGCTGGTGGCGGGACCGTCGCTGTTCCTGCTGAACGACCTGCCGCAGGACCGCCACGGTTTCGTGCTGCGCGTGCCTTCCCTGACCCTCTGACGCCCCTCCGCCGGTCACGCCCGGCGCCGGCCTCGATCGGCGCGTCCGCCGCGCTCCGCCTTCTCGCCGATTCTTTTCTTGACACTTCCGGACTGCCCGGCCACGGTACCGCCCGGGCGGACCGGGCGGCTCCCTTCGGGGACCAGCCGCGAGAAACGACGGGCGGGAGGGATCGGCCGCATGCACAGCCGGTTGACCAGCGCTCCACTGGAGCACCTGGAGCTCCTGTACCAGGCTTCCCTCGAGTTCAACTCCACCCTCGATCCGAACGAGCTCCTGCCGCGGGTCTTCGACCGGGCGCTGGACCTGCTGGACGCCGAAGCCGGCTCGGTCTGGCTGCGTCGCGACGAGCACGTGGTCTGCACCCTCGCGCGAGGCCCGGCCGGCGACACCGTCGAGGGGCTCGAGCTCCCGGTGGGGGCCGGCATCGTGGGCGACGTCGCCCGCACGGGCGAGCCCGAGATCGTCGCCGACGCCCGCGCGGACCAGCGCTTCGTGCACCAGGTGGACGACGCGACCGGGTTCGTCACGCGCTCGGTGCTCGCCGCGGCGCTGAAGGCCGAAGGCCGCGTGCTCGGGGTGCTGCAGGTGCTGAACAAGCGCTCCGGCAGCGGGTGCTTCGACGAGACGGACCTCGCCCTTCTCGAGGGGCTCGGCCTGACCGCGGGGCTGGCGCTGCGGAACGCGCAGCTCCACGAGGTGGAGCGCCACGCGCGCGACCTGCGGGCGCTGCTCGGGATCAGCCGCGAGATCACCTCCACGCTGGACGTCGAGCGGCTGGCGCTCTCGCTCGTGAACCTCGGCAGCCAGGCCTTCGACTACGATCGCGCGGCGATCGGCCTCACCGAGGGCGGGCGGCTCGTTCTGCGCGCGATCTCGGGGCGCGAGGAGCTCGGCGCGCTCGCCGAGGCGGACCGAGAGCTCGAGCGGCTGATCGCGTGGCTCGTGGAGCGTGACGAGATCGTCTACGTGCGCGACCTCACGGCCGGCGACGGGCTCGAATCGGCGGTCCGCAGCGCGTTCGGCGCCTACGTGGAACGGACGGGCGTGCGGTCGTTGTGCCTGGCTCCATTGCGCGACGACGAGGGCCGGCTGGGGGCGCTCTACCTGGAAGCGAACAAGCCGGAGTTCCTCGAGCCGGGAGAGCTCGAGGCGGTCGAGCTCCTGGCGAACCAGGCCTCGGTCGCGCTGCGCAACGCGCAGCTCTACGACCAGGTGCCGTTCGCGGGACTCCTCGAGCGCTCGGCCGCCTGGCGCCGCCGCTCCGCGGGCGCAGGCGGCCGGAAGCTCCTGCGGCGCCTGGCAGTCCCCGCGGCGGTCGTGCTCGCGCTCGTCCTGATCCCCTGCGGAGAGCGCATCAAACCCGAGGAGTCGCGGCTCCTGCCGGGGTCTCGCAGCCCCGTGCGGGCCAGTGTGGGCGGGCTGATCCAGGAGTCGATCGTGGACGAGGGGACGTCGGTCCGCGCCGGGGAGGTCGTGGCTGTCCTCCGCGACGACGACCTGCGGATGGAGAGCGACGAGGCGCAGGCGACGCTGGCGGTGCGCGAGCGTGACGCCGCCGCGGCGCGCGCGCGGGGCGACCAGGCGGCGGCGCAGGTGGCACAGCTCGAGATCCGCGAGCTGGAGCAGCGAATCGGCCTGCTGCGGGAGCGCTCGGAGCGCATGCGCCTGCGGGCGCCGGTGGCCGGAGTGGTGCTGACGCCCCGTCCCCGCGAGCGCGTGGGGGAGCGGCTCCAGCCGGGCGAGACCTTCGTGGTCCTCGGCCGGACCGACCGGCTGGAGCTGGAGTCGCGGATCTCACAGGCCGACGTGGAGCGCGTGCGCGCGGGCCAGACGATCCGCGTGCGGGTTGCCGCGCGACCCGAGTACACGTTCGTCGGCAGCGTGACGCGTGTGGCCTCGTACGCCGACTCGACGGGCGGCGGCTCGCCCACGTTCGTCGTGCGCTCCGACCTGGAGAACGGTCGCGGCCTGCTCCGCCCCGGGATGGAGGCCCGCGCCAAGATCGTGGGCGAGGTGCGGCCGCTGGGCTGGTTCCTGGCGCGGCCGTTCGTCCGCTGGGTCCAGCTGCGGTGGTGGCGATGAGCGCCCGATCCCTCTCCCGCGGCCCGGTCCTGGCGCTGGTCGGCTTGGCGATGGGGGCGTGCGGAGAGGAGATCGATTCGAAGCCGAGGGCGGAGGGGCCGGCCCCGGCCGCGGCGCGCGTCCCGGGTGGCGCGCCGCCTCCCGCCGCCGCGCCCCTGCCGCAACCGGCGCCGATCTCCGAGCCGGCGCCACCCGCGGGCTTCCGCACCCACCTCTACGCGGAGCGAGACGCCGACGTCTTCGCCCTCCTCGACGAGAACACGAGCGCGGGCAGTGCGGCGGCGATCGAGAGCATCCACGCCGAGCTGGGGGACCGCGTCCGCGGCGGGCAGACCCTGGCGGTGCTCGACGACGCCCGGCCGGCGCTCGCCGTGCAAGCGGCCCAGGCGAGGGCGGACGAGGTAGCGGCCCAACTCGACCGGACGGCTCAGCTGCTCGAGAAGGGGTACGCGACGCCCGCCGAGCACCAGCGGCTGAAGCACGAGCTCAGCGAGGCCGAGGCCGATCTCGCCGGCGCCCACCTCGACCTCTCGCGCACCCGCGTCCAGGCTCCGTTCGCCGGCGTCGTGGCGCGCCGCTACGTGAGGATCGGAGAGCGCGTGGACGCCACGACGCCCCTGTTCCGGATCACCGCCATGAGCCCCCTGCGCGCGCGGCTGCTCGTCCCGGAGGCGCAGGCGGGAGCGTTCCGATCGGGGACCGCGGTCGAGGTCACCGGGCTCGACGGAACGCGTGCGCTGGGTCGCGTCGTCCTGGTCGCGCCGGTCGTGGACGCCGGCAGCGGAACGCGGGAGGTGGTGGTGGAGCTCGCGGGAGGGAGCGGCCTGCTGCCCGGGGGCGAAGTCGGCGTCCGCCTGGCGCCCGTGGTGGACGGGCCGGGGGACGCCGGCTCCGGCGAGGAGCGGCGGGGCGGGTGAGCCTCGGGGCACTGCAGATGCAGCCGCGGCTGCGCCCGGACCTCACGATCGTCCGCCGCGAGAGCCACGGGAAGGTGCACTACATCGTCAAGGAGCCCCGCGAGGGGAAGTACTCGCAGTTCGGCGAGGCCGAGATCGCCCTCATGCGGCTCATGGACGGGACGCGCACGCCGGCGGCGATCGGTCAGGCCGTCGCCGACAGGCTGGGCCACGCCGTGGAAGCGGGACGCGTGGCGGATTTCGCGCAGAGGCTCAAGCGCATGGGCCTCGTCGAGCGCACGCCGGCCGAGGAGCACCTGATGCTCATGGAGCGCATCCGCGGCCAGCGGCGCGTGCGCGCTGGCGGCCGGACCAAGGGGTCGCTCCTGCGCATGCGCTTCTCCATCGGCGACCCGGATCGCCTCTTCGACCGCGTCGTCCCGCGCCTGGCGTGGATGTGGACGCCGGGCTTCGTCGGCGTCTCGATCGCGCTCTTCGCGATCTACGTCGTGATCCTCGTCGTGAAGGGCGCGGAGATCTACTCCGGCGCGGCCGGGCTGTACACCCATTCCGGCGTGAGCGGCTGGGACTACGCGCTCCTGTACCTGCTCTTCCTCGTGATCGTCGGGATCCACGAGCTGGGGCACGGGCTCACGACGAAGCGCTTCGGCGGCCACGTGCACGAGATCGGCGCCATGCTCCTGTATTTCTCGCCCGCCCTCTTCTGCAACACGAACGATGCCTGGCTCTTCCACCGCCGCTCGCACCGCCTGTGGGTCACGTTCGCAGGGCCCTGGATCCAGCTGCTGATCGCTGCGCTGGCGGCCATCGCGTGGCTCTTCATGGAGCCCGGGACGCTCCTCTATCGCGTCACGTTCCTGACCATTCTCGCCGGCGGCGTGGCCGGCGTCCTCGGGAACCTGAACCCGCTGATCCCGCTGGACGGCTACTACGCGCTCTCGGATTACCTGGAGATCCCGAACCTCCGCAAGCGCGCCTTCGGGTACTGGGGCTGGCTGGCCAAGCGGCGGCTGCTCGGCATCGCGGCGACGGAGCCGCCCGTCTCGCCGCGGGAACGGCGCGTGTTCCTGCTGTACGGAGGCCTCGCGTTCGCCTACAGCATCGTGGCCGCGCTGGCCTCGCTGATCTGGCTGACCCTGATCCTCAGGCGCGCGATCGGCCCCTGGGTGTGGCCGCTCGTCCTCTTCATCCTGGGTCGGGTGCTGTGGCGGCATCGCGGCCGGCTGCGCGCGCTCGCCTTCGTGGCCGCGACCACCAGCCGCGCGGGGTTCGTGGCCAGCCGGAGGATGGCCCTCGTCCTGGCGGCGATCGCGATGGCGGCGGCGCTTCCCTTCCTGCTGCCCTGGACCTTTCGGGCGCGCGGCGAGGCGCGCGTCGAGGCGGCGCCCCGCGCCCGCGTCCATGCGCCGGTGTCGGGCATCCTCGACGAGGTCACCGTGACCGAGGGCCAGCGGGTTCGCGCGGCGGAGCCGCTGGCGCGGCTCTGGAGCCCCGAGCTCCAGGCGCGGCTGCTGGAGCTCGAGACGCGTGCGGGCCTGCTAGACGTGCGGCGGGCGCAGGCACAGGGGCTCGGCGACAGGACCGGCACCGCGCGCGCCGAGGCGGAGGTGGGGAAGGTGCGGCAGGAGGTCGCGCTGCTGCGCGCCAAGCAGGCCGCGCAGGTGCTGCGCGCGCCGTTCGAGGGCGTCGTGCTCGCCTACCGCCTCGAGGAGCGCAGGGGGGCGGCACTCCGCGAGGGCGAGCCGCTGCTGGAGATCGCCTCCGCCACCGGCCGCACGGCCCGGGTCCGCCTCCCGCTGCGGCGGGCCGGCCGGGTCGCCGTCGGCCAGCGCGCCAACCTCAAGTTCCCCGCCTGGCCGCGCGTCACGTTCGTCTCGCGCGTCTCGCGCGTCTCTCCGGCTGCGCGCGACGGCTGGGTGGAGGCGGAGGTGCCGATCCCGCCCGGTGCGCGCCTCCCCGCTCCGGGGATGACCGGTACGGCGAAGATCGTGACCGGCCGCGGGACCGTTGCCGAAGCGGTCGCGCACGGAGTCCGCCAGCTCGTGCGGCTGGACTTCTGGATATGATCAGCAAGCCGCAGCGCGACGACTGGCTCGCCGCGGCGCGGCTCTCTCCCGTGCTGGCGGCGGCCGGCGAGAGCTCCCTGGCAGAGCTGCAGGGTGCCGTGCTCTGCCACACGTACCCCAAGAACAACATCCTCTTCTACCAGGGCGAGCCGGCCCGCTCGGTCTACCTCGTCGTCAGCGGCGAGGTGAAGGTCGGGCTCACCAACGAGGAGGCGAAGGAGGTCGTGATCCGGCTCGTGCGCGCCGGAGGCCTCGTGGGACTCGCCGCGGTGGTGGACGGCGGCGTGGAGCCGGCGACGGCGATCACCGTGACGCGCGCCCGGCTGGCGCGCTTCGGCGGGCCCGAGCTGGTGCGCTGGGTGGAGGCTCATCCCGCCGCGCAGGCGGCGTTGCTGCGCGAGCTCGCGACGCGCGTCCGGGAAGGATATCAGAAGATAGGCGAGCATGCGTTGCTCACGGTGAAGGAGCGCCTGCTCTCGGCGCTCCTGGAGATCGCCGAGCGCGAGGGCGAGCCGAACCCGGGTGGTGACGGGATCGTCTTCACGCGGCCGACGCACCAGGAGCTCGCCGACCGCATCGGCTCGAGTCGCGAGGTGGTCTCGCGGGTGCTGAAGGAGCTCCTGGAGGGCGATCTCCTCGAGGCGGAAGGAAGGATCATCCGCGTCTCCGAGTCGGCGCTGGTCCTGCGCGACGACTGACGGCGTCGCGGCGAGCTCGGTGACCTGGATCACGTTGTGGCCGTGCTGACGGAAACCCTCGGGGTACGCCTGGAGCCGCGTCGGCGCGCGTGACCCCGAATGCCACCCAGGGCGGCCCGCAGTCACGCGGCCAGGGTGCCTACCGTCCTAGAAGCGGTCCTGCCGGACGTGCTATGCTGACGTCGATCGAGCCGCGGCGTCTCCGCGAAGGCGTCAGCGGCGGAGAAGGACCATCTCAACGAGGAGGCACGGTGGAAGACAAGGGCAAGAAGTCCATCCGCATCGAGCTCACCGAAGAGCAGAAGCGCCAGATCCGGACGCAGACGGGCAAGGACGCGAAGGCGATCGAGCTCTCCGCCGAGGATCTCGAGGAGCGCGTCTCGCCCGGCCAGCTGGGGCCGAAGGGGGCCTGAAGAGCCTGGCGAGACTCTTCCACGAGCGCGATCCGCCGTCCGCCCTGCGGGCGACGGGGCGCGGCGAGGGGGGCCGACGAGGCCCCCCTTCGTGTTTCCTGGGACCGTGACCTGACGCCTGCGGCGCGCCGTGCAGGCGGTAGCGTCGCGGTTTCCGCCGATCACCGGCGATTTTCGGCCGCCTCCACCCCCGGATTCTCATCCCTCCGGCCGCGTTGGCAGCCGACTTGCATCGTCGTCCTGCACCCGGCGGCTCTCGCCCTCCGATGCTCGCGCCGTGAGGCGGGCGCAGCGCCGTCCGACGAAGCCCTCGATCACCCCCGCTCGCGAACCACGTAGACGACTCGTGCGCAGCATCGCCCCAACTCCCGTTCATGCCTGCGCCCGCGCCGTCGCCGGCCTGGTCCTCGCCTGCGTGCTCGCCTCCTGCTCCAGCGCCGGCTCCCCGACGGCGCCGGTCGCCGCCGCCGATCCCGCGCGCGTAGCGGGCGTGCTCACGGCCCGCGGAAGTACACCAACCTGCTCGGGATCGACGACGAGCCATTCCTCGGCGGCACGCCGCTCGAGGGCGTCACCGTGCGCCTCCTCGACGCCTCGGCGGTCGTCGTGGACGAGCAGCAGACGGGGCTCGGCGGCACGTTCGAGCTGCGTGCTACGCCCGGCGCCTACCGGCTCGAGGGGGTGATCTCCGAGGAGCGACCCTTCAGCCTCGAGATCGTCGCGGATGCCGCGCATCGCACGTTCGTCCGCGTCAAGCTCGTGAACGACGGCGACGCGCGGTCATGAACGCCGAGCTCTTCGTGGACGACGACGGTGACGAGCTCAGCGACTCCGGCACGACGACGCAGGTGATCGGGCGCGTCGCCGGGGATCCCGATTCCGGCGAGGTGCGCGTCGGCGAGGACTCCGGGCTGGGGGACGGTTCCGAGGAGCCGGCACCGACACCGGCGGAGCCCGGTACTGAGGAGGGCGGCGCGGGCAGCGACCCCGAAAATCCCGGCGACGTGGAAGGACCCGACGCAGGCGAGGATGGCCGCGGAGACGAGGACGGGGAGGACACGGAGGATGACGACGGCGGTCCGGCGACGACGACAGAGGTGACGACGGCGGCTCTTCGGACGCCGACGGCGACGATACCGGGGAGGACGACGGCGCCGACGACGAGGAGGACGGTGGCGAGAACGACGGCGACGGCGACTCCGCGAACGACGATGAGGACGACGACGACGATGACGACGACTGAGGATGAGGAAGCTCGAGCTCCTCACCGCGGCGCTCTTCCTCGCCGCGACGCTCGCCGCGCACGGGCTGTGGGAGCTCGAGCCGGCGATCCAGGCGCGCCACCTGCTGGGCCTGCTGCTGTTCGTCTGCGTCAACCTCGCGGCGGAGACCAAGCCTCTGCTGCTGCCCACGCCGCGGGGTAACCAGGCCGAGATCACGATCTCGGGCCTCTCGTCCTACGCCCTGGTCGCGCTCTTCCCCCCGCTCCACGCCGCGATCGCCGGATCCGCCGCCGTCTTCCTGACCGAAGCCTTCGTGAAGCGGAAGGGCTCGCGGAAGTCGGTGTTCAACACGGCGCAGACCTTCCTCTCGCTGGCCGCCGCCGCGGTCGTCTTCGAGCTCGTCATGCGCCACACGGCCTCCACGCACGTGGCGCAGGAGGTCCCGGCCATGGCGGCCGCCGTGGTGACGTACTTCGTCGTCAACACGGGACTCGTGAGCCTCGCACTCTCGTGCCTCCACGGGACCCCCTACTGGAGCAACTGGGCGGCGCACTATCGCTGGGAGGTCCTGTACGTCGTGTGCAGCATCCCGCTCGCGCTGCTCCTGGTCGTGGCGTACAGGCAGCTCTGGCTCGCCGGCCCTGTGCTGTTCCTGGGGCCGCTCTTCCTGCTGCGCGAGGCGTACGCGCAGTACGTCCGGCTGAAGACGAACTACACCGAGACGGTGCGTACGCTCGTGAAGGTGATCGAGACGCACGACACGTACACGGCGGGTCACTCGCTGCGCGTCGCCGAGTACGCCAAGCGCCTCGCACTCGCGCTCCGGCTCCCGATGCGCGAAGTGGAGCGGATCGAGATCGCGGCGTACCTGCACGACCTGGGCAAGGTGGACCTCGCCATCACGAACCTCGTGCGCAAGCCCGATCGGCTGACGGCCGAGGAGCGCACGCGCATGGAGCTGCACCCGATCGTGAGCGCCGAGCTCGCCGCGCAGGTGAGCCTGTTCCGCGGCGAGATCGAGGACGTGATCCGCTACCACCACGAGAACCACGATGGATCCGGCTACCCGTACGGTCTCGGTGGCGACGAGATCCCAGTGGGCGCGCGCATCCTGCACGTGGTGGACGTCTTCGACGCGATGGCCTCGAAGCGCGTCTACCGGGAGGCCATGGCGATCGAGGAGGTGAAGGAGAGCCTGCGGGGTTGGGCCGGGTCGCAGTTCGATCCGCGCCTCGTCGAGGTCTTCCTCGAGCAATGCGTGCGGGACGAGAGCACCGTGCTGGAGCAGGTGGAGCCGGCGTACCAGGAGACGCTCGAGAGGAAGGTGCGCGAGGCGCGCGAGAGTCGCGACGCCGCGCGGGCGCGGCGCGCGGAGACGGCGCGGAGCTGTGAGCGCGCCGCAGCCGCGTCGCCCCGGGATGCCTCGGTGCAGCGTGCCCCCTGGGTCCTGCCGGCTCCCGGAGCCGGTCGCGGGCGTGAGCACGTCACGCCGCAGAGCGCCCTCGCCTTCGCGCGGGCCCGGCGGCTGGTGGCCTGAGACGCGGTCGGGGCGGGAGCCTCGACCGCGTCGTGAGCGGGTGATGCGCCGGTCGGGGTCAGCCCACCTACGTCCGGGCGCAGAACGGCACGTGCGCCCGCTGCTCCGGCGTCAACAATGCGCAGAAGGCCGTACGCGTCTCCCGTGCCTTCTCGCGCACCTGGTGGCGTCCAGCGCGCGCGGAGATCTCCCCGTCGTGCACCGCGGCGCGAACGTCGCGAACGAACGTCCGGAACTCGTCCCGCAGCGCCTGGAGCGCCAGCCTCTGCTGCTCGGTCAGATCCAGGTCGGGCGCGGGACGATCGGGGCCACGGCGCAGCAGGCGTTCGATCTGCTCCTCGCTGAGCAGCGACGAGAGAGCCCCGATCAACGCATCGTGAACGGCAGCGACCTGGTCACGGGCCTCGTCGCGCGTGATCTCGCCCGAACGGAAGCGCTCGCGAGTCGCGCGGATCTCGAGGCGGGCTTCCTCGAGGGCCGCGCGCACCGCGGCGCGGTCCTCCTCCGAAAGATCCTCGAGGTGGGTGAGCGAGACGACGTCGGCCGTAGCGACGTCCTCGAGTCCGAGCTCGTCCGTGAGCGGAGCGGTCGCGACGTCGCCGTCCCTGCACCCCCAGGAGGCGGGGAGCGAGAGCACGAGCGTCACGACGAGCGGGATCCAGGTCTTCATCGGGTGGGCTTCCTCTCTCCGCGGGTCGTTGGGGCCTGGGCGGGTTATCCACTTGGACGCGACTCCGGATGAAAGGTTAAGACCCTCCTGCCTCGGACGCTCGTCGCTCCACGGAGGGAACGCCGGGGAGTCCCACTGAAAAGGGGCCCGAATCTCTCGAGCCCCTTCGCACGCTTCGTGACTCGTCGTTCGGCTCAGCCGGCCACGTTCGTCTCCCACACGCCGAACACGTTCCCCTCGGGGTCCTTCAGCCAGGCGAACCAACCCATCGTCGAGACGGCCTGCTTCGGGACCACGAGCTGGCCTCCGAGGCGCTCGGCCTTCTTCACGTACTCGTCCACGTTCTCGACGCCGACGTAGTTCACCGGCGCCTGATCGGGCTGCTGGCGGCGCATCATCCCGCCGTTCACGCCCGCGCGCGTGGGTCGTCCCTGCTCGTCGGCCGGAACCGTCATGACCATCCAGTACTCGGGCAGGCCGCCCGCGCCCCCTCCCTCCCACTTCTCGACCTGCCAGCCGAAGAGCTCGCGGTAGAATCGCGCCGCGCGCTCCGGGTCGTCCGCGGGGATCTCGAAGTGGACCAGGGTGTGATCCATGCAGCCCCTCCTCCCTCGGTGATTTGGGCGGGTTTGCAGCCCGCGATGGCGCCGGTCCCCGAGAAGTCGGGACGCCGGCGAAGAAGAAACGCCACTGCCGGAGCGGGCAGAAACCGGGCGCGACGTGGGGATGCCTCTCGAAAGGCGCCACGCGAGCGCCGCGGCTTCCGTCCCTGTTCCCGCCTTCACTCCGCTTTCGCGCGGGGCCGGAGGGCCCTCCAGCCTTGCGTACGGACCATAGGATACCGAACATAGCCCGAAAGTCAATCCTGTCGTGACCGGCTGCCCCGCAACGAGGGATGAATGCGGCGGGAGCGCCCGGAAGGCTTCCCATGAGCGGCCTGCCGGACCGGTCGGGGCCGTGCTCGGGGGGGACGGGTGGACGCCTTTCTGCACTGCCACAGCGAGTTCTCGCTGCTCGACGGCACGGCACCGGTCGAGGCGCTCTGCGCTCGCGCGCGCGCGCACGGCGTCGCGGCGGTGGCGCTCGCCGACACCGACAACGCCTACGGCCATGTGCGCTTCTTCAAGGCGGCGCTCGCCGAGGGGCTGCGGCCGATCCTGGGAGCGCGGGTCACCGACCCGGCCGGAGCCGGCGACGCCGTCTGCCTGGCGCGCGACGCCGGAGGTTACGCGAACCTCTGCCGGCTGATCACGAGCCGGCAGCTCCACGAGGGGTTCCGGCTCGCCGACGCCCTTCCACCGCTGTCGCGCGGTCTGTTCGTGCTCACCCGCCACCCGACCCTGCTCGAGCGGCTGGCGCCGCGGATCGAGCGCGCGAGCCTCTTCGCCGAGCTCGTGAGCTGGCGCGGCGAGACTCACCGCGGCCTGCTCTCGGCGGCGCGCAACCTGGGAGTGGCGCCGGTGGCGACACCCGAGGTGCGTTTCCTCGATGCCGACGACGCCCCGCTCCACCGCGTCCTGTGCGCGGTGCGGGAGAAGACGCTCGTCTCGAAGCTGCGGCCCGCGCAGGTCGCCTCCGGGGGAGCCTCCTTCCCTTCGCCGGCGGCCTTCCGCGAGCGCTTCGCCGCCGTTCCCGAAGCACTCGCGAACGCGGCCTCCCTCGCGGCTGACTGTGGCGCTCGCCTGGAGCTCGGTACGACGCGCTTCCCGCGCTTCCCGCTGCCGGCCGGCGCGGCCGACCACCACACGTACCTGACGAACCGCTGCCTCTCGGGGATGCGCCGGCGCTACCGCGCCGTCCCCGATGAGGCGCCCGCCCGGCTGGCGGAGGAGCTGGAAGTCATCGGCGAGCTCGGCTTCTCCGGGTACTTCCTGGTCGTCTGGGACATCGTGCGCTTCTGCCGCATGAAGCGCATTCCCTGCGTGGGCCGCGGCTCGGCGGCCTCGAGCCTGGTCTCGTACGTGCTCGGGATCACGAACGTGGACCCGCTGCGCTATGGCCTGCCGTTCGAGCGCTTCCTGCACCGCTCGCGCACCGACGTGCCGGACGTCGACCTCGACCTCTGCTGGGCGCGGCGCGACGAGGTGCTGGGCTACGTCTACGGGACCTACGGTGCCGAGCGTACGGCGATGATCTCGACGCACACGACGTTCCAGACGCGGCTGGCGTTCCGCGAGGCCGCCAAGGCGTACGGCGTCCCCAACGACGTCGTGAACCGCCTCTCGCGCGGCCTGCCCGGGCACGCGGTTCCCGGCGAGCCCGCGGCGCGGATGGCGCGGCTCTACGGGCGGCCCGTTCCGGAGGGCTCGACGATCCGGCGCACGCGACGGCGGCCGGCCGGCGACGAGGGCCCCTCGCGCCTGCTGGAGGCGATCCGCGCGACTCCCGAGTGCCGCGGCTTCCCCGTGGACGAGGAGCCCTATCCGACGGTGCTGCGGCTGGCCGAGCGGATGGTGGGGCTGCCGCGCCACCTCGGGATCCACTCGGGCGGCGTCGTGATCGGCCGCGAGCCCCTCACCCGCCTGCTACCGCTCGAGCGCGCCACGAAGGGCCTGGTGGTCACCCAGCCCGAGATGGACGCCGTCGAGGCGCTGGGCCTCGTGAAGATGGACCTGCTCGGTCAGCGGGCGCTCACCACGCTCGGGGACACGGTGGCGCTCGTGCGCCAGCGCCGCGGGCTCGAGATCGACCTGGAGCGGATCTCCGACCCCGACCCCGCCACCGCCGGGCTGCTGCGCGAGGGGAGGACGCTCTCGTGCTTCCAGATCGAGTCGCCCGGGATGCGCAGC
This sequence comes from Gemmatimonadota bacterium, assembly GCA_046262075.1. Classification (GTDB taxonomy): domain Bacteria; phylum Gemmatimonadota; class Gemmatimonadetes; order JACCXV01; family JACCXV01; genus JBHENL01. The sequence continues at coordinate 18,588 of JBHENL010000168.1, forward strand.
CTGATGCGGATGCTGCGCGTCGAGAGCTCCGACGCGCTGATCGCGGCACTCTCGCTGATCCGTCCCGGCCCCGCCGGGAGCGGCATGAAGGAGCGCTACGTGCGCCGCTGCCGCGGCGAGGAGGCCGTCGTCTTTCCGCACCCGTGTCTCGAGCCTCTGCTGCGCGAGACCTACGGGATCATGCTCTACCAGGAGGACATCATGCGCGTGGCGCACGCGGTGGCGGGCTTCTCGCTGGAGGAGGCCGACCGGCTGCGCCGCGCGATCGAGGACGGGACGACGCCGCTGCAGGTGAACCGCGTGGCGCACGCGTTCTTCCAGCGCGCGGTGGCGGGTGCGCTCGACGAGGGGACGGCGTGGGGGGTGTGGGAGCAGATGAAGCAGTTCATGGGCTACGCCTTCTGCAAGGCGCACGCGGCGACCTACGGCGTGCTCGCCTACCAGGCGACCTATCTCAAGGCGCACGTCCCGGCCGAGTTCTACGTCGCGGTCCTGAACAACCACCAGGGCATGTACCCGCGGCGCGCGCACGTCGAGGAGGCGAAGCGGCTCGGGATCCGCTTCCTCCCGCCGGACGTGCAGGCCAGCGGCGCGGCGTGGGAACTGGTCGAAGCCGGCCTCGGCGTCTTCGAGGAGCCGCCGCCGCTCGAGCACGGCGGGCGCGGCGAGCCGCTCCCGGCGCGCCCGGAGCGCGACCCCCCGCCCGCGCCTCCGCCGCCGCCCGGCTCCCGCGGGACGATTCGCGTCCCGCTGGCGCAGGTGAGGGGGCTCGGCGCCGAGACGGCGCGGCGGATCGTCGAGGCGCGCCGCTGGGGCCCGTTCGTTTCGCTGCGCGACGTCGCGGGCCGCGCGGGGCCCGGCAAGGACGAGCTCGAGTCGCTCGTCAAGTGCGGCGCCCTGGACGCGCTCGGGAGGAGCCGCACGACGCTGCTCCTCGAGGCGCGCCTGCTGTGGAAGGGGAACGCCTACCGCGCCGCGCGCGCGGCGGAGGAGCGGCTGGCGCTGGCGGTCAGGGGCGCCGAGCGCCCCGCGCCGGAGCTGCCGCCGCCCACCCCCGAGCAGGCGCTCGCGTGGGAGATCGGCGAGCTGGGGATCACCGTGCGCGAGCACCCGCTGGCGCCGTACCGGCCGGGACTCGCAGGATTGCAGACCGAGCCGCGACCGGCAGGGGAGGCGCCGGACGGCGCCCCGCGCGAGCGCCCGGGCGTGCCGCTGGTGCGCGCCGCCGAGGTGGACTGCGCCGCCACCGGCGAGCGCGTGCGCACCGCCGGCGTGGCGATCGCCAGTCGCCACGAGGTGACGGTGAAGGGCGAGACGATGGTATTCCTGACGCTCGAGGACGAGGCGGGCGTGGGCGAGACGACGCTCTTCCCGAGCGCGTACCGCCGCTGGGGGCACCTGCTGAAGGACGCGGGGCCCTTCCTGGCCGAGGGCGTCGTCGAGCGCCACCATGGGGTGGCGACGCTCACCGTGGAGAGGCTGACTCGGCTGCCGGGCGGGAGAGCCGGAGGCCGTGGCGCGGCGTGAAGCTCCGCGTCCTGCGCCACGTGCGCCCGGACCTCGACCCCCTGAGCGCAGAGGGCTCGGTCCGCTACGGCGGCCGGTGGAACCCGCGCGGAGGGTACGGAGCGCTCTACACCTCGCTCTCGCGCGAGGCGCTGCGCGCCGAGATGGAGCGGCAGCTCACGCGCGCGGCCGTGCCGCGGGCGGCGTTCTTTCCGCGCCGCGTCGTCGAGCTCGAGGTGGAGCTGGGGCGGTGGGTCGACCTGACGGACGCGGCCGAGCGCGGGCGGCGGGGCGTCTCCCTCGAGGGCCTCGTGGCCGACGATCTCTCGGCGACACGCCGGCTGGCGGATAAGCTCCGCGCCGAAGGCGCGCAGGCGGTACTGTTCCCATCCGCCGCCGGCGTGGGGGAGCACCTCGCGATCTTCCCCGACCTCTTGCCCGCCGGAGCGATCCGCAAGCTGGGGGAGGAGGTCTGGATCGGCTGAGGATCCGCTCGGGACTTGCCTGGAGGACCAGATGTTCGAGGGATTCGAGCTGTCGCGGATCGATGCGGGCGAGGTGGAGCTCCGCGTGCGGCACGGCGGCACGGGCCCGCCGCTCCTGCTGCTCCATGGGCACCCGCAGACGCACGTCATGTGGCACCGGATCGCCCCCGCCCTCGCGCGCGACTTCACCGTCGTGGCGCCCGACCTGCGGGGCTACGGCGAGAGCTCCAGGCCCCCCACCACGCCGGATCACGCTCCGTACTCCAAGCGCGCGATGGCGCGTGACCAGGTCGCGCTCATGCGGCGGCTGGGCTTCGAGCGCTTCTCCGTCGCGGGCCACGACCGGGGGGCGCGCTGCGCGTACCGGCTCGCGCTCGACCATCCGGAGCGCGTGCGGAAGCTCGCCGTCCTGGACATCGTGCCCACGGGCGAGGCGTTCCGGCGGGCCGACATGGCGTTCGGCCTCGGCTTCTGGCACTGGTTCTTCCTGGCCCAGCCCCACGACCTGCCGGAACGCCTGATCGGCGCGAACCCCGATGCGTTCTACTTCCGCCGGCCCACGCGAGCCGGCGCGACGGATCCGCGAGCCCTCTTCGCCCCCGAGGCGCTCGAGGACTACCTGCGCTGCCTCCGCAACCCCGAGACGATCCACGCCCTCTGCGAGGACTACCGGGCCGGAGCCACGGTGGACTTCGCGCACGACGAGGCCGACCGCGGGCGGCGGCGGATCGCCTGCCCGGTGCTGGCCCTGTGGAGCGCTCGCGGTGAGCTGGAGGAATGGTACGACGTGCTGGCGATCTGGCGGGATTGGGCCGAGGACGTGCGCGGACGGGCCCTCGACTGCGGGCACTACCTCGCCGAGGAGGCGCCCGAGGAGACCTGCGCCGAGCTCTACGCGTTCTTCTCCGGCTGAGGCGGCTAGGCGTACACCCCGTACGCCAGCCTGCCCAGCACCTCCTGCACCTCCTCCACGCGACCGCGCCGGAGGAGCTCGATCGGAGGGCGGCCGCCCAGCGCCGGGACGGGAGCCGCGAGCCAGGAGCGGACCTCCTCGCGCGAGCCGAAGAACCGGTCCAGCAGCCCGGTGAGGTCCTGCAGGGCGCGCAGGCGGCGGAGGTGAGCGGGATTCGGCTCGACGGCGCCGGCCTTCCAGCGGTAGAGCGAGCGCTCCGTCGTGTCGAGCATGGCGGCGACTTCGCGCCAGCTCAGCCCGAGCACGCGCTGGGTGCGGTTCCAGTCGAACGAGGCAGTGTCGAGGGCCATGAGCGCGGGGGAGGGATCGGCGGGACCGATGATGGATGTGAATTCGTCATATGTCAAGCGTCATGACCGATGACAGGAGTCAAGACCCCCCACGGGCGCCGGCCGGCTGGAGCAGACCGCGCTCGAGCACCAGCTCCGTCGCGAGCGTCTTGTTGCCGGCGTCTTCGAAGAGGACGAGGATGTTCTCCCCCTCGTAGCCCAGCACCACGCCCTCCCCCCACTCCCGGTGCGCCACCCGGCTGCGTACCGCGAACGGCCGATCCTCCCGCCGCTCACGGGCCAGCGCCTCGGCGGCGAGCCCGCTCTCGCAGTTGTCGCAATGACCGCAGGGCTCCTCCAGGTCCTCCCCGAAGTAGCGCAGCAGGTAGCCGCGTCGGCAGCCCGGCGTCTCGGCGTAGCCACGCATCATCTCGATGCGCGTCAGATCGAGGTGTCGCTGCCGCTCCTGCAGACGACCGGCCTCCTCGGCGGCCTCCGACAGCCCGGGCGCGACCAGCGCGGGGGCGACCTCGCCCGTCGCGAGCGTCTCGACCGCCTGCCTCCGCCAGGCGCGTGACTGCGGTGGCCAGCAGTGCGATGAGCGGCGAGACGGCGACGGGGGGCCCCGGCAGGTTCAGACCGCCCAGCTGATAGATCGCCGACTTGCCGGACCCGGTGGGCATCACGGCGAGCGTGTCGCGCCCCTGCAGGACCGATTCCATCGCGGCGCGCTGGCCGGGCCGCAGCTCCTCGAACCCGAGCGCCTCTCGCGCCACGCGACGCACCGGCCGCGCCGCGAGAGGACCTCCGAGGCCGGCCGTCTCCGGCCGACTTCCGGCTCACGACCTCACGTCCTAGCCGTTCACGACTTCGCCGCCGTTCACGTGCAGCACCTGGCCGCTCATGTACGAGGCGT
>JBHENL010000169.1:0-10024 GCA_046262075.1 Gemmatimonadota bacterium
AAATCCGCCAATCCCTTCTTGCTCAAGATCGACGTGATCGCCGCCGTCAACGTCGTCTTCCCATGGTCCACGTGCCCTATCGTCCCCACGTTCACGTGCGGCTTGTTGCGCGTGAATCTCTGCTTGCTCATCGCGACTCCCCGATGTGCGTGATCACGTCGTTGCGGACGTCTCGCTCACGGTCCCTCCCTGCCCTGCCCAGGGTCCCGGCGGGATCCTCGGCGCTCGAACCGCGGTGGCAGAGCCCACGACCGGGATCGAACCGGTGACCTCGTCCTTACCAAGGACGTGCTCTACCGACTGAGCTACGTGGGCCGGTGTCCTGCCGGCGGAAGACCTTCCTCGTGAAGACGGCCGGCCAGCGGCGTCGATCTGGAGCGGGAGACGGGCCTCGAACCCGCAACCCTCAGCTTGGAAGGCTGATGCTCTAGCCAATTGAGCTACTCCCGCGGTCACGCATGCGATGTGGTGGAGGGGGGAGGATTCGAACCTCCGAAGGCTGAGCCAGCAGATTTACAGTCTGCCCCCTTTGGCCACTCGGGTACCCCTCCGTCTCGAACGGAGTCTGGAAGTACAGCGGACGCGGCCCGGCACCCTGCCTCGATCGAGATCGAACGGGCCGGGCTCTCGGGCTGCGAGGATCCGCCGGCGCTCGGCCGGCGGGTGCTTCGATGGGTTGAGGGCTGCTGCGCGTTCAGGGACGACCGGCACCGAGGACGCTGACGCTGCTCGCGGACGTGGCGACCGCTCAGGTGACCGGACGGCTGGAGCCGACGGGAGGAGTTGAACCTCCAACCGGCTGATTACAAATCAGCTGCTCTACCGTTGAGCTACGTCGGCGGCCACCGAAACGTTCCATCCGGGAAGCCTGGGCGACCCGCTCCAGGACGGCAACGGGGCAAAGACCACCAAACTTAACTTTCGCCCGGCTCTTGTCAACCCGGCGGCAGTCTCCGGATCCTGGGACCTCCGGACGTGTCCTCGACCTGCCAGCCCAGCTCCCTCAACGCGCTCCTGAGCTCGTCCGAGCGCCCGAAGTCCCGCCTGGCCCTCGCGTTCTCCCGCTCCTCCACCAGCTGCGCCACGCTCGGCGGTAGATCGTCCGCTCCATCTCCGAGTACACCCAATATATCGTCCCAGCTCCGGAGCCTGGCCAGGAGTGCCGCCGCAGCCGCCGGATCGACAGCTCCCTGGTCGAGCAGCGCGTTCGCCTCACGCACCAGGCCGAAGACGGCCGCCAGGGCGCGCGGCACGTTGAGGTCGTCGTCCATCCCTTCCCGGAAGCCTTCCTCGGCCCGCACCAGGAGCTCCGCCACTGGAGCCGAGCCGGGGGTGGCAGGGTCTTCGCCATCCCGCAGTGCGGTGCGGGGCGCCGCCGGCCCCGCCCCCGCCTCCCGCAGCCGGGCCTTGAAGGCGCGCAGCCGCTCGAGCGCCGCTGCGGCCTGACGGAGCCCCTCCTCGGTGAGCTGCAGCGGGGTCCGGTAGTGGGCCGCCACCAGCAGGTAGCGCACGGCCCGCGGGTCGTGGCCTTCCTGGAGCAGGTCCCCCAGCGTCGAGAAGTTCCCCAGCGACTTGGCCATCTTGCGCTCGCCGACGACCAGGTGCTGGGCGTGCACCCAGTAGCGGGCGAATGGTCGGCCCGTCGCCGATTCGCTCTGGGCGATCTCGTTCTCGTGGTGCGGGAAGACGTTGTCCACTCCCCCGGCGTGAAGGTCGAAGCTCTCGCCGAGGAGATCCATCGCCATCGCCGAGCACTCCAGGTGCCAACCCGGCCGGCCTGGCCCCCAGCGGCTCTCCCACGAGTGCTCCCCCGGCCTGGCGGCCTTCCAGAGCACGAAGTCCTTGGGATCCTCCTTGTCGTACTCGTCGGCGTCCACGCGGGCGCCGTCCCTCGCTCCCGCCAGGTCGACGCCCGAGAGCTTCCCGTACTCCGGGAAGCTGGCGATCCGGAAGTAGACGGAGCCGTCGCTCTCGTAGGTGTGCCCCCCCGCCGAGAGCCGCTCGACCAGCTCCATCATCTGCGGCACGTACGCCGTGGCGCGGGGGTAGTGGTGCGCCGGCCGCATGCCAAGCGTCCTGGCGTCGTCGAAGAACAGCTCGGTGAAGCGGCGCGTGTACTCCCCGATCGGGAGCCCGGCCGCTCGCGCCTTGAGGATGATCTTGTCGTCGACGTCCGTCACGTTCATGACGTGCGTGACGTCGTAGCCCAGGTACTCCAGGTAACGCCGCAGGACGTCCTCGAAGAGGAAGGTGCGGAAGTTCCCCACGTGCGCGCGGTCGTGGACGGTGGGCCCGCAGGTGTACATGCGGACCCGCGGCGGATCGAGAGGCTCGAAGAGCTCCTTCTCTCCGCTCAGCGTGTTCAGGAGGTGCAGGGCCACGGAAGGACGGGGGAGGCTGCGGAGAGTTCGCGACGGGAACGCCGCGAGCGTCCGGCAAAGAGGCGCCTAGCCTAGAGGGGAAGCGCCGAATGTCAAGCGTGTCGCCGCCCGCGAGGGCTCAGCGCGCGGGGCGGATCCGCAGCTCGGAGAGCACCCACGTGCCCGGCGGCGCCTCGCGAAAGACGACGAACACCGTCTCGCGCTGGCGCGACGAGGGCCGTCGCGACTCGTAGGTCCAGTCGCCGACCGCATAGGCCGAGCTCTCGTCGGAGAACTCCACGGTCGAGAGGTCGAAGGCGGATCGCTCCACGTCCGAGAAGAGACCCGAGAGGAGCGCCTCGATCTGCCCCCGGCTCATCTGGCTGCTCACGCCGCGGCTCTCTATCGCCACGCTGGCCCGGCCGTCGGGGGCGATCAGCCCGGCGATCCGGTCGGCATCGCGGCCCGACCAGCCGCGACTGAAGGAGCTGAAGGCGCGCGCGGCCTCGGGATCCTGCGCCAGATCCTCCTGCGGCCGGAACGGCTGCAGCTGGATCTCCTGGGCATTCGCCGCCGGCGGTGGCCAGGCGATCGCCAGCGCGAGCACCAGCATCGAGAGGGAGAGCTTCGTCATGACTCGGCTCCGCAGAGAGGGTGCCGGCAGACCGAAGGGGCCTCCGGGGCTGCCGGCATCGGGCTCCAGACTCTACAACCCCCCCGGGGCGTTTGTTCCCCGGCTGCCGGGCTTCACGGGGCGGGATCCCGCGGCGCACAGGGGGCAGGAAGCCGGGGAGTAGGCCGGCGCCTCGAGCCTGGCGAGCGTCACGAGCGGGACCCCAAGCTCCGCCGCCTCCGGCCCGCGCTGGATCAGCGCGGCCACGGCCACCACCCGGGCGCCGTCGGCCCGCAGCAGCTCGGCCACCTCGCGGGCCGAGCCTCCGGTCGTGATCACGTCCTCGCAGACGACCGCGGGCTCGGCGGGGTCCACCCGGAACCCGCGGCGCAGGGTCAGGCGCCCCTCCCGCCGCTCGGCGAACACCGCCCGGCTCCCGAGGGCGCGGGCCAGTTCGTGCCCCACGATCAGCCCTCCGAGCGCGGGCGAGACCACCACCGGCGCCGCCGGCCCCGGGGGGGCCCCGGCGAGGGCCTCTCGCACCCGCACGGCGAGGGCGCTTCCGGCCGCCGCCGCCTCGCGCGGATGCTGGAGGAGCAGCGCGCTCTGGAAGTACAGCGGGCTATGCAGCCCGGACGAGAGCAGGAAGTGGCCCTCGAGCAGCGCCCCCCGGCGACGGAAGCGCCGGAGCAGGCCCTCGCCCGCGAAGGGCGCGGTCGAGGTCCGGCTCACGCGGCTACGAGATCGCCGAGCTCGGCCAGCAGCCGGGCTGCCGCGACGCCGGGATCGGCCGCGGCGGTGATCGCCCGCCCCACGACCAGCAGGTCCGCGCCGGCCGCGAGCGCCTCGCGCGGCGTCGCCACGCGCGCCTGATCCGGGTAGTCGACGGCCGCCCAGGCGGGGAGGATCCCGGGGGTCAGGACGAGCAGGGAGCGGTGCCGCGCCCTCACCCGCGCCGCTTCGCCGCCGGCCGTGACGAAGCCGTCGACGCCGGCGTCGGCGGCCAGATCTGCGAGGCGGTCCACCTGCTCCGCCAGCGAGAGCAGCCCGGGGCCGAAGATCGCGGCCGCGTCCTGGCCGTCGAGGCTCGTGAGCAGGGTCACGCCCAGGATCGTCAGCGGCGCCGATCCCCGCGCCTCGCCGGCGGCCTCGAGCATGCGGTGACCGCCGGCGGCGTGCACCGTCAGCAGGTCCACCTCGAGCTCCGCGGCGGCCGCGACCGCGCCGGCGACCGTCCGGGGCGTGTCGTGGAACTTCAGGTCGAGGAACACGCGGCGGCCCGCGCGCTTGAGGTCGCGCACGACGCCGGGCCCCACGCCGGTGAACAGCCGGCTGCCAACCTTCACGCCGGGCATCTCGGGCGGCAGGGCGTCGGACAGGCGCAGCGCAGCGTCGCGATCGCCGACGTCGAGCGCCACGAAGATCCGCTCCCCGGCCGTCGCCGGGCGCCAGCGCGGCCGGGCCGGCCTCACGGGGCGGCGGCCGCGGCGGGAAGGTTCTGCGGGCGCCTCTCGTGCGCCGCGCCCACGATCTCCTCCAGGTGCGCGCCGTGCTCCTCCAGGAAGCGCTCGATCCCCGCGAGCACCTCGAGACTGGCGAGCGGATTCAGGAAGCTCGCCGTCCCGACCTGCACCGCCCGCGCCCCGGCCAGGAGGTACTGGAGCGCGTCCTCCGCGCGCGCGATGCCCCCCACGCCGACGATGGGGATCTTCACGGCCTGGAAGACCTTGTAGGTCCAATAGACGCCCACCGGCAGCAGGCTCGGGCCGGACAGCCCGCCGGAGCCGTGGCCGAGGAACGGCCGCCGCGAGCCCAGGTCCACCGTCATCCCGTAGAGCGTGTTGATGAGCGACACGCCGTCGGCGCCCTCCTCCTCCGCCAGCCGCGCGAACGGCACCAGGTCGGCGTTGTTCGGCGAGAGCTTCACGAGCACCGGCAGCGACGTGGCGCGCCGGACGCCGCGCACCACCTCGCGCGTGAGGCGCAGGTCGCAGCCGATGCTCGTGCCGCCCTCGTTCACGTTCGGGCACGAGATGTTCACCTCGACCGCGGCGGCCCCGACCTCCTCGCGCCCCTCCTCGAGGAGCTCCGTCACTTCCCGGTACTCCTCGGGGCTGTTGCCGGCGACGTTCACGACCAGGCGCGCGGGTGCCAGGTGCTCCCGCAGCCAGGGCGCCTTGCGGAGGCGGAAGGCCTCCCAGCCGATGTTGGCGAGCCCGATGGAGTTGAGCATCCCGCCGCCGACCTCGGCGATCCGCGGCGGCGGGTTCCCGTCCCTGGGGCGGGTGAAGAGCGTCTTCGTGACCACCGCACCGAGGCGCGACACGTCGAAGATGTCCACGAAGTCGTCGCCGTAGCCGAACGTGCCCGAGGCGGTCCAGACCGGGTTCTGGAACCGCACCCCGGCGATCTCGACCGACAGGTCGCGACTCACCGGCGCTCCCGCGTGCGTCGCGCGCCAGGCGGCCGTCCCGGGGCCGGACTCACGGGAGAGCCTGATGCGGCCACAGGATGCGCTCCGGGTCCATCACCGGTCCCGAGCGGCACAGCAGGTGGTAGGCCTGGTCGGCGTGCGCCGGGTTGGCCGGCACGACGCAGCCCTGGCAGATCCCGAAGCCGCAGCCCATCCGCTCCTCCAGCGAGTACTCGGCCGGCACCTCCAGCCGCTCGCGCTCGACCTCCAGCGCCTCGAGCATGCGTCGCGGCCCGCACGCGCACAGCCGCGCCCCCGCCAGGGCGCCCTCCCGGGCGAGCGCGCGGAAGCCGTCCACCACGGTCCCGCGCCCCGCGCCGTCCTCCTCCTCGGTGTAGAGCAGCACCCGGTCGAAGGCGGGGAACGCGTCCAGGCCGCGGATCAGCGAGGCCGGGCTGCGCTCGCCGTAGACCAGCACCGTCTCCGGCGGCTCGGCGAGCTCCTTCAGGCGCCGGGCGAGCAGGTAGAACGGTGCGAGCCCGATGCCCCCGGCGACCATCACGACGCGCTGCGAACCGCCGACCCGGAATCCGCGGCCGAACGGGCCCAGCAGGTCGAACCGGTCGCCGATCCGCCGGTGCGCCATCTCCGCCGTGCCGGGCCCGTACGTGCGGAGCACGAACGAGACGCGCGCGCCCGCAGCATCCGCGACGCTGAAGGGCCGCTTCAGGAAGGCGGCCGCCGAGGGCGGCCGCAGGCCCAGCATCAGGAACTGCCCCGGGGCGATCGTTCGCGCCAGCTCGGCGTCCTCGAAGTGCAGGAGCCAGGTGTCGCGCGCGAGGGCTTCCCGGCCGACGAGCGGGGTCTCGAGGAGGCGCACGCGGCCGGCGCGCGGTGCCGCCTCGAGCACGGCGGCCGGGACGGTCACGGCTCCGGCTGCTGCTCCGGGTCCCCGCCGACCCCCCGCGGCCCGGGTTCGCCGGGCCCCGCGGCCGGCGCGCCCGGCGGATCGGCTCCGCTCTCGTCGCCGCCGGTCTCCGTCCCCGGCACCGAGTCCGCGGGCGCGACGGCCTCGCCGCCCTGCCGCTCCAGCTGCCGCTCCAGCTCTCCGCGCGCGAGGCCGGTTGCCGCTCCGGGGCCGACTTCTCGCTGGCGCGCGAGCAGGCGGTCCTGGAGGCCGACGAGCGGATCCGTCGGGCGCGGCAGGGCGCGCGTGAGGGCGAGCAGCTTCACGTCGAGCGACTGAACGGTCGCGGCGGCGGAGGCAGCCGCCGGCTGGGCCCCGGTGATCGGCCCGGCCGCGGCCAGGAGCCGCGCCGCCGTCGCCGAGTCGGGGGGTGCGGAGCCCTCCTCGCCCGCCGGGGAGGATCCGGACGCGGCTCCCGGCGCAGCGGCGCCGGCCTCGAACGCGAGGGTGTCCGGGCGCAGGCCGGGCGCCGGCTCGGGAGCGGCGAGCCGCTGGCGGGCATAGAGCGCGTACTCGGTGTCGGGGAACTCCCGCAGCAGGCGCTCACGGTAGGGGGAGAGCTCGGTCGTCGCGCCACCGGAGCCCGACTGCAGGTCCATCCAGCCGAGGGTGTACAGCACCTTCGGCGTCCACTCGGATCCGGGATAGCGCGCGAGCATCTGCTCGAAGAGCGCGCGGGCCCGCGCCGGGTCGTCCTCGGCGGTGAACAGCAGCTCCGCCAGCAGGTACGTGGCTGTCGCCCGGACTTCCTCCTGCGGGATCGGAGCCGGAACGCGCTCGGTGCCGGAGAGGATCGCCTCGTAGTGCTCGATCTCGGCGATCGTGCGGGCCGCCACCACCGCGGAGTCGGCCGCGGCGGACTGCGGCGCCTGCAGATAGGCCTCGAGCAGCGTCTCGCGGCCGTTCCCGCGCTCCCCGAGGCCGCGCCACTGCAGGATGCCGCGACGGTAGAGCGCCTGCGCGGCGAGCGGCGTGGCGGGCAGCCGGCGCGCGGCCTCGGCGTACGCCTCGGCGGCGGCGGCCGTGTCGCGCGCGGCGGCGTAGCCCCGCGCGAGAGCCAGGTGGATGGCGGCCGCGAGCGAGTCGCCCACGCCCTGCGCCAGGAGCTCGCCGTACGCCGCCCGCACGTCCTGACCGTCTCCGGCCGCGCCCAGAGCCTCCGTCATCGCCTCCGCCACGCGCCGCTCGCGGCGGGCGTCGGTGGCGCCGGTCAGCGCCGTCCGCAGCTGCGCCAGCGCGCCGGCCGCATCCCCGCTCTCGAGCCGCGCGCGGGCCACGAGCAGGTCCACGTCGTTGCGGCGGGCGAGGTCGGGCTGGGAGCGCTCGAGCTCCGTGAGCAGCGCGAGCGCGCCGGCGGCGTCCCCGGCCGCCTGAGCCAGCTGTGCGCGCTCGAGCTCGAGCGCGAAGCGCTCCTCGCGCGACAGCTCGCCCGAATCCAGGAGCTGCTCGGTCACCCGCGTCGCCGTCGCCACGTCCCCGGCCAGGCGACCGGCGCGAGCCAGCCAGAGCATCGCGTCGTCCCGCAGATCGCTCTCGGGGTGCTCGCGGAGCAGGACCTCGAGCGCGGCCGCGGCCTCGGCGTGGTTCCCCAGGTGATGGTGAGCCTTGGCCAGCAGGAGCAGGGCGTCGTCGGCGTACTTGCTGTCGCCGTGAGCGGCGAGCACCGCGCTCGACTTCTCGATGGACTTCTCGAAGGCGGTGCGCGCGGAAGGGGGCAGGGACTCGCCGCGCGGCGCGTCGCGCACGAGCTCCTCGCCCTCGGCGTAGTACTTCTCGGCGTTGTAGAACGTGTTGAAGTACACGCATCCCGGCAGCGCGCTCCCGAGCAGCAGCGCCGTGAGAACGGCCGGGCCTCTCACGCCTCGACCTCGGCGGCGGCCACCTTGCGCTCGTAGAGGTCCACGTACTCGAGGATGCTGTCGGCGAGCCCGTCCACCAGCCGGTCCTGGAACTCGCGCGAGGCGAGCAGGCGCTCCTCGCGGGGGTTGGAGATGAACGCCGTCTCGACGAGGATCGCCGGCATGTAGGCGCCGTTGAGCACCCAGAAGCCCGCCTGCTTCACGCCGCGATTCCTCAGGTCGAGCTCGTCCGCCAGGCCGTCCTGGATCAACGCGGCGAGCGAGCTGGACTCGCGCAGGTACTCGTTCTGCGCGAGGTCCCAGAGGATGAAGTTCAGCTCCCCGAGCTGGTCCGGGTCGATGTCCGGGTACTCGAAGCGCAGCGACGCGTTCTCCATCCTCGCCACGCGGCGCTCGTCCTCGGTCTTGGCCTCGGAGAGGAAGTAGGTCTCGAATCCGCCGCCGGTCCGGGACCGGGCCGAGTTGCAGTGGATGCTCACGAAGAGGTCCGCCCCGGCCTCGTTGGCTTTGCGCGTCCTGGCGGTGAGCGGCACGAAGTAGTCGCGATCCCGCGTCAGGATCACCCGCATACCGCCGCGCTCCTCGAGCTCCTTCCGCAGCGCTAGCGCCACCTCGAGGGTGATGTCCTTCTCGAAGAGACCGCTCGGCCCGACCGCGCCGACGTCCCGGCCGCCGTGGCCGGGGTCGATCACCACCGTTCGGATGCCCGCACGCGGACGGCGGGCCTCGGGGCGGGCTGCCGGGAGAGGAGTCTGGACCCCGGGAGCGCCGGCTTCCCCACCCGCGGCGACATCTCCAGGCCGGGCGTCGCCGGCGCCCTGGGCGCCGGCACCTTCCCCACGCGAAGGTGCCGCGCCGGGCGAGCCGCCCGGTACGTCGCGCTGAGTGGGCCCCGTAGGTGAGGGCACTTCCGCGCCGGCTCGCGAGGTCTGCGCCCGCGCGAGCACCGCGCCGGCATCCACCCCCGAAGCGGGTGCATACAGCGTGAGCTCGAACCCGGTCGGTTGCTCGAGCCGGGCAACCTGATATAGGAAGGCATCCTCGTGGAGGCGCAGGACGAGGCGCTCCACGCCCGAGGCTTCCCGCTCGATGCGCACGGAGTCGACGAGCCCGAGGCCCGCCAGCGCACTCTCCTCCAGGGGCGTGATGCTGGCACCCTCAACGCGCAGCACCAGCGTATGCGGAAGGCTCGGGTCGGCCGCGACGTCCGGCGTCACCCCTGAAAAAAAGAACCGGAGCGTTGTGAGCCCCGGCGCGACGAGGTACTCGATGCGTTCGGGGCCCTGGCCGGGTGGCCCCCCCCGGAGGCTCGACGTTCGTCGTTCGAATTCGAATCGCTCCGGAAAGATTGCGGGCAGGCCCTGCTGGATGAACGAGAAAGGCACGTACAGCTCGCCGCGCTGAAAGCGCGGGGCGTGCGGAATCTGGTGCAGGCGGCCGCGCGCTTCCACGAAGGGCAGGTCGCGGCGAAAGACCATCCGCTCGCTCGAGAATGAGGCGGCGACGCGCTCGCCGACGTCGAGCCACTCGACGCTGCCCCCCAGCCCCCGCGCCAGGTCCCGGAGCGCGACGTAGACGGTGCCGCCGATGCGCCGCGTCGGGATCTCGACCTTACGTCCCGAGAGCTCGAGGGTGAAGCTCTCCTGCGCTGCTGCTGCCGGCGTCCAGAGGGCCGCCGCGAGCGTTGCTGCGAAGACCGCGCGCCGAGCGTTGAAGCGTGAGGCGCGCCGCGGGGACGAACGGCGGGTGACCTCTGCGAGGCGGAAAAGCAGAGCGTCGTACGCGGCGCCTGTGCCGCGCGCTCCTCGCGGC
>JBHENL010000170.1:0-13603 GCA_046262075.1 Gemmatimonadota bacterium
CGGCCTCGTGGGCTTTCCCGGTACCGGCAAGACGACCGTGTTCAACGCGCTCACCGGGCTCGCCGCCGAGACCGGTCCGGCGGGCGGGCGCGGGAAGGCGAACGTGGGCGTCGTGAAGGTCCCCGACCCCCGCATCGACGCGCTCTCGGCCCTGTTCCGGCCCCGGAAGACGGTCTACGCCGAAGTCCGGTTCAGTGACGTGGGCGGCAGTCCGGGCTCCACGGGTCGCGCGCTCGACGCGGCGACTCTGACGGCGATGCGCGAGATGGACGCGATGGTGCAGGTCGTGCGCGGCTTCGAGGACGCGGCGACGGGCGATCCACCGAGGCCCGCCGGAGAGCTCGCGGACTTCGAGGCCGAGACCATCCTCGCCGACGCCGAGGTGGTCGAGCGCCGGCTGGCGCGCCTGCGCAGGGGCGAGCGCGGCTTCGCACGCGAGGCGGAGCTGCTGGAGCGCATCCTGACGCACCTCGAGACCGGCCGCGCGCTGCGAGCGCTCGGGCTGGCCCAGGGGGAGTGGGCGAGCTTCACGGGGTTCACGTTCCTCTCACGCAAGCCCGCCATGGCAGTGGTCAACGTCCCTGAGGACGCCGCCGGCTCGGACCTGCCGCCCGAGGTCCGCGCGTTCTGCGAGGAGCGGGGCATGGCGGGCTTCGTGCTCTCCGCGCCGGTCGAGGCGGAGATCGCCCAGTTGCCGGCCGAGGAGCGTGCCGCGTTCGCGCGGGAGATGGGTCTCGCCGAGCCGGCGCAGGATCGCTTCATCCGCGAGGCGTACGCGCTGCTCGACCTGATCAGCTTCTTCACCGTCGGTCCCGACGAGGTCCGGGCCTGGACGATCCGCCGCGGCACGCGCGCGCAGGAGGCGGGAGGAAAGATCCACTCCGACATCGAGCGCGGCTTCATTCGTGCCGAGGTGATGGAACACGACGACGTGCTGCGGCTGGGCACGGAGGCGAAGGTGCGTGAGGCGGGGCGGCTGCGGCTCGAAGGCAAGGAGTATCTCGTGCAGGACGGCGACGTGGCGCACTTCCGGTTCAATGTCTAGCCGCGCCGGCGCGTTCGCGCTCGCGGCGGTGTGCGTCGTCGTGGCGGCGTCAGCCGGGCTCGAGGCCGTGCGCGCGCGGAAGGACGCGGGGCGCCTGCGCCACGAGCTCGCGGCGCTGCGAGCGACGACGACGGAGGCGGAGCGTCGAGGAGCGGATCCCGCGCGCGACGGCGCGCGACGGCAGTTGCCGGCTGCGAGCGGCTCCGGGGCCGGCGGAATTCCCCGCGGACTCCTCGCGACCGCGACGCACCTGCGGCGCTTGCGGGAAGCCGGGCTGCCGGACCCCGTGGCCCACCTTCGCGCCGACCTGCAGGCGCATCCCGAGCTGATCCCGGCGGAGGGGACGCTCGGCGGTCGAATGGGGTTCTACTCCCCCGCGGACATCGTGCTGCTCAACGACCGCTGGGTGTACGCCTACTTCGAGGACGGCCACCGCGCCGGTTCGATGCTCCTGGCATTCGACGTGCAGGAGGGCGGCGAGATCACCTGGCGCCGGCTCGACAGCATGCTCTGGTGAGAGACGCTCGCCTGTGCGCACCAGCTCCTCGGCCGCGAAGATCGAAGCGATCGCGGTATGCTCGCTCAGCACCACGAACGTCACGATCAACACGGGGTCGCACGCGTGATTTCCGAGGGAGCGAAGAGATCCTGCGCGATCTGATGGTTGACAGCTTCGTCCGCCGCGGTAACGCTTTCCGACAGCGTCAGGCCGCGCGACCCGGCCCACCCCAGCCGTGAGAGGCCCCGATGACCGACGTCCCGCCGCCTCCGAGCGGCACACCGCTCGCGGCGCCCCCGCCGCCCGCCGACCCCGCTGCCGCCCCGCCGAAGAAGGGTCTCTCGACGGGGGCCAAGATCGCGATCGGCTGCGGCGCGCTCCTGCTGCTGGTCGTGATCCTGATGTTCGCCTGCTTCGGGTTCGCGGCGAAGAAGGTGGGCGACCTCCAGACCTCGGTCGAGGACCAGGAGGAAGCGGGCCGCGTGGCGGGGGAGCTGGAGCGGGAGCACCCGTTCACCCCTCCCGCGGACGGCACGCTCGACGAGGATCTGGTGGACAGGTTCTTCGCGGCGACGGACGACGCCTGGGACGAGATCGAGCCGTGGGCGCGGGAGCTGGACGAGCGGAGCGACCGCATCTCGGCCGAGGGTGGCGAGGCGGGGTTCGGAGACGCCATGGCCGGCGTGCAGGGAATGGGTCGGGCCCGGGTCGCGATCGTCGAAGCACTCCAGGAGAACGACATCTCGCCGAGCGCCTTCGTCTGGACCGGCTTCAGGCTCACGCAGGCGCACGACGCGGTCGCGACCGGCTCCGTTTCCGGAGTGCCGGAGAAGAACCTCGCGATCGCGCGCGAACACGCCGATCGCCTGGCGGAGATGGAAGATCGGGGCGACGAGGACGAGTTCGACCGCGGGAGCATCCTCGGTCTGGCGTTCGTCTTCTTCCCGCGGCAGGACGTCATGGTTCCGCCCATGGCGCCGCCCGCTCCGTGATCTGCCGGCTCTGGCACGGCTGGACGAGCGAGACCGCCGCCGACGCGTACGAAACCCTCCTGCGCACCCAGGTCCTGCCCGGGATCCGTCGCGTCGCGGGGTATCGGGGAGCCTACCTCCTGCGCGCGGAGGTGCCCGAAGGCGTCGAGTTCGTGACGCTGACGCTGTTCGAGTCGATGAGCGCCGTCCGGGCGTTCGCCGGAGAGGACCACGAGGCCGCGGTCGTCCCGGCCGAGGCGCGGAAGCTCCTCTCGCGCTTCGACGCGCGATCGCGGCACTACGGAGTGGTGGTGCAGCCGGAGTGAGCGCCGGCCGCAGCGAGATCAGACCGGGGCCGGCGCGCGCGCCAGGGCGTTGGCGAGCACGCGCTCGTAGGCGAGGCGCAGCGCGCGCGTGGCGCGTCCCATCCGACCGTTCCCGACCGGCCGCCCCTCCACGTCGGTGACGGGCATCACGCCCGCCGACGTGAACGTCAGGAAGACCTCCTCGGCCTGCTCCAGCTCGTGGCGCAGGTGCACGCCTTCGTTGACCGTGAATCCCTCCCGGCGCGCGGCCTGCAGAAGCCTCTCGCGCGTCACCCCGGACAGGATCCCGCATTCCAGCGCGGGGGTATACAGGACCTCGTCGCGTAGGAAGAAGACGCTGCTGCGCGTCCCTTCCAGCAGCACGCCGCGGCCGTCGAGGAGGATCGCTTCCTGGGCCCCGGCGCGCTCGGCCTCGCGCCGCGCGAGCACGTTGGCCAGGCGGCTGGTGTGCTTCACCTGTGGCAGGAAGGGGGCGTAGGGCAGCCGCGAGAGCACGATCTTCCAGCCGAGCAGCACCTCATCCGCCGTGACGCGCGGCAGCGCCGCGAGTCGCACGAGGACGCTGCGCGGCGGGCGCGGTCCACGGGCGGGCCGGCCGTTGCCCGGCGCGGACGGCCACGGCGGAAGCCCGGCTCCACTCAGCTGGATCCGCGCGAGCGCGTCGGGCAGATCGTTGCGGAGCGCCAGCTCCTCGAGCACGCGCGTGGCCGCGGCGAAGGTGAGCGGGACTTCCAGATCGAGCGCGTCCGCCGACGCGCACAGCCTGCGCCAGTGGTCCTCCCAGAAGGGGAGGCGCCCCTTCCGCACGAGCACCGTCTCGTAGACGCCCTCGCCCAGCGTGAAGGCTGGGTCGTCGATGGAGATCCCGGTCCGCTCGACCGGGAGGAACTCGCCGTTCAGGTAGACGATCATGGACGCACCGGAGATGGCGCGGCGCACCGGCCGCGGGGAGGGTGCGGGGGGAGCCCGGCGCGCGCGAGCCTCGAAAGCTCCGGGCGATCCGCGCCCCCGTCAAGGAGGATGCGTCCGCCGCATGGCCGCTTCGGCTCCTCTCCTCGCGCGGGACCGCTCGTGAGCGAGGCACCCGGGCGTCCCGCATCTCCGTTCCCGCCTTCCCTGCCGGAGGCGCTGGCGACGCCCGCGCCGGAGCTCGACGCGGTGGACGCGTTCGTCGTGGGTCAGCTGCAGGATCCGCGGCTCTTCCAGGTGGGCCGCAAGCGCATCGTGCGGGGTCGGCTGGCCGGCGGAGAGGAGCGCCGCGAGGCCTTCCGGCGTGCGCTCCAGCCCATGCCGGTGGACGCCTTCTTCGAGCGCGTGGGAGAGGCGACCTTCGCCACCGTCTCGCGCCCGCGCAGCGCGGCCGTGCCCAGCGGCTGGGGCGGCAACCTGGTGCTCTTCCTGCTGACGGTGCTCACGACCACGTGGGCGGGCGCGTACTGGAGCGGCGTGGACCCCTTCGCCAGCGCATTCGTGGACGGGTTCGACGCCGCCGCTGCGGCGCGCGGCCTGGTGGTGGGGGTGCCCTTCGCGTCGGCGCTGCTGTGGATCCTCACCTGTCACGAGTTCGGCCACTTCTTCGCGGCGCGGCGCTACGGTCTGGACACGACGCTGCCCTTCTACATCCCCATCCCGCCGTTCCTCTCGCCGATCGGCACGCTGGGCGCGGTGATCAAGATGAACACGCCGCTCTACAACCGCCGGATCCTGATGGACGTCGGGGCGGCGGGGCCACTGGCGGGCGTCGCCGCGGCGCTGCCGGTGCTCGCCTATGGGATCGCAACGGCGCCGCTGGTGCCGGCCGCCGCCGGGGCCGGACTCGTGCTGAACGAGCCGTTGCTGTTCACGGGGATCGAGCGGCTCGTGCGGCCGGAGCTCACCGCGGGAGGCGACCTGCAGGCCACGAGCCTGGTGCTGGCGGGCTGGCTGGGGCTGTTCGTCACCGCGCTCAACCTGCTGCCGGTCGGGCAGCTCGACGGCGGCCACGTCCTCTACGCGCTGCTGGGTCGCGGTCAGTACGTGGTGGGAGCGTTGGGGCTGGGGGCCTTGGCGTGGCTCGGCACCCGCTGGAGCGGGTGGTGGATGTGGGTGGCGATCATCGTGCTGCTGGTGAAGGTCCGCCATCCCCCCGTGCTCGACCTGGAGCTGCCGCTGGACGCCAAGCGCAGGGCCGTGGGCTGGCTGACCGTGCTCCTGTTCGCGGCCTGCTTCCACCCGGTGCCGTTCGAGATCCGGATGGGCGTCGCCGCCACGAGCGGCCCGGCTGCGGCGCGCCGCGTGGCGTCAGTCGCGCCAGCGGCGGAGAACCAGGGCCGAGTTCTTCGAACCGAAGGCGATCGTGTTCACGACGGCGACGTTCACGTCCGCCGGGCGGCCCCGGTTGGGCACGTAGTCGAGGTCGCAGGCGGGATCGGCGTCGGTGTAGTTGATCGTGGGCGGGACGAAGCCCTCCCGAAGCGCGCAGACGGCCGCCACGGCGGCCGCGGCGCCGCAGGCCCCCTGGGCGTGGCCGATCATGGACTTGATCCCGCTGGCGGGGATCGCCCGCGCGCGCTCTCCGAAGGCGAGCTTCACCGCCCGGGACTCGATACGGTCGTTCAGCTCCGTGGCCGTGCCGTGGAGGCTCAGGTGCCCGACCTGCTCGGGGTCGGCGCCGGCGTCGGCCAGCGCGAGCGCGATCGCCCGCGCCGCCTCCTCGCCGGTGGGCTCCGGCCGGACTCGGTGGTAGGCGTCGCAGGTGGAAGCGTAGCCCGCCACCTCCGCCAGGATCTCGGCGCCCCGCGCGCGCGCCCGCCAGGTCTTCGAACACCAGGATCCAGGCGCCCTCGCCCATCACGAAGCCGTCGCGGTCGCGGTTGAAGGGTCGCGAGGCGGTCCCCGGCTCGGCGTTGCGGCTGGTCGTCATCGTCCCCATGCGACAGAAGGCGGTCATGATGCCGGGCACGATGCAGGCCTCCCCCCCGCCGGTGAGCACGACGTCGGCCGCGCCCGAGCGGATGCTCCCGAACGCGTAGCCCATCGCGTCGGACGCGCTCGTGCAACCAGTGGAGATCACGTGGCTCATGCCACGCAAGCCGAAGGCCATGCTGATCTCGCTCGAGAGCATTCCCACGAACGTGCCCAGGATGCCGTAGGGGCTGACCTTCTGGCCATTGCCGGCGTAGAAGACGCCGTACTGTCGCTCGCCGTACTCGATGCCTCCGGCTCCGGTGCCCACGATCACGCCGGCGCGCTGCAGCCACTCGGGCGTCGCGGCCGCGTCCAGCCTGGCCTGCGCGATCGCCTCGGAGGCCGCTGCCAGCGTGAACGCGACGATCCGCAGGTCGAGCTTCCGCAGCTTGGCCGGCAGCGCCTCCCGCACGGGGAAGTCGCACACCTCGGCCGCGACGCGACAGGGCAGCGCGTCTGCGTCGAAGAGGGAGATGCCGCGCACCGCGGTGCGGCCGGCCGCGAGCGTCTCCCAGTACTCGCGGACGCGGTGGCCACCGGGCGCGACGGCGCCCATGCCGGTGACGACGACCCTGCGGGACGGCACGTGGAGTGGACCTCGGAAGAGGAGCGTGGGGAGCGGCCGGGAGGCGCGAGCCGAAGCGAAAGCTAACAGCGTCGGAAGCCGCCGGGCAGCGGAGAGGGTCCCGCGCCGGAGCGCGAGCCGCGCGCAGGATGATGCCGCCAAGCCCCGGCCGGGACGGGCTTTGGCCGCGCGCGCGGGCGCCGCGCGCGGGCTTTTCTTTTGAGCCGAAGTCGTTATAGTGTCGGCCCACTGCCGCCCGGGCGGCGGTCCACGAGCGGCTCGCCGGCGGGCCGTTGCGCCGTCTCCCCAGCCACGCGGAGGAGGTGAAGAGCCTTGGCGTTCTGCCCGGAATGCGACGCGGAGATCGAGGAGGAGTACGAGTACGAAGAGGGGGACATCGTGGACTGCCCGGAGTGCGGATCCGAGCTCGAGGTCATCAACACTTCCCCGCTCGAGTTCGAAGTCGTCGCCTACGACGAGGAGGAGGGGGAGGAAGAGGAGGAGTGGGAATAGGGCGGGCGCGCGCTTCCGCCGCTTGCGGGCGGCGCGGCGCCGATTGCCCGCTCTCCAGCCGCCCGTTAGGTTGCGCGCGGAAGCCGCCCGCCCCGCGAGTGGGCGGCGCTACCGGCACCCCGCCGGCCCCGCCGAGCCGCCCGTCCCCCGACGCCCGAAGCGCGGCGGGTCGTCCCCTGCGGCCCCTCTCCCACGTCCTCGCGCCCGCCCATGCCGTCGATCGCGGTCGTCATCCCCACGCTGAACGAGGCGCTGGCGCTCGAGACCGCCCTGCAAGCGATCGGCGCTCAGCTGCGCGCGGGCGACGAGCTGTGGGTCGTGGACGCGGGCAGCCGCGACGCGACCGTCACGATCGCGGCGCGCCACGCGCGGCTGATCGAGGGCGCCCCGCCACGCGGCCGGCAGCTGAACGACGGCGCGCGCCGCGCGGCGACCGACGCGCTGCTCTTCCTGCACGCGGACTGCGTGCTGCCGCCGGGCGGGCTGGACGAGGTGCGCGCCGCGCTCGCGGATCCGGGCGTCGCCGGCGGCTGCTTCCGGATCCGGTTCTCGCCCGGGGAGATCGCGCGCGCGCCGCTCCTGCGGGCCGTCGCCAGCGGGATCAACTTCCGCACGCGGGCGCTGCGCCAGGGCACCGGAGATCAGGGCGTCTTCGCGCGCGCCACCGCGTTCCACGCCGGGGGCGGCGTTCCCGACTGGCCGCTCATGGAGGACCTCGAGCTCTGCCGCCGCTTGAAGCGATTCGGCCGCTTCCGCGTCCTCGGGCCGCCGCTGCAGACCTCCGCTCGCCGCTGGCTACGGCGCGGCGTCGTCCGCACGCAGCTGACGATGTGGGGTTTCCGCCTGGCCCACGCGTTCGGCGTCTCTCCCGCCGCGCTCGGCCGGCGCTATGCCGCCATCCGCTAGCGCGCAGGGCCTGAGGCGAGGCCCGGCGCGCGGCGCGCTCCTCCTCTGCCTCCTCGCCGCGGGGGCGTGCGGCCCGCGCTCGATCCCGGAGCGGCTGCGCGAGCTCCCGCCGGACTTCAAGCGCGTGCCGTACGTGCAGAACGTCACGCCGGACGGGGCGACGGTCGTCTGGCAGACGCACTCCCCCGAGGGGAGCACGCTCGCCTACTGGACGGGCGACTCCACGAACAAGGCCTCGATCACGGTCGACACGATCTCGATCGATCACGCGATCCGGCTGCCCGAGCTCCAGCCGGACACCGAGTACGGGTATCAAGTGCGCACGTGGGAAGGCCGCTTCACCGAGGCGCGCACCCTCCGGACGGCGCCCCTGCCCGGGACGCGCAAGCCATTCAAGGTCTTGATCTTCGGAGACTCTGGCGAGGGCACCGAGGGGCAGCTGGTGCTGGCCGACCGGATGCCGGGTGAGGAGGCGGCTCTGGCCGTACACGTTGGCGACGTGGCCTACGACAACGGCACCGAGATCGACTTCGACTTCCGCCACTTCGCCGTGTACAAGGACCTCTTCGACGAGGTGCCGTTCTATCCCAGCCTGGGCAACCACGACGTGCGCACGGAGTTCGGGCAGCCGTACCTGAACGCGTTCCGGCTCCCGGCCAACAATCCCGACCGCACGGAGCGCTACTACTCCTTCCAGCACGACAACGTCTTCTTCGTCGCGTTGGACAGCAACCAGGGTCCCAGCTACGCGCAGCGCTACGGCGACCTGCGCGATCCCGACGGCGAGCAGGTGCGCTGGCTCGCGGGCGAGCTCGCACGGGCGCGCGGCGATCCGACGGTGGACTGGATCGTGGTCTACTTCCACCACGCGCTGTTCAGCGCGGGGAGCGGCGTCGGCGGCCACGGCAGCGACCTCGCGCTGCAGCGCTCCCTAGTCCCGCTCTTCGATCGCTACCGCGTCGACCTCGTGCTCACGGGCCACGATCACCACTACGAGCGGACGCACCCGCTGCGCTGCCCCGAGGGTGCGGCACCCTCCCCGTCGTGCGTGGTACAGACGCAGGATCCGCAGGTCGTGCCGAAGGGCAGCGGGACCGTCTACCTGGTCACCGGAGCGGGAGGGGGCCCCTTCGCCTGGCGAGCGTTGGGCGTGGGATGGTGGACGGCCTTCGCACGCCAGCTCTACCAGTACTGCACGCTGGAAGTGGAAGGCCCTTCCCTGCTGCTCAGGAGCATCGACGCGGGGGGGACCGTGATCGACGAGGTCCGCTTCGAGGGCGCGGGCGGCGACGGGGGGCCCGCGGCTCCGGGCGAGGGCGAGGAGCCCGCGCCGGCCAGCGCTCGTGAGGACGGCGCCCCGGCCGGCGACCGTGAGCCGGGGGCGCCGGGTGCCGGCGTGGACGCGCCGCCGGCCGCACGCGAGGAGCGGCCCCCGGGGGGCGGCCTCCGGTAGTGGCGGCGCTCGGGCGCGGCGGCCTGCTCGACGTCCGGCCCGGCGAGTGGCCCCGGGTCCTGGCGCTCTTCGGGCACCTGCTGCTCGTCATCGCCACCCTGATCATCCTCAAGTCGGTGGCGAGTGCGCTGTTCCTCAAGCGCCTCGAGCCCGACCTGCTGCCCCTGCTCTACATCGGCAGCGCCGTGGTCGTCAGCGTCGGCATATCGCTCACCACGCGCTTCATCGAGCGGGTGCCGCGCCGCGCCCTGATCGTCGGCACGACGCTCACGTTCGCCGCGATCCTCGGGGCGTTCTGGTTCTTCACCGACGTGGCCCAGGCGGACGTCGTCTATCCTGTGCTCTACCTGTGGGTGGAGCTCTTCGTGACGGTGATGACGACGCAGTTCTGGACGTTCGCGGGCGACCTGTTCACCGGCCGCCAGGGGCGGCGTCTCTTCGGGCTCGTGGGCGCCGGAGGCGTGGTCGGCTCGATCCTCGGCGGAGGGCTGGTGACCACGCTGGCGACCACGATCGGCAGCGAGGAGCTGCTCCTCGTAGCCGGCGGGCTCCTGCTCGGGATCCCGCCGCTCGTGTTCGTCGCCACCCGCGGCGGCCACGCGCCCGCCCGGCCGCACCGGCGCGCGAAGAACGAGCGCACCATCCGCGACAGCGTCGCGTACTTTCGCGCGCACCGCTATCCGTGGCTCCTGGCCGGCATCGCCTTCGCCACGGTCGTGGCGACGACCGTCATCGACTACCAGTTCAAGATCCTGGCGGAGGAGGCGAGCGGGACCGAGGACAGCCTCTCGCGCTTCCTGGGTCAGTACAACCTGGTCGCGGGCGTCCTCAGCCTCCTGCTGCAGCTCTTCGTCACGAGCTTCCTGCTGGGGCGCCTCGGGGTGTTCGCCACGGTCGTGCTCATGCCCGTGGTGCTCCTGCTGGGGACGGGCTTTCTCCTCACCTCGCCGGGGCTCCTCGCGGTCTTCCTGCTCAAGCTGCTCGACTCCTCGTTGAGCCACTCCGTGGACCTCTCCGGCAAGCAGCTCCTCTACGTGCCACTGCCCGAGCGGCTCTCGGGCACCATGCTGACCTTCGTCGAGGGCGTGGTGGGGCGCGTCGGCCTCGGGTTCGCCGGGGTGCTGCTCCTGCCGCTGGCGTTCCTGCTGGGCACGGAGAAGCTGGCGTGGGTGACGCTCGGCTTCCTCGTCGTCTGGCTGCTCCTGGCACTGCTCGTGCGCACGGAGTACCGCCAGGCGCTGGAGGTCTCGCTGCACGAGAGCGGGTTCCGCCCCGTGTTCAATCCCACGGCGCGGCTGGATCGCACGACGCGCGAGCAGCTCGGCCGGGCGCTGGCGAGCGGGGACGAGAGCCAGGTCCTGGTCGCGCTGGACTTCGTGGAGGAGACGGAGGAGGACCTCGGGCCGTACCTGCGGCGCCTGCTCGCGATGCGCTCGCCCGAGGTGCGCGCCCGGACCCTGCGGCACGTCGCGGAGTCCGGCGGCGCCGGCGCGTTGGGCGTGATCCTCGAGATGCTGCCGCGGCTGCCGCGCTCGGTCACCGCCGAGGCCGTGGAGGCGATCGGCCGCCTGGCGGCCCACCGCGCCGCCGAGCTGATCGCCCGCTTCCTGGGCCACGAGGACCCGCGGGTTCGTGGAGCGGCGGTGCGCGCGGTGCTCTCGGACGGGCGCTGGGACGCGCACGACGAGGAGGCGCTGCGCCGCTTCGAGGAGATGCTCGCCGGGCGTTGCGGCGAGACCGAGGCCTGCCGGATCGAGGCCGCGCGAACGCTCGCCGACCCGCACCTGGCCCCGTACCGCTACTACCTCCTGCACTACCTGCGGGACGGCTCCCTCGAGGTGCAGCGCACCGCGATCGAGACCGCGGGGCGCACCGGCGAGCGCGAGTACCTGCCGATCCTGCTGGAGAAGACGCTGCACCGGGACACCCGCGAGGTCGCCATCGCGGCCGTCGCCGCCTTCGGCGAGGAGGCGCTGCCCTTCTTCGACCAGGCGTACGAACAGGCGGAGGGTTCGCGGCGGCTGCGGAAGAACCTGGTCCGCGTCGTGAGCGAGATCGGCACCCGGCCCGCGGCGAACCTGCTCCTGGGGAAGCTGAAGTTCGCCAGCTCCTCGGAGCGCTTCGACTTGATCAAGGCGCTGAACAAGATCCGCTCGCGCCGGCCCGACCTCGTCCTGGAGGACGGCCTCGTGCGCGACGCGATCTTCCGCGAGGCCGAGGACTACTACCGCAACGCCCATTACCTGGTCCGCCTCGGCGCGCCGGAGCGGCAGCACCTGCTGCTCACGTCCCTGACCGAGCGGCTCACGTTCGCCACGGAGCGCGTGTCGCGGCTGCTGGCGCTGATCTATCCCGCCGAGGTGATCTTCAACATCTACCGCGGCGTGTACGGCCTGAACGTGCGCAAGGCGGCCAACGCCCACGAGCTGCTGGACAACCTGATCGACCGGCCGGCGATCAAGCGGCTCGTGCTGCCGCTCTTCGACGACCTCGCGCCCGAGGAGGTCCTCTCGGCGGCCGAGGACGAGTTCGCCTTCGTGAGCCGCTCCGTCGAGGCCGTGCTCGAGGAGATCGTGCAGCACTCGGCCCGATGGCTGAAGCTCTGCGCGCTATATTTCGCCGGCGACGAGCGGATCGAAGCGCTGCGGCCGTTGCTCGAGCGGACCGCGCGCGAGGATGCCGACGACGAGGCGCGGCGCACGGCGCAGCTTGCGCTGCGGCTGCTCGCCGACGAACCCACCGCCCGCTCCGCGGAGGCCTCGATGGACACGCTCGTCGAGAAGGTGCTGTTCCTGAAGGAGGTGGAGATCTTCTCCGGCCTCAACGGCGAGGACTTGACCGAGCTCGCGGGCTACCTCCGCGACGTCAGGTTCCGCGAGGGGGAGACGATCTTCGAGGAGGAGTCGCGCGGCGACGCGATGTTCGTCGTGCGCTCCGGCCGCGTCGACGTCTACCATTCCGGGCGGCTGATGGAGGGCCGCGGGCCGCACGCGTCGCTGGGCGAGCTCTCGGCGGTGGACCAGGGCCCGAGGACGTTCACGGCAGTGGCGGGCACCGACGTCGAAGCGCTCGAGATCGGCGAGATCGAGCTCGCCGAGATCCTGCAGGAGAACGCGGAGATCAGCCGGACGATGCTGCGCGTGCTGGTGGGTCGCGTCCGGCGCTATCTCCGGCTCGAGTTGAACGCCGTCGAGGGGCAGCCGTCGGTCGTCGAGCCCGCGATCTAGTTGTCTCGCGCACGCGGGTCCCGACCGCCGTCCGCCCCCGCTCCTCCACTCTCGCTCCTCCTGCTGCTCGCCTGCTGCGTCGGGGCGTCGCTCGCCGTCGCGTGCGCCAGGCCCGCGCCGCCCGAGCGGCTCGTCGCGCTCGTGGTGGACCTCTCCGGGGCGGAGCGCGAGGGAGGACTGCAGCTGCGCGACGGGGCTCGTCTGGCGCTGCGTGAGGCGGCCCGGGTCGACGAGACGGGGCCCGAGGTCTCGCTGCTCGTCCAGGACGACCGGGGCGACCCGGCGCGGGCGGCGCGGCTCGCGCGCCATCTGATCGAGGTCCCGGAGGTGCTGGCCGTGATCACCGCCGCGGGCGGCACGCTCGTCGGTCCCGCGCTCGCCGAGTACGCGGGCGCGGGAGAGGGGATGCCGGTCGTCGTGGCGGGCGTCTGCCCGCCCGACGTGACGCGCGGGCGCGAGGGGGTCTTCTGCGTCGCGCCGGGTGCGGAGTTCCTCGGCGAGACGCTCGCCTGGTTCCTGGTGACGGAGCTCGGCGCCGACAGCGCGGCCTCGTTCTTCACCGCGGACGCGCTGGGCCAGGCTCTCGACCGCGGGTTCGCGGAGGAGCTCGCGCGCCTGGGCGGCGGACTCGTCGAACGCGTTCCGTTCGACGCCTCGGTGACGAGCTTCGACCTCTTCCTGCCGCGCGCCACCACGGCGCCGGTGCTGCTCGTCGCCGGTCGGACGGAGGAGGCCGCGCGCGCGATCACGGTCCTGCGCGCTGCCGGAGTCGAGGCGCCGATCCTCACGAACGTCCAGCCTCGAGAGGCTCTCCCCCGGCTCCATCACGCCCTGCTCTTCGACCCGCGGGGGCACCCCCCCGCGCGCGCCTTCGCCGAGCGGTTCCAGGCCGCGTTCGACCGCGCTCCCAGCGCCGCTGCCGCGCTCGGCTATGACGCGGCCGCCCTCGTGGTCCGAGGCGCCGGCGCGGGCGCGGTCGCGCGCGGCGCCCTCCAGGAGTGGCTGGCCTCGCCGGACGGGGCGGCGCGCCACGAGGGAGGGACGGGGACCTTCTACTTCAACCGCGACCACGAAGCGGTGCGTGACGTCACGATCGCGGGCGGGTCGGACCGGCAGCCGGAGGCG
This sequence comes from Gemmatimonadota bacterium, assembly GCA_046262075.1. Lineage (GTDB taxonomy): Bacteria > Gemmatimonadota > Gemmatimonadetes > JACCXV01 > JACCXV01 > JBHENL01. The sequence continues at coordinate 13,577 of JBHENL010000170.1, forward strand.
GTGCGGTCCGCGCCGCGGCGGGGCTCG
>JBHENL010000171.1:0-13081 GCA_046262075.1 Gemmatimonadota bacterium
ACCTGGGCCGGGCCCTCGATTGACACCGTTCGCCGTCCGGCGGAAACTCCGACCCGTATGTCAGACCTGCCTTCCGGCACCGTCACCTTCCTCGCCACGGACATCCAGGGCAGCACGGAGCTCTGGGAGCGAAGTCCGGCCGAGATGCCCGCCGCGCTGGAGCGCCACGAGGCGCTGCTGCGCGCGGCCGTCGACGCGCGGGGTGGCGGGATCTTCAAGACGACCGGGGACGGCATCTATGCGGCGTTCGCGTCCGCGCCCTCGGCCGTCGCCGCCGCACTCGACGGCCAGCGCGCGCTCGTGATGGAAGCCTGGCCCACGCCCGAGCCTCTGCGCGTCCGCATCGCGCTCCACAGCGGCGAGGCGGAGACGCGCGGCGGCGACTACTTCGGCCCGCCGGTGAACCGCGTCGCCCGCATGCTGAGCGCGAGCCACGGGGGACAGATCCTGATGTCCCAGGCGGTGGAGCGGCTCGTCGCCGAGCGCTGGCCGGAAGGCGTGGCGCTGCGCGACCTGGGCACGCGCTCGCTCAAGGACCTGAGCCGCCCGGAGCGGCTGTTCCAGGTCGTCGCCCCGGGCCTGCCGGACGACTTCCCGCCCCTGGCCACTCTCGATGCCCGGCCGCACAACCTTCCGGCCCAGCTCACACCGCTCGTAGGGCGCGAGGACGACGTACGCGCCATCCGCTCGCTGCTCCTGCGACCGGACGTGAGGCTCGTCACCCTCACCGGTCCGGGTGGCAGCGGAAAGACCCGCCTGGCGCTGCAGGTGGCCGCGGAAGTGGTCGACTCCTTCTCTGACGGCGTCTTCCTCGTCAACCTGGCTCCGGTACAGGATCCCGCGTTGCTCTCCACGACCGTGCTGCGCACCTGGGGGGTCACGCCCGAGGGCGACCAGGCGGTCGAGCAGGCCCTCGCGAGCCACCTGAGCGGGCGCGAGATGCTGCTCGTCCTCGACAACTTCGAGCAGATCGTCGAGGCGGCACCGGTAGTCTCGGACCTGCTGCACGCGGCGAGCGGGCTCAAGGTGCTGGTCACGAGCCAGTCCGTCCTGCGCCTGCTCGGTGAGCACGAGCTCCCCGTGCCGCCGCTCCAGCTGCCGGCTGCGGACGCGGCGGGGCTGGACGGCTTGTGCGCGAGTGAGGCGGTGTCCCTGTTCGTCCAGCGCGCGCGGGCCGCCCTGCCGTCGTTCGAGCTGACGGAGGGCAACGCCGCCGCCGTCGCGGCGATCGTGCGTCAGCTCGACGGACTGCCGCTGGCGATCGAGTTGGCCGCCGCGCGGATCAAGCTGTTCCCCCCCGAGGCGATGCTCCGCCGGCTGGACCGGACGTTCGACTTCCTCACGTCCGGAGAGCGGGACCGCCCCGGCCGCCACCGTACGTTGCGCGGGGCCATCGACTGGAGCTACGAGCTGCTCTCGGAGGCGGATCGCAAGGTGTTCGAGCGCACGTCGATCTTCGAGGGGGGCTTCACGCTCGAATCCGCCGAAGCCGTGGCGCTGGAGACGGGCGAGGAGCTGGACGTGCTCGAGGCGCTCGCGTCGCTGGTCGACAAGAGCCTGCTGCGACAGGTGCGCTCGAGCGGCGACACTCCGCGGTTCGAGCGCCTGCGCACGATCCGCACCTTCGCGCGCGAGCGGCTCGAGGCACGCAGCGAGGCGGACTACTGGCGCAGGCGGCACGCGGAGCACTTCGCGATGCTGGCCGAGATGGTGGAGCCCGGGCGCTCCAGGGACGTCTCGGTTCAGCCTGCGCTGGAGCGGCTGGAACGCGAGTACGAGAACCTCCGCGCGGCGCTCCAGTGGGCGCTGGACGCCAGGGACGGCCACCTGGCGGTGCGCCTCTGCCAGGCGCTTCCGGCGCTCTGGTTTCGGCGCGGCCTGTTCGTGGAGGCGGACGGCTGTCTCGAGCGGATCCTCAAGCTGTCGGACTCGCTGGGCGAGCTCGACCGCGCGCACGCGCTCAATCTCTCGGGCCGGCTGGCGCAGATCCGGGGCGACAACAGCCCGCAAGTCGTGGCGCGATTCGAGGAAAGCCTGCGGCTGTACCGCGAAGCGGGCGACCGGGGCGGCGTCGCGCGTGCACTCATGAACCTGGGGAACGTCCGCAGCCGTGCGGGCGCGTACGAGCAGGCGCGCTCCCTATTCGAGGAGAGCCTCGTCCTCTACCGGGAGCTCGACGACCCGCTCGGGATGGGCGGGGCGCTGATGAACCTGGGCGACGCCTACCGAGCCGAAGGAAGAGTGGAGAGCGCGGTCGCGCAGTTCGAGGCGGCCTGCGATCTGGCACGCAGCAGGGGCAACATGGTCGGCCTCGGCTTCGCGCTGCAGTACCTGGGCGCCACGCGACTCCAGCAGGGGGACCTGGCGCGTGGGGAGGCGCTGCTGACCGAGAGCCGGGACCTGTTCCAGAGACTCGGGGCTAGGCCCGGCCAGGCATGGGGGACGTACTTCCTGGGCAACGTCGCCCGCCAGCGGGGCGATCTCAGCCGGAGCCGGAAGCTCTACGGCGAGGCATTGCGCGCTTTCGGCGAGCTGGAGTATCCGCCGGGAATCGCCGAGACCCTGCTCGGCTTCGCCACCGTTGCCGTCGAGCAAGGCGAATGGTCGGGCGCAGCTCGACTCCTCGGAGCGGCGGAGGCGCTGCGCCGAGGCGCCACCCTGAGCCGCTCTCCGAGCGAGCTGGTCACCGAGGGAGCCGTCGTGGAGCGTTGCCGCGCCGCCCTCGGACCCGACGCCTTCGAGACGGCTCGTGAGGCAGGTCGGAAGTTGTCCGTGGAGCAGGCAGCCGCGCTGGCCCTCGAAGAGGCAGCGGTAGCACCGGTCGGGTGACGGCGTGGCCGCGGCACGTCCCGGCTCGAGCCGAAGGTCAGGTTCCCTCCCGCCTGGACACGACCTCCATGGTCTTGAACTCCTTGCCCTCGGGCCCCGGCATGAACATCTCGAAGCGCGTGGTATTCTCGTCCACGCGGCTCATCACGGTGCGCACGGGCTTCTTCTTGCCGTCCATGAAGTCGTCGAAGGTCCCGGTCATGACGAGGGCCTTGGACGCGGGATCGTACTTGCCACGTGTGATCAGCACGCCCGTCCCCATGTTGTCGACCCACACCGAGAAGTACTCCTGCAGCTGGTTGTCGTACCCGGTGAGCGCCCGGCCCTGGAAGGGCTGTCCCATGGCGGTCCCCTCCATGGTCTCGCTGAGGTAGCGGCCTCCCAGGATCATCTCGGCCGTCGACGTGCCGCTCGACGTCTCCGGCGGCGCGCCCGGGTGCATCCACCACGTCGAGGTCCACTCGCGATCTCCGGCGAACTCCGCCAGGTCGGCGTGCGCCGCGCCAGGCGTAGCGTAGGCAGCCCACTTCTGCATCATCGCCTGCTCGTGGGGCGACGTGTCGCGGTCCTGCCCGAGGCCGGGCGTGGACGCCGTCGAGACCAGGCCGAGGCCGATGAGTCCCCAAAGCCGAATGCGCTTGCCCATCGCGACTCCTCCTCCAATGCGGTCGTGCGGCCGGTGCGGAAGGGCTGCAACTTAGGTGCTGGACTGCCAGGTGGTCCAGAAGTCAGCGCCGGATTTCGAGTGTGCCATCTCAAAGGAGGGAGGACGCGATGCCCGCAAAGATCGTGGTGCTGTACCCACGCCCTGCGGACGTAACTGCTTTCGAGAGAGTGTACGCGGACGAGCACGTACCGATGGTGCCGAGATTCACCGGCATCACGAGGTTCGTGCAGACCAGGGTCGTCGGGACGCCTTCGGGGGAGACGCCCCCCTTCCACCGGCTGGCGGAGCTGCACTTCCCGTCCATGGAGGTCCTGAAGAGCGCGGCATCCTCACAGGGGGCGCAGCAGGCCGTGGCGCATGCCGTGTCGATTTCCACGGGCGGTGCACCGGTGTTTCTGGTCTGCGAGGAGACGACGAACGACTTCTGACGCACGCGCGCAGCCTGACGGCGGGCTCGCCGCCACCGGAATTCACGACCCTCGTGGGCGTTCACCCCCTCCCGGGTGGACCTCCGACCGGGTCCTCGAGGTCCACAGCCTACGTCCCCTTGAGCCGCGCCCGGTCGACCTTGCCGAGGTGGGTGCGCGGGAGCGCTTCGAGGAAGACGATCTCGCGCGGGTGCTTGTAGGGATCGAGACGCTCCCGCACGAAGGCCTTGAGCTCTTGGGCCAGGTCGCCGGCACGGGCATCGGTCCCGCTCCGGACCACGAAGGCGTGCGGCTTCACGAGCCCGCGTTCCCGGGCGATGCCCACGACCGCGACCTCCTGCACGGCCGGGTGCTGCAGCAGACAGCTCTCCACCTCCTGCGGCGAGAGCCACTTCCCGGAGACCTTGAGCATGTCGTCGGCGCGGCCGCAGTGGGTGAACGTGCCGTCCGCGTCGCGTCGGACGAGGTCGCCGGTCACCACCCACTCCCCGCGGAAGACGCGCTGCGTGCTCTCCATCAGCTGCCAGTAGCCGATCGCGCGCGAGCCGCCGCGCACCCAGAGGAGTCCCACCTCTCCGGTGGGCAGCTCCGCTCCGTCGTCGTCGCAGACCTTCACGTCGAAGCCCGGCACGACGGTCCCGAGCGTGCCCGGCTTGACGCGGCCCGGCTGGTTGGAGATGAAGATGTGCCACATCTCGGCCGTGCCGAGGCCATCCAGCAGCTCCACCCCGAACGTCTCGGTCCAGCGCCGGTGGAGCTCCACCGGCAGCGCCTCGCCAGCGGACGTGGAGAGTCGCAGGCACGAGAGATCGCGGCGCGCCGCGTCCGGATGGCTGACCATCTGGTTCACCATCGCGGGAACGTTCACCAGGATGCTGGGGCGGAAGCGGGCGATCTTCTCGAAGAGCACCTCGGCCGTGCAGCGCTCGGGAAAGAGCACGGCCGAGGCCCCCACCGAGAAGGGGAACAGCAGGTTGGATCCGGTGGCGTAGCCGAAGAAGAGCTTCGGGACCGAGATCGTGACGTCGGCATCGGCGTAGTGAAGGACCTGCTTCGCATAGCGCTCGGTGGTGTTGGCGAAGGACGCGTGGGTCTGGACGACCGCCTTGGGGCGCCCGGTGGTCCCCCCCGAGAAGAGCCAGATCGCCGGATCGTCGCGATGCGAGGGGAAGCTCTCGAGCTCCTGGGGCGCGCTTGCGAGACGATCCGCGAGCTCCGCCTCGCCGACGACGAGGATCCGCTCGAGCGTGGGGACGTCGCGGGCCGCCGTCCGGAACGCGTCGGCTCCCGGCTCGTGCACGAGAGCGACCGCCGCGCGCGTGTAGCCGTAGAGCTGCGCGATCGCGTCCGGCTTGAGCTCCGGATTGACCATCACCACGACCGCCCCGATCTTGAGCGCGCCGAACAGCGCCCCCACGTACTCCGCGCCGTCGGGCAGCGCGATCATGACGCGTTGCTCGGGCTCGACCCCGGCACCGCGCAGCGTGTGGCCGAAGCGGTTGGCCAGCGCCTGGACGTCTCCGTAGGTGAGCGTCCGCTCGTCCGTGCGGAGCGCGGCGCGATCTCCCTTCCCCTCGCGCAGCCGTGCGTCGAGGAAGTAGTCCGCGATGTTGAAGCTCTCGGGCGGCGTGAAGGGCATGGGCTCCGGGGTCCTCCGCGCGGGAATGTAGCCGGTGGCGCTGCTGAATCTATCCGGTCTGACGTGGGAAGAGGTCCGGGACCTGGACCCGGCGAAGACGATTGCCATCCTTCCGATCGGCGCGATCGAGGCGCACGGACCGCACCTGCCGCTGGGCACGGACGTCCTCATCTCCGAGGCGATGGCTCGCGACGGCGGCGAGCGGCTGGCCGCGAGGGGATACGAGGTGCTGCTCCTCCCGAGCCTGGCCTACACCGCCGCGGGGTTCGCCGCCGCATTTCCCGGCACCCTCTCGGTGAATCCCGAGACCGTGACGGCGCTGCTCCTCGACGTCGCCGGCAGCCTCTCGCGGCACGGGATCGCGACCCTGGCTCTGGCCAACTCGCATCTCGACCCGGCTCACCGGGACGCCCTCCAGGCGGCCCTGGAGGGGAGTCGCCGCCAGGATTCGTGCACCATCGTCTTCCCCGACATCGCGAGCCGGCCGTGGGCGCCGAGGCTCACCGACGAGTTCCGGAGCGGCGCCTGCCATGCCGGGCGGTACGAGAGTTCGGTGGTGCTCGCCGTGGATCCCGGCCTCGTCCGCGAGGAGATTCGCCACGACCTCCCGGCCAACGCCCGCTCCCTCTCGGCGGCCATCCGGGAGGGGAAGAGCTCGTTCGAGGAGGCGGATGGCCCGCGCGCCTACTTCGGCGACCCGGCGGCGGCCACGGCCGACGAGGGGCGGCGGACGATCCACGTGCTCGGTGCGATCCTGGAGGAGGCGGTGCTGGCGGTGGCGCCGCCTGCGGAGCGCACCGCCCGCGCGTGAGTGGCGCCCCGCAGCGTTCGCCCCCCGGTGCGGCAGCCGCAGGGCCCCTCGACGGAAGGACGGCGGTGGTCACCGGCGGAGGCAGGGGCATCGGGGCTGCCGTGGCGAGATCGCTCGGCGGTGCCGGCGCCGCGGTGGTCGTGGCTTCCCGCACGCGCGGGCAGGTCGAGCAGGTGGCGGGCGAGCTCCGGGAAGCCGGCAGCGTCGTCTGGCCTCTGAGCGTCGACGTCACGGATCCGGGCAGCGTCCGGGAGCTGGCACGGGGCGCCACGGAACGTCTGGGTCGGGTGGACATCCTGGTGAACAACGCGGGCGTCGCGCACTCGGCTCCGCTCCACCGGCTGACGCTCGAGGATTGGAACCGGCTCTTTGCGGTGAACGCCACGGGGACGTTTCTCTGCACGCAGGGCTTCCTGCCCGGGATGCTGGAACGAGGGTGGGGGAGAATCGTGAACGTCGCGTCGGTATCGGGGGTGACGGGTGCGAAGTACATCGCGGCGTACGCGGCCTCGAAGCACGCGGTGGTGGGCTTCACGCGCTGCATCGCGGCCGAGGTCGCCGCAGCCGGCGTCACCGTGAACGCGGTCTGCCCGGGTTACGTGAACAGCTCGATGACCGATGAGTCGCTCGAGCGCATCTCCGGAAAGACGGGCTTGTCGCGCGATCAGGCGCTTCAGGCGCTGCTCGAAACGACTCCGCAGCGGCGGCTGATCGAGCCCGAGGAGGTCGCCCACGTCGCCCTCTCGCTCTGCGCCGAGGACGCGCGGGGCATCAACGGTCAGACGATCGTGATGGACGGGGGGCGGCTGCTGGCATGAGCTTCGAGATCGTCAACCCGGAGTCGCTCGGCGTCCCGCGCGGGTGGAACAACGGGCTCCTCGCGCCGGCGGGAGGCCGGCTGCTCTTCATCGCGGGTCAGAGCGCGAGCCTGTCCGCCGGCGAGCCTGCGGCGGGTGGGTTGGTCGAGCAGTGGGCGCGGGCGCTGGAGAAGGTCCTCGCGATCGTGCGGGAGGCCGGCGGCTCGCCCGAGGACGTCGGCCGGCTCACGATCTACGTGACGGACCTCGACGCCTATCGCGCGAGCCTGAAGCCACTCGGCGTGGCCCATCGCAGGCTGATGGGCAGGCACTACCCCGCGATGGCGCTGGTCGAGGGCAGCCGGCTGGTGGACGAGGGCGCCGTGGTCGAGATCGAGGCCACGGCCATGCTCCCCTGAGGGTTCGCGGAGCCATTCCGGAGACGCGCATGCCGCTCTCACCGCGCACGTTCCGCTTCGCGCACGACACCGCCAGCGCCGTCGCCACGATCACCCTCGACCGCCCCGAGCGCCTGAACGCGCTCACGTTCGAGGTCTACGCCGAGCTGCGGGATGCCTTCGCGGCCCTCGACGGCGACCCGGAGGTGCGGGCCATCGTCCTCACGGGCGCGGGCAGGGCCTTCTGCTCGGGAGGCGACGTCGAGGACATCATCGGTGCGCTCTTCGACGAGGACGCGGAGGGCCGGCTGCGCTTCACGCGCCTCACCTGCGACCTCGTCCTCGCCATCCGGCGCTGCCGGAAGCCCGTCGTCGCCGCTCTGAACGGCACCGTCGCGGGCGCGGGTGCGGTGATCGCCACCGCTTGTGACCTGCGCGTCGCGGCCGACTCGGCGCGGATCGCCTTCCTCTTCACCCGGGTGGGGCTCTCGGGCGCGGACATGGGTGCGGCCTGGCTCCTCCCGCGCATCGTCGGGCTGGGCGTGGCGACCGAGCTGCTCATGACGGGGGACTTCATCACGGCCGAAGAGGCCTTGCGGGTCGGGCTCTACAACCGCGTCGTGCCCGGAGCGGAGCTCCCCGGCACGGCACGCGACCTGGCCGAGCGCCTCGCCCGTGGACCGTCGGAAGCGATCGCCGTCACGAAGCAGAGCCTCGAGCGCGAAGCCGTGCTCGACCTCGAGGCCGCTCTCGACGCAGAGGCCCGCGCCCAGGCCCGTTGCATGGAGAGCCCGAACTTCCGCGAAGCCTACGAAGCGTTCCGGGCCAAGCGGGAGCCGCGGTTCGTCTGAGGCGGCGATGATCGACGCCAGCGTGGTCCGAGCGTTCCTGGACGAGCGGCACCGCGACCTGGTGACGAGGGTCGAGGGCTTCGTCCGCCGCGAGATCGAGCCACTGCCTTCGCCCGGAGACGACGCAGCGGCCCGCGTCCAGGCGCGCGACATCCTCCAGGAGCTGGGAAGCGGCGGCTGGCTCGCGCCGATCCTGGAGACGGACCTCCGCGCGTGCGTGCTGATTCGCGAAGCACTCGCCGCCGCCTCTCCGCTCGCCGACAGCGTCTTCGCCCTGCAGGCGCTCGGCTCGACGCCGATCGTGCTCGCCGCCTCGCCGGAGCTGAAAGAGCGATGGCTCCCGGCGATGGCCCGCGGCGACGCCATGGCCGCCTTCGCCATGACCGAGGCCGAGGCGGGCTCGGACCTGGCCGCGATCGCCACCCGTGCCCGGCGCGACGGCAACGGCTACGTCCTCGACGGCGCCAAGACCCTGATCTCCAACGCCGGGATCGCGGACTTCTACGTCGTCTTCGCGACGACGGACCCGAAGCGGGGGAAGAAGGGGATCTCGTGCTTCGTGGTGGCTGGCGACGCACCGGGGCTGCGCTTCGCCGGTGCGCAGGTCCTCTCCGCTCCGCACCCTCTGGGCGAGATCGCCCTCGAAGGCTGCCGCGTCCCCGCGGCCTCGCGGCTCGGCGAGGAGGGGAGAGGGCTCGCCATCGGGCTTGCGACGCTCGATCTCCTGCGCTCCACGGTCGCGGCCGCCGCCTGCGGCATGGCTGCGCGCGCGCTCGCGGAGGCGATCGACCACGCCCGCGGCCGAACCCAGTTCGGGCAGCCGCTCGCGGACTTCCAGCTCACCCAGGCCAAGCTCGCTCGCATGGCCACCGACCTGGCGGCGGCCCGGCTCCTGACGTACCGGGCGGCCTGGGAGAAGGACACGGGCGCGGAGCGGATCACCCTCGAGTCGGCGATGGCGAAGGTCTTCGCCACCGAGGCGGCCCAGCGCATCGTCGACGACGCCGTCCAGATACTCGGGGGCTTGGGCGTGCTGGCCGCCCAGCCCGTGGATCGGCTCTACCGGGCGGTGCGCGCGCTGCGCATCTATGAGGGCACGACGGAAATCCAGTGGCTCGTCATCGCGCAGCAGCTGCTCCGGCGCGCGCGGAATGACGTGCCGACGCCCGAAGCCGGAGCGTCTCGCCGGACCTAGCGCGTGACGTTCATTCCTCCGCGGCTAACGCGCCCTTCGCAAACGGTCCAGTGTCGGGGTTGTTCTCATGGCATCACGATAGATGCCTTGACGTCAAGGGCGAGTCATCTCGCGAAGGAGGCTGAGCCGTGAGAGGCGACCGCGTGGAGATCGTCATCGATGTGGGCGGAGGAGCGACCAAGACCTACGAGATGGAAGCGACCAAGGCCGGTCGCCGGCTGGACATCGCCACCGCGCGGGGCATGGTCGAGGTCTCGGAGGTCACGCGCACGGGGGAGGCCGTCCGCACGGGACGGTTCCTGGCCACGCGCGTGGTGGCGCTGATCGAGCATCCCTCGCCCGAGGCAGCGGCCCCGCGCTCGACCAGGCGACGCTCGCGGGACCAGCCGTCGCTGTTGTGATGGGCCGGACGGCCGCGAAGTCCCGTCCCTCGTGAAGGTCGTCTGCATCGGGGGCGGCCCGGCGGGCCTCTACTTCGCGATCCTCATGAAGAAGGCCGATCCCGCGCATCGCGTCACGGTGCTCGAGCGCAACCGGCCAGAGGACACCTTTGGCTTCGGGGTCGTCTTCTCCGACGCCACGCAGGAGAACCTCGCGCAGGCCGACCGGCCGACGCATGAGCGCATGGCAGCGAGCTGCGCGCGCTGGGACGACATCGACGTCCACTATCAGGGTGGGGTGATCCGGTCGACGGGTCATGGCTTCAGCGGGCTGGCGCGGCCGACCCTGCTCTCCATCCTCGGCCGACGGTGTGAAGAGCTCGGGGTCGATGTGCGTTTCCAGAAGGAGGTGAGCGCCGACGATCTCCTCCGGATCCGCGAGTCGGAGGGGCTGGACCTGATGGTGGCGGCCGACGGGTCCAACAGCACCGTCCGCAGCCTCTACGCCGAAGGCTTCAGGCCTAGAATCGACTGGAGACCCAATCGCTTCGTGTGGCTGGGCACAAGGCGTAGCTTCCCGGCCTTCACCTTCTACTTCAAGTGGGATGCAGCCGGCCTCTGGCGGGTTCACGCCTATCAGTACGAGCGCGGTCACTCGACCTTCATCGTCGAGACCACGGAGGAGACCTGGCGGGCGGCCGGGATGGACGCCGCAACGGAGGACGAGACGCTCGCCTTCTGCGAAGCGCTCTTCGCCCCGGAGCTCGAAGGTCACCGTCTGGTGAGGAACCGCTCGATCTGGAGGAGCTTTCCGACGATCCGGAGCGACCGCTGGCACCACGAGAACGTCGTGCTCCTCGGAGACGCCGCCCACACCGTCCACTTCTCGATCGGCTCGGGAACGAAGATCGCGATGGAGGACGCGATCGCCCTCGCGAACGCTCTGCGCGATCGGGAGCACGTGAGCGACGCGCTCGCCGCCTACGAGGCCGAGCGCCGCCCGGTCGTCGAGAGCCTGCAGCGCGCTGCCCAGGTCAGCCTCCAGTGGTTCGAGGAGACGGAGCGCTACATGAGTACGGAGCCGCTGCAGTTCGGCTTCAACCTCCTCACCCGCAGCTTTCGCATCACGCACGACAACCTGAAGCTGCGCGATCCCGCGTTCGTGGCCCACGTGGACCGCTGGTTCGCCGCCGAGGCGGCCGCGCAGGCCGGCGTGGCGGTGTCGCTCGAGGCGGCGCCGCCGCCCCTGTTCACGCCGTTCAAGCTGCGCGAGCTGGTCCTCGAGAACCGTGTCGTGGTCTCTCCGATGTGCCAGTACCGCGCCGAGGACGGCGTTCCCGGCGACTGGCACCTTGTGCACCTGGGGAGCCGCGCGGTGGGCGGAGCCGGGCTGGTCTTCGCGGAGATGACCGACGTGAGCCGCGAGGGGCGGATCTCACCGGGCTGCGCGGGACTCTACAAGCCCGAGCACGTTCCCGCCTGGCGGCGGATCGTGGAGTTCGTGCACGCCCACAGCCGCGCGGCCGTCGCGATGCAGCTCGGCCACGCCGGCAGGAAGGGCTCGACGCGGCTGGCCTGGGAAGGGATGGACGAGCCGCTCGAGGACGGCGGCTGGCCGATCCTCGCACCTTCCGCGCTGCCGTGGTTTCCGCACAGTCCCGTGCCGAAGGAGATGGACCGTAGCGACATGCTGGCGGTGCGCGACGATTTCGTGCGCGCCGCGGAATGGGCGGAGGAGGCCGGGTTCGACCTGCTCGAGCTCCACTTCGCGCACGGCTATCTGCTGGCGAGCTTCGTCTCCCCGCTCACGAACCGGCGGAACGACGAGTACGGCGGCCCGCTCGAGAGCCGCATGCGCTTCCCGCTCGAGGTCTTCGACGCCGTGCGCGCCGTGTGGCCCGCGCACAAGCCGGTATCGGTGCGCATCTCGGCCGTGGACTGGGCGCCGGGGGGGCACGACTCCGCCGACGCGGTGGCGGTGGCGAAGCTCCTGAAGGCGCACGGCTGCGACATCCTGGACGTCTCGGCCGGCCAGACGGTGTCGGATGCCAAACCGGTCTACGGCCGGCAGTTCCAGACACCGTTCAGCGATCGGATCCGCCAGGAGGCGGGGATCCCCACGATGGCGGTGGGCAACATCTCGTCCTACACCGACGTGAACACGATCCTGGCGGCCGGGCGCGCCGACCTCTGCGTGCTGGCTCGCGCCCACCTCTGGGACCCGTACTGGACGCGCCACGCGGCCTACGAGATGGGCCACTCCCTGCCGTGGCCGGACCCCTACGGCACGCTCGATCGCTACAAGCCGCGGTTCACGTGAGGTGTCCGCGACCGCGGATCGCCGGGACCCGTGGCACGCCTGCACGATTCGCGCACCGATCACTCCGCCCGCGACGCGACGCGCTGCCGCAGCCATCTCGCCACCTCGACGTCGCCGCGCCGCGCGGGATGGTAGACGGTGCCGTAGACGGCTTCCGTCGCGCGGCGATCGAACTCGTCGGATCCCGAGGACTGGCGCACGTGCACGTCCCGTACCCGGCCGTTCGCCCCCACGTGGACGTCGAAGAGCGCGGCTCGGCGGTCCCCGCTGGGGTCGGCCCAGTCGCGGATCAGCTGCAACTCCCCGGAGGCGTGGTCGATCAGTGCCCGCGCGCCCCGCGGGTCCAGGAGCTGGCGCGGAGCCGGCGCGCGCTCGAGGGCCGTACGTGACGGCTCCCCGGCAGGAGGGTCGATGGGCAGCGGCTCGGAACGGCGCTCGGCTGCCGCGAGGGGCCGCGCGCCCGCAAGCGGGGGCCGGAGCTGACGCTCGCCGCTGCCGCCGCGTTGTTCCACGCGCACGAGGCCGATGACCTCGTGCTCCGCCGGCTCCGCTCCGGTGTCCGTCCACCACGCGCCCGCGCCGATTAGCGGCGATCCGGTGGCCCATACGGCGAGGGTGGCGAGCACGACCAGGCCGGCGACGCTGGCGGCTGCCAGGTAGGGCAGACTGCGCCCCGTCCTTGCGGTGCGCTCGGCGGTTCCGGCCAGGCGCAGCGGGAGCGACGGGCGCGCGGCCGCCGGGCGCTCCGGGACCGGCTCGGGTGCGA
>JBHENL010000172.1:0-3692 GCA_046262075.1 Gemmatimonadota bacterium
CTCTGCTTGCCGACAAGGACGCTCTTGCCCAGGCGATCGACGATCTGGCCCGTTGGGCCGGCGAGCACCGGCCGGAAATCGTCGTCGGGGGCGAGGCGCGGGGATTCCTGATCGGGGCAGCCCTGGCCTACCGGCTCGGCGCGGGGTTCGTGCCGGTGCGAAAGCCGAAGAAGCTGCCGGCCGAGTGCGAGCGCATCGAGTACGAGCTCGAGTACGGCACCGACGCGCTCGAGGCCCACGCGGACGCGCTCGGCCCCGGAGACCGGGTGGTGCTCGTCGACGACCTCCTCGCCACGGGCGGAACGGCGCGCGCGGGCGTGGAACTCGTCCGGAGCTTCGGGTGCGAGCTCGTGGCGGTGGAGTTCCTGGTGGAGCTGGCCGGGCTCGAGGGGCGCCGGCGCCTCGAGGACGTCGAGGTGCACGCGCTCCTGCGGCTCTGATCGAGCGTGCGGGAGGCGACGAACCCTCTCGGTAGAGGATGTCCCATGAATCGAACGCTGCGTCCGCTCCGCATTCGCAGCCTGTGCGCCCGCGTGCTCCCGGGACACGGCCTCAGCTGTGCCGGGCTCGTCCTCGCCGCGGCGCTCGCCTCGCTGCTGCCGGGGGGCGGCGCGTCGGCGCAACAGCCGGACTCGTTGCGCGCGCGGCTCCCCGCCGACTCGGCACGCGCCGGTCCCGGGCTCGAGACGTTCGTCCCGGTCGACACGATCCTCGTCGTGGAGGACCGCGAGGGGCTCGTCTGGGGCGACTGGTACGTGAACCCGGAAGTGGGCCTGCACGTGCAGCGCGCGATCGAGCGGCGGGGCCAGCTCTCCGGCCGGACGTGGCTGCAGAGCGCGGCGCCGATCCGCGACCTCGTCCTGGCGCGAGTGGCGGCGCGGGAGCAGGTGCTGAGCTTCGTGGACAAGGGCGTGACGCTGGGCTTCTGGAAGCCGGGCGAGGTCGAGTACCAGTTCGTGTTCGACGGGCCCTGCGGCGTGACCGCGCGCGGTGTGGCGCGACCCGGAGACGGCGGCCTCACCACTCGGGTGCCGATCGCGCTGCCGCTCCCCGGCTCCGCGCCGCTCGAAGACTCTCGCGGGCGCGTCGCCAGGCTCGACGTGACCTACCGGCCGAGCACCCGGGGCGCGGCCATCCCGCGCGGCAGCTTCACGGTCTACCTCTACTATGTCGACGCGCCGCTGGGGTACCGCATCGCCGGCGTCGGCTACTGAGCCGCCGGCCGGACGCCGCCGCGCGGCCGGGACTGCAGCTCGGCCGCTGCGCTCTCCTGGCCGTCGCGCTGGCCACCGCCGCTCCCGAGGAGGCGCGCGCCCAGCTCCTGCGGCCGCGACTGGAGATCTCGCCCTACGCGGGTGGCCTCTTCACGGGCGACGTGGGCGTGCAGGAGCTCGAGGACTCGCCGGTGCTCGGTGTGCGCGCGGGCGTCCGGCTGCCGCTCGGGCTCGCAGTCGAGGGGCAGCTCGGCTACGCCGCGCTCGAGTCGCAGTCCGTGGGCCTCGACGAGGCCCCGGTCGCCTTCGACGTGGGCCTGCTGCTCTATGAGGCCGGAGTCGTCTACGCCTTCCCGCTGCCGGGCCCGCTGGATCCCTTCGTGGGCGTGGCCGCGGGCGGCGTGCGCTTCGACCCGGACCTTGAGGTGGAGGGCGAAGAGCTGCAGGACGAGACGAGCTTGGCGGCCAGCGTGGGCGCGGGGGTGCGGCTGGATCTCGCCGGGCTGCACCTACGCGCCGACCTCCGCGAGCATCTCGTGCTCGACGCACTGGAGGAGACCAGCGCGGAGCTCTCCGCGGACGGAGCGGGAGAGACGCTGAGCGCGCTGGAGGCCTCGCTGGGGATCAGTCTCCTGTTCTGACCGCGGCTCCGGGCGTCTCGGGGGCATCCCGCTCCTCGACGCCCGCCTCGTTCGACTGCATGGATCCCAGCGCGGGGCCGACCGCCTCGCGCAGGCTCCTGGCCAGCTCGAGCGCCGCGCGCTCACCCTCGGCCATGGCTTGGGTCACCTGCTTGTGGCCGCCATCGCAGTCGCCCGCCGCATAGACGAACGGCACGCCCGTGGCCTGCCGGGAGTCCGTGACGATGAATCCCTGCTCGTCGAGCTCGCAACCGATCGATGCCGCGAGCGCCGTGTTCGGCGTCACCCCCAGCGCCACGAACACGTGGGGAAACAGGACCTCGCGCCCGCCGGAACCGCGGAAGCGCACGCCCTCCTCCGAGCAGGTGTGGGACTCGAGCGCGTCTGCCAGCACGCGCACCCCCCACTCCTCCAACTCCGCGCGTTCCCCGGCATCCAGCTCCGGCGGCTGGCCGTCGGTCAGCAGGTGCAGGTCCGACGTGAAGTCGCGCAGGGCGCGCAGCATGCCGAAGGCGCGCCGGCCGCGTCCCAGCACGGCCACGATCTGGCCCCGGGTCTCGTAGCCATCGCACACCACGCAGTAGTGGACGCCGGCCTCGCCGTACAGGTTCCCACAGCCCGGCTGCCGATCGAGGATTCCGGTCGCGAAAATCAGCCCCTGCGCGTGGAAGTCGCCTGCCGCCGTGCGCAGGAGAAAGAGCTCGCCCTCCGGCCCGGGGCTGCGCTCGATCCTTTCCACGGCGAGGTCGTGGAGGTGCGTGCCCCACCGCCGCGCCTGCTCCCGGCCCCGCTGCAGCAACTCGACGCCGGAGATGCCCTCGGGAAAGCCCAGGTAGTTGTAGTAGCGGGGCGCGTGCGCCGTCCGCGGAGTCGCCGTCTCGAAGCACACCGTGCGGCGATTCATTCGGCCTGCGGCCATGGCCGCCGAGAGCCCGGCCGGTCCTCCGCCCACGACGGCGACCTCGTAGGGGTTCACGGCGGCCGTCGGCCCGGCCCTCATGCGGGGGGCGTCCAAGTCACGCCTTGCCGGGCGAAGGCGGCCAGCAGCGCGGCGCGGTCGGGGATCTTCGCATGCGCCTCGGCAGGGTCGACGGTGCCCGCCTTCACGAGGGCTGTGGCCGCCTCCACGAGGGTCTGCATCCCCAGGCTCTTGCCGGTCTGCACGAGGGAGGGAAGCTGGAACGTCTTGCCCTCGCGGATCAGGTTGCCCACCGCCGGGTTCGACACCAGCACCTCGAGCGCCGCCACGCGCCCGCCGGCCCTGCGCCGCAGCAGGGTCTGCGCCACGACGCCGCGCAGCACGTCTGCGAGGACGGTGCGCACCTGGTTCTGCCGGTCGGCCGGGAACTGGTCGATCATGCGGTCGATCGCGGCCCCGGCCGTGACGGTGTGCAGCGTGCCGAACACCAGGTGGCCGGTCTCGGCCGTCTCGAGGGCGATGGAGACGGTCTCGAGGTCCCGGAGCTCACCGATCAGGACGACGTCGGGATCCTCGCGCAGCACCGCGCGCAGCGCGTCGCGGAACGACTGGGTGTCGCGCCCCACCTCGCGCTGCGTGAGCAGCGCCATGCCGTCGGGGTGCACGAACTCGATGGGGTCCTCGATCGTCACGATGTGGTCGCGACGGCTGGCGTTCGCCAAGCCCAGGATCGCCGCGAGCGTCGTCGACTTCCCGCTTCCAGTGGGACCCGTGATCAGCACGAGGCCCTTCTGCAGCCCGGCGAAGCGCCGCACCGCCGGCGGGAGGTTCAGCTCGTCGGCCGTCGGGATCCGGGCCGGGATCAGGCGGAACACGGCCGCGATGCCGCGCCGCTCGCGAAACACGTTGACGCGGAAG
>JBHENL010000173.1:0-6011 GCA_046262075.1 Gemmatimonadota bacterium
GAAGGTCGGCGACGCGCTCGAGATAATCCGCCACGACGTCCGCCGCGGCGTGCAGCAGCCAGCGCGTCTCGCCGGGCGGGAGATCGCCCATTGGCCCCGCGGCGTGTCCTGATTCGTCCGCTCTTGACATCCAGACTTCCCCCCGTACTGTCGTTGAGAATCAGTCTCAACAATTAGGAACCGTTCCTAAATATAAACGCCCGTTGAGTTTCTGGGCATCATCCAGGAGGGTCGGGACATGAGATTCACGTCGCGGGGAGCTCCGTTCCTCGCCCTTGCGCTCCTCACGCTGGCGGCGGCCCCCCGTGTGGGGGTCGCATACGCGCAGCAGCCCGAGGCGGACGGCCGGATTTCTGGAAGGGTCGTCGAGGAGGACTCCGGGGTGGCGATCGAGGGAGCGCAGGTGCTCCTGCGAGAGCTGGGCCGCTCCGACGTCACGGGCTCCGACGGGCGCTTCGCGCTGGAGGGGCTGCCTCCGGGGCGCTACACCCTCGACGTCCGGGTCCCCCGGGGCGCCGAGGTCTCGCGGCGCGTCGAGGTCGCCGCCGGCGGTGAGAGCGCGGTGGAGCTGGCGCTCGCTACCGCCCCGCTCGAGCTGGCCGGCGTGACCTTGCTCGTCGACCGCTTCCGCCTCGTGGACGCGCTCGAGGAGGTCCCCGGGTCTGCGCACGTGCTGGACGAGGAGGACCTGCGCTTCCAGCACCTGCTCTTCGACGACGCGCACAGGGTGCTGCGGCAGGTGCCGGGCGTGAACGTGCAGGAGGAGGACGGCTTCGGGCTGCGGGCCAACATCGGCCTGCGCGGGACGGGCTCGGAGCGGAGCTCCAAGATCACCGTCATGGAGGACGGCGTGCTGGCGGCGCCCGCCCCCTACGCCGCACCCGCGGCCTACTACTTTCCGCTGATCGGCCGGATGGAGGCGATCGAGGTGCGCAAGGGGTCCAGCCAGATCAAGTACGGGCCGCACACCACGGGGGGAGCGCTGAACCTCGTCTCGAGCGCGATCCCCGCCGACCTCGAGGCCAGCGGACTGCTCGAGGGAGGCGCTCACGAGACGGGCAAGCTGCACGCGAAGGCCGGCGCGACGCATCGCAACTTCGGCTGGCTCGTCGAGACGTACCAGCTCCGCACCGACGGCTTCAAGGAGCTGGACGGCGGGGGCGACACCGGCTTCGACCTCGCCGACTACCTCGTCAAGCTGAGGCTCAACACCGATGGCGAGGCGCCCACCTACCAGGAGCTGGAGCTCAAGCTGGGGCTCACCGACGAGGTGTCCGACGAGACGTACCTCGGGCTCACGGAATCCGATTTCCGGAGCGACCCGTTCCGCCGCTACGCCGGCTCGCAGGAGGACGTGATGGACGCCGACCACCGCACCGTCCAGCTGCGTCACGTCGTCCGCCCGAGCGCGCGGGTCGACGTCACGACCGTCCTCTACCGCAACGACTTCAGCCGTTCCTGGTACAAGCTCAACGACGTGAACGGGAAGAGCCTCTCCTCGATCCTGGAGGATCCGCCGGCTGCAGCGGTGAGCTCGCCCGCTGCCGCGTCGGCGAGCGACACGGGGGGCGGAGGGGGCGGCGCGGCGTTTCCGGCGGAGCTGGCGATCCTCCGGGGCGCCACGAGCGAGCCCGGTGCGCTGCGCGTGCGCAACAACAATCGGGACTATTACGCGCAGGGGGTCCAGACCGTGCTCGGCTTTCAGCTCAGCCGGGACGGCATCCTTCAGGAGCTGGAGCTAGGCGCCCGTTACCACCGCGATCAGGAGGACCGCCTTCAGGAGGACGATGCCTACCGCATGATCGACGGGCGGATGGTGCTGACCGCGGAGGGCGCGCCCGGGAGCCAGGACAACCGGGTGGGTGACGCCGAGGCGTGGGCCTTCTTCGTCCAGGACCGCATCACGCTGGGGCGGTGGACCGTGACACCCGGCCTGCGCTTCGAGGACATCGCCTTCACCCGCATGGACTTCGCGAAGGACGACCCCGGTCGCAGCCGCGGGGCGACGGACGTGCGCGAGCACGGGGTGAGCGCCCTGATCCCGGGGCTGGGCGCCACGCTCGAGCTCGACTCCGGACTGAGCCTCTTCGGCGGCGTACATCGCGGCTTCGGGCCTCCCGGCCCGAGCGCCGACGAGGAGACGGAGCCCGAGGAGAGCGTCAACTACGAGCTGGGGGCGCGCCTGGCGCGGGGTGCCCTGAGCGCGCAGGCGGTGGCCTTCCTGAACGACTACGAGAACATCCTGGGCGCCGCGACGCTCTCCAGCGGCGATGCGGGAACGGGCGACCTGTTCAATGGCGGCGAGGTCGACGTCCACGGGCTCGAGCTCTCGGTCGACGCCGACGTCGCGCGGGCGGTGGGGGTGGGCCCGGGCCTGCCGGTCCGGCTGGCGTACACGTACACGCAGGCCGAGTTCGCGAGCAGCTTCGAGAGCGAGTTCGACCCCTGGGGGACGGTGAGCGCGGGGGACGACCTCCCGTACCTGCCGGAGCACCAGCTCTTCGCCTCGGCGGGAGTCGCACGCGACGGCTGGGGCGTCAGCCTGACCGCGAACGCCGTGGGGGAGACGCGCACGGTCGCCGGCAGGGGTCCGATCCCGGAGGGCGAGGGCACCGACGGATACCTGGTGTTCGGCCTGGCCGGCGAGCTCGCGCTCGCTCCCTGGAGCCGGCTGGTCGCGGGCGTCCAAAACCTCCCCGACGAGGAGTACGTCGTCTCGCGCCGCCCCGCCGGGGCACGTCCGGGCCTGCCGCGGACGCTGGTCGGCGGGCTGCGCTTCACCTTTTGAGGAATCGGCCCGGCGCCCGGCCTCCGAGACCCGGCCGCGCGCGTCAGGACCCCTCGCGTGCCGGCCCCGGCAGTTCCGGTGGTGAGCCGCTCACGGGTTCCGTCACGAGCCGGACGCCGTGCGAGCGGGCCAGCTCCCACGTGGCCCAGAGCAGCGTCGTGGCCCCCGCCATCTCGCCCAGCTCCTCCAGCACGATCTGCGGGATCGTGAGGGCCGGCGCGAACGACACGAAATTCTGCAGGAACTCCAGGCCCAGCGCGGCGCCGAGATAGACCCCGAGCCCCCACGCGTAGGGCCGCGCGATGCGCGCACGGCCGCCAGGAAGATCCAGAGCCCGGTTCGCCGCACCAGCGTCCCCCGCCGCTCCCCACCGGGCAGCAGCGCGTCGGAGGCCACACCGAGACCTTCGTGAAGGCGCGCGGCCTCGTCGAGCGAGAGGAGCACGAAGAAGCCCGCCGCCAGGACGAGCGCGGCCCGTCCGCGCAGCCACGGGAGCGGGCGCAGCTGCGCCAGTGCGCCGAGCAGCGGTGCCACGAGCGCGAGCTGGACCGACGAGTACCAGGTGGGAAGGTTGGCCTCGCCGTCCAGGTCAGGAGCTCGCTGAGCTGGCTCGCGGGCTGGCCGAGCAGGACGTCGCCCAGGTAGAGGAGCGCGAGCGCCGCGTCGGCGGCGAAGAGCGCGAGCACGGGTGCTGGAACGCGTCCACCGCGGCACGCCGGGCGGACAGTGGACGGGGACTCGACCTCGGCAGCCGGCTCCCGGCTTCGGACCTGCATGCGCGCCTCGCCCGCTGAAGCTCGAAGGCGGAAGTTCCGGCTCGGACTCCTGCCCGCGCAAGCCGCAGCCGGCGCACGTTCCGGCGGTCCATGATCGCGCGGCCGGAGGCGCTGGCCGACGGTCTCCGCAGCCCGGTACTTTGAGCGGGTGATCCGCGTCGAGGACGTTCACAAGTCGTTCGGGGAGCCCGGCCGCGCCATCGCCGTCCTGCGCGGACTCGACCTCGACGTCGGGGCGGGCGAGTTCGTGGCGCTCGTGGGGCGCAGCGGCTCGGGAAAGTCGACGCTCTTGAACCTCGTCGCCGGGCTCGAGGTGGCGGACCGGGGGCGGATCCAGGTCGACGGGACCGATCTCGCCGCGCTCGACGACACGCGACGCACGCTCTTCCGCCGCGACCACGTGGGAATCGTCTTCCAGTTCTTCAACCTGCTGCCGGTGCTCTCGGCGCTCGACAACGTGGCGCTCCCCGCCCACCTGGCGGGGCGTCCGCGCCGCGAAGTGGAGCGGCGGGCGCTCGCGCTGCTGGAGCGCTTCGAGCTCGCCGGCCGCGCGGCGGCCTTCCCGGACGAGCTCTCCGGTGGCGAGCAGCAGCGGGTGGCGACCGCCCGGGCGCTGATGAACGATCCCCGTCTGATCCTGGCCGACGAGCCGACCGGCAACCTCGACAGCGCGAGCGGGGAGCGCACGCTCGACCTGCTGGCGGATCTTTCGCGCCGCGACGGCCGCACCGTGTTGATGGTGACGCACGACCCGGCGGCGGCCGCGCGCGCGGACCGGAGCGTCACGCTCCGGGACGGAACGGTCGCCGCGGCCCCCGCGGCCCCTGAACGAGGCGCCGGCGGCTCGTCCCGCCGGGCCGGCCACGGCGAGTAGCGCGTGCTCCAGCTGCTGCGGCTGCTGCACCTGCCGTTCTGGCGCCGCTCTCCGGCGGGGTTCCTCCTCCCGGCCCTCGGCGTGGCGCTGGGGGTGGCGACGGTGGTGGCCATCGATCTCGCCGGCGCGGGGGCGGTGCGGAGCTTTCGCGACACCGTGGAGCGCCTCGACGGGCGCACGACCCACCGCGTCGGCGGAGTCGGCGGCGCGCCGGTGGAGGACGGTCTCGCCCGGCGGCTGGCGGAGCTGCCCGGGGTCGTCGCGGCGGCTCCGGTGATGGAGGGCGTCGGCCTCCACGTGGCCCCGGGCGCCGGGGGGGAGGAGACGGGCGAGGGGCTGCGCCTCCTCGGCATCGATCCGCTCTCCGAGGGCGCGATACGCTCGCTGGGAGTGGAGGGAGCGACGGGCGGAACGGCCGTGTCCGCCGGAGGCGGCCAGCGGGAGGCCGAGGAGCGGGAGGACCTCTTCCGCGCCTTCCTCGGCGAGCCCGGCGCGCTGCTCGTGAGCGCACCGTTCCTGCGCCGCCATGCCCTCGAGGCCGGCGACTTGCTGTCGCTCGTGGTGGGAGCGCGGAGGCGGTCGGCGCACGTGCTCGCAGCACTGCCCGAGGAGGTGGGCGGGCTCCCCGTCCCTGACAACCTCGCCGTGGGCGACGTTGCCACCCTGCAGGAGCTGACGGGGCGCGTGCGCGGCGTCGATCGCGTGGATCTCGTGCTGGCGCGCGAGGACCGCAGCGGCGTCGAGCGGCGCGTGCGGGCGGCGCTGCCCACCGGCGCGCGCCTGCACCGTCCGGGCGCGCAGGCCGGCCGGCTCGAGCGGGGGCTCGCGGCCTTCCGCGCGAACGTCCGCGCCCTCAGCTATCTCGCGCTCTTCGTGTCGGTCTTCCTGATCTACAACAGTCTCCTGATCTCCGTCCTGCGCCGGCGGCCGATGCTGGGGATCGCCCGCTGCCTGGGCGCCACGCGGCGCCAGGTGCTGGCGGGCTGGATGGGCGAAGCGCTGCTGACCGGCGTCGTGGGCGCCGCGGCCGGTGTGTCGCTCGGAATTGCGTTCGCGCGCCCGGCGCTGCGGGAGGTCGCCCGCACGGCGCAGGACCTCTACGGCGCAATGGGACGGGGCAGCCTGGCCGTGGACGCGGGAACGCTCGCCAAGGCGGTCGCGGTCGGGCTCGCCTTCACGCTGCTGTCGGCGCTGCTCCCGGCGGCCGAGGCGGCCGGGACCCCGCCCGCGCACACGGCCGCGCGCAGCGGGGTCGAGCGCGCGGCTCGCGGCGGCCGCCGCGTTGCACGGGGCGTGGCGGCGTTGCTGGGATGCCTCGCCGCCGCCGCGCTCGCGTGGCCCACCGCGAGCGCGACGCCCGGATACGCCGCCGCCGTGCTGCTGGCTCTGACCGCGGCGCTGCTCGTGCCCGACGGCGTGGAGCTGGCGACGCGCGCGGCGCTCTCGCGTCGCTTCGGTCTGCCCGGCGGCGTGGCGCGCATGGCGGCCGCGAACATCCGCGCGAACCGGAGCCGCACCGGGGTGGCCGTCGCGGCCCTGACGGTGGCGCTCGCCATGTCCGTGGCGATGGCGA
>JBHENL010000174.1:0-4437 GCA_046262075.1 Gemmatimonadota bacterium
GCCGGCCACGGTGTACGCGGCGCGCCCCCCGTAGAGGATGCAGTCGTTCGTGCGTCCGATGGCGCGCAGGTCGCTCCTGGCGATCGGCGCCAGCGGAGCGGAGCCGAAGCCGGCCTGCACGGCGCGCACGTCGAAGCCCAGTTTCTCCATCTTGTGCAGGCCCGTTTCGAGCACGCGCGCCGAGATCTGGACCGTGCCGGCCAGGCTGGCCGTGGGTGCGACGACGAAGACCAGCCGCTCCGCGGGCACCCCGCTGCGCCCGGCGACCCACTCGGCCACCTCCTCGCCCGGAAGCTCCCGGGTCTCGAGCACGAGCACGCCACGCGGGGTGCTGGCGGCCTCCTCCGAGTAGCGCAGCTTCTCGAACAGCTCGGTCTCCACGCGCGCGACCGCCCGCAGCGGGCCCGAGCCCATCGCGAAGTAGCCGCCGGTCTTGATCGCCCAGCCCGCGTACTGCGAGGCCAGGCACGGGAGCGCGGGGCGGTCGGCGCGGACGATCAGGCCCGGGAGCCCCAGCTCTCCGAAGGCGAGCTGGGCCCCCTCCACCGTCGCGAGGTCCGCCATGCAGATGCGGGCCAGCAGCCACCCTGCCGCATACCCGCCCGGCGCCTCCACGCCGGCGTCGACGACGAGCGCGCCGTTGGCGGTGGTCGTGGCGCGAACGCCGTAGCGGCGGCCGTCCTCTCGGATCAGCTCCTCGACCACGGCGAGCGCGCGACGGTTCAGCTCCAGGGTGCCGGCGTAGCTCCGGGCGGCGCGCTTGCCGATCTGTGAGGGGTCCATCCGTTCAGGAGCCGGCTTGCTCGAGAAAGGCCGCGGGCGAGAGAGCGCGCACAGGCGAGTGGCGGTAGTCGGCGACATTCCTGGTCACGATCGCGTCAGCCTCCCAGGCCAGCGCAGCCGCCGCCTGGAACGCGTCCTCCACGTCGGCCATGGGGAGATCGAGGGCGCGGCGGGCGTCGGCGGTGGCGACCGGTGCCACCTCGACCAGGCGCAGCAGCCGGGTCAGGAAGGACCGGCCGCCGTCCTTGAGCAGGTAGGCGCAGTTTGCGACCGAGTGCCAGGCCACGGCGGCCGCGCCGCCCGATTCGGCCCAACGCAGCACCGCCGCGCTCCGCGCGGCGTGCGGCACCCGTGCGAGCGCCACGTCCAGCAGGATGTCGGTATCCAGCAGAACTCTCATCGACGCCGCGTGACGTAGCGTTTACGCAACGCGTCGAAGAGCGGATCCCGGCCGCGCTTCAGGCTGCGCAATTCGCCCGATCCCAGCATTTCGTCAACCAGCGATTCGTCCTGTCCGGCGGCATCCGGCGAGCGTAGGAAGGCCTGGACCAGGCCAGAGACCGTCGTACGCCGGGCGCGCGCAATGCGCTTGGCGCGGGCGTGCATCTCGGGATCGAGCGTGATCGTGACGCGCGTCTTCATGAGTATGCATCGTAGGGTCACTCATGCATACTGTCAAGCTGGCGCTCATCTCCTCGTCTTCGCGGGCAACGCGAACCTCCGACCCGCTCTTTGTACGAGAACCGGGGATGCTCAGCTCGCCTGCCAACGCAGGATCTCTCCTTTCCCCAGCTCCGTGAAGTCGCCTACCCACCTGGCGTAGCAGCCGCCCCGCACCCGTTCTGGGAGTGGAAACGCCAGGGCGCTCACCAGGTGTCGCAAGAGCACGCGCACGTACGGCGGCTCGTACACGCACGCGAAGCGGTACGAGGGGGGTGTTGCGCCCGCGCCGTGGAGGATCACCGAACCGCGCTTGTTGGCGAGTCCGGGCGTCTCCCCGGCGTCGCCGAACACCACGACCGTCCCGGCGATCGCGTGGAGCGCCACCCGGTCACCGCAGGCTCCGCCTATGACGATCAAGCCCCGGCGCATCGCGGCCCCCGCCTCGGCGCCGGCCCGTCCGTGCACGAGGACGACACCGCCGGTCATCCCCTTCGGTCCGCCGGGATAGGCGCCCCCCGCGCGGTCGCCGACGTCGCCCTCGATGCGGATGCGGCCGCCGGTCATCTCGGCGCCGGCGTGGTCGCCACAGCTGCCGCGGACGACGATCTCGCCGCCGCTCATCCCCGCACCCAGGCGATTCCCGGCGTCTCCCTCCACGACCAGTCGCCCCGAGGACATTCCCGTCCCGAGTCCGTGCAGCCGCGGGCCACCAGCTTCGACCCGCAACTCCGGCGTCGCGGCGCCGGCTGACGCAGACGCCCCGACGGGACCGACCTGCACGCCCACCCCGAAGAGCTCGCCCAGCTCGACGGCGCGGTTCCCCACGCGGAGGGGCATTCGCGCGACCTCACGCTCCCCGACCCCGACCAGCTGCTCGGGGGTGAGCGGCGCCTCGGCCGCGGCCACGTCCGCGCGCGGTGTCAGCGTGATGACAGTCAAGCGAGCAGCTCGTGCAGCTTGAAGTGGAACTTGCCGAGCTTGCCTCCGTAGTTGCCGGCCGTGATCGCGCGCACGCCGGGCCGGGCCGCCGCCTTGACGCCGACCCGCATCGCCTCGGCGACGGCGTCCTCGGAGAAGCCGTCGATCACGATCTCGAGTACGCAATTGACGCCGTCGGGGAGCTTCGAGTCGACGGCCCCTCGTAGGGTCGGGCAGTAGGCCTCGTTCGTCGAGGCGGTAAGGCCGGGATAGCTCGAGCCCACCTTGCTTCCACTGCGCACGACCCCGCCCGGGAAGGGGAGCACCACGTCGCGCAGGGCGCGCATCGCCTCGACGGCCGACTCACAGGCGCGCAGCGCCGCGTCCGCCGTCTCGGCCAGGACGAGGAAGTTGCCGCCGCCCACCCCCTCGACCACGCCGAAGGACTCCTCGACGAGGAACTCCCCCTCCATCACCGGGATCCGCCAGAAGCGCCGGCCATCCAGGACCTTGCTGGCCTGCCAGCGATCGCCGAAGACGCGCAGCTGCCCGCCCGGCGAGACCCGGCGCTCGGCGTTCCGCAGACCGTCGAAGCAGGCCGTCGTCGGGCAGGTCAGCACGCACTGGCCGATCCGCTCGACGAGCCGCTTGCCCAGGCTCTCGGTGTCGAACGCGAAGAGCAGCAGGCTCACGCCGGGGCGGCCGTCGGGGGTCGCGTCGGCGGGGAGCAGCGCCTCGATCCCGGCCTCGCACTTGCAGCCGATCACCGAGGTGGCGAAGCCGGTGAACGAGCGCGCCGCGTGGAGCGCCCAGCGCTCGTCCGCGGCCGTGACGACGACGCGCGCGCCCTGCATCGGGAAGGCCTCCGCGAAGGTGTCCTCGATCTCCACGTGGCCGAGCCTCACGAGGGCTCCTGGGCGCCGCCCTCCCGCAGGAGCGCCTCCGACACCGGGTAGTTGTCCATCCGGATCGAGTAGCGAGACTCGAACGCCTCGCGCAGCCGCTCGCCGGCGCCGGCGTCCAGCTCCGGCCGCGCGCGCAGCGTGGTGCCGGGGACGGAGCGGCGGAGCTCGCCCTCCTCGAGGACCACGGTTCCGGCCTTCAGCACGTAGCGCGGCGACGAGAACATGCGCTCGACGTCGGAGCCCTTCTCGTAGAGCGCCAGGTCGGCGTCCGCGCCCGGGCCCAGGTGGCCTTTGCGATCGAGCCCGAGCAGGCGAGCGGGACCGGCGCGGGTCACGATCGCGATCTCCGACAGCGTGTATTCGCGATCCAGCCCGTCGGCGAGCGCGCTGCTCGCCAGCGCGCCCTCCGGCAGCCGTCGGATCTGCTCGTCGCGGTAGGCGCGATCCATGAGCAGCCGCATGAGCCGCGGATACGCGCGGAAGGACGCCCCGTTGGGGTGGTCGGTCGAGAGCACGACGCGCCAGGGGTCGCGAGCCAGCAGGAACAGCTCGAGCCCCACGGCCCACTGGACGGCGTGCACGCGGTTCCTGTCCCGGTACTCGAAGGGGACGATTCCGCAGCCGGTTTCCACCTCGAGGTCCACGTTCACCCACTTCCGGCCGGTGAGGCGCTGCAGGAGGTAGCCCGCGGGCTCGTCGGCGGTCATGACCGTCGCCGGCCCGAACAGCACCTGTCCGACGTCGAAGCTCACGTTCGCGTGCGTGTCGACGTACTCGATCACCTGCCTCGCGCCCGAGGTCGGCTGCCCGCCGCGCTGGCCGGCATAGGCGTGGAACTGCAGGTGCGCCAGGTGCGCGCGGCGGCCTTCGAGTGCTTCGAGGGTGGCGAGGGTGGTGGCGACGTTGCCGGCCACGCCCAGGTCGTTGCAGTGCACGTGCAGCGGGTGGGGAAGCGCCAGCTCCTCGGCGGCGGCCGCGAGTGCCACCACCACGTCGCGCGGCGTGATCGAGAGCCCCGCGATCGGCACGTCGAGCCCCTCCACGTTCGAGGCTCCGGACTTCCAGGCGGCGACGCCGCCGGGGTTCACCGCCTTGATCCCCAGAGCGCCCGCCGAGCGCACGATCCAGCCCACCGTCTCTACGAACCGCTCCCGCTCTCCCTTCTGGA
>JBHENL010000175.1:0-6994 GCA_046262075.1 Gemmatimonadota bacterium
GCGACCAGGAAGCCGAAGTCGCCGACGCGGTTCACGATGAACGCCTTCTTGCCGGCGTTGGCGTTCGACTCGTCGGAGAACCAGAACCCGATCAGCAGGTACGAGCAGAGCCCCACGCCCTCCCAGCCCACGAAGAGCAGCGGCCAGCTGTCGGCGAGCACGAGCACCAGCATCGCGAACGTGAACAGGTTCAGGTACGCGAAGAAGCGCCAGAACCCCGCGTCCTCGCGCATGTAGCCGATCGAGTACACGTGGATGAGGAAGCCGACCCCCGTGACGACGAGCGCCATCGTCACCGACAGCGGGTCCAGCAGGAGGCCGGCGTCGAGGCGGAAGTCGCCGGCCGCCATCCAGGTGAACAGGTCGACCACGGCCCGGCGCTCCCCGGCAGGCAGGCCGAGCATCGAGACGAACATCCCGAGTGTCAGGGCGAAGGCCAGGCCGACGGACCCCGCACCGGCCGCGGCCACCCCGCCCTTTCCGATGCGGCGGCCGACGAGCCCGTTCACGAGGAAACC
Organism: Gemmatimonadota bacterium; assembly: GCA_046262075.1. Taxonomy (GTDB): domain Bacteria; phylum Gemmatimonadota; class Gemmatimonadetes; order JACCXV01; family JACCXV01; genus JBHENL01. The sequence goes on from JBHENL010000175.1 coordinate 519, forward strand.
CGCCAGAGGCAGGAGCAGGACGAAGGGGGCCAGCTGGAGCACTGGCTAGCCGCGCAGGAGGTCGAAGCGGGAGACGTCCACCGACTCGCGCCGACGGAACATCGCCACGATGATCGCGAGTCCGACGGCGGCCTCGGCGGCCGCGACGGTGATCACGAAGAAGACGGCCAGCTGACCATCGAGGTTCGAGACCCCGCGCGAGAGGGCCACGAACGAGAGGTTGACCGCGTTCAGCATGATCTCGACCGAGAGGAAGATGAGGATCGCGTTCCTGCGCGTGAGCACGCCCGCGACCCCGATCGTGAAGAGCAGCGCGCTGAGCGCCAGGTAGTGCGATACCGGGACCATCAGCGCTCCCGCTTGGCGATCATCACCGCACCGACCATCGCCACGAGCAGCAGCAGCGAGGTCACCTCGAAGGGGAGCAGGAAGTCGCGGAAGAGCGAGGTCCCCAGAGCCTCGGTGGAGCCGACGAGCTCACGACCGCCCGCGGACGTTTGCGTGGCAATTGCTTCCCGATCGACGCCCACTTCGTCCAGGTCGAGGCGCTCGAGCTCGGTCCCCTCCTCGCCCGCACGATCCACGGCTGCGTCCGCTTCCGTGACGGGCTGGATGGAGCGGCTCACCCGGTCCTCGGCCTCGATCCGCGCCGCGACGCCGGCGTCGGTCAGCGCCGCGACGTCCCCGCCGCGGGCCACGAGGCCCAGCAGCAGCACGAATCCCAGCGCCGCGGCGAGCGAGACGGCGACGGCGGGGCCCCGCGGCAGTCGCCTCCGGCCCTCGGGCGGCCCGAGGTTCAGCAGCATGATCACGAACAGGAACAGGACCAGGATGGCACCCGCGTAGACGAGGATCTGGATCGCCGCGAGGAAGTGCGCCTGCAGCGTGACGAAGAGTCCCGCCAGGCAGAAGAAGGAGAGCACCAGGTAGAGCAGGCTCGCCACGGGGTTCCGGCTGCTCACCACGAGCAGCGAGCTCGCCACCGCGAGCCCGCCGAGGAGGTAGAAGACGACGTGCGGGAGATCCACGGCCACGCGCCGTCTCTACAGCCGGCCGCGCGACATGCGTTCCTTGTCGATCTCGCCCTCGTACGGCTGGTAGCCGTCCTCGCGCTCCACCTCGTCGCGCCAGTTCAGCAGGTACTCCTTGTCCCAGATGAAGTCCTCCCGGTGGTAGCCCGCCATCTCGTAGTCGCGCGTCATCGCGATGGCGTCCTCCGGGCACGCATCCACGCAGTAGCCGCAGTAGATGCAGCGCAGCCCGTCGATCACGAACTCCACGGGGTACTTCTCGATCGCGGGGTCGGGGTGCTCGCCGGCGACGATGAAGATGCAGTCCGCGGGGCAGGCGGTCGCGCACATGTAGCAGGCCACGCACCGCGGGTCGCCGCTCGGGCGCTTCTTCAGGTAGTGCCGCCCGCGGAAGCGCGGGCTGTAGTCACGCTTCACCTCCGGGTACTCGATCGTCGGCATCCGTCCGCGGTTGCCGAGGTTGCGCAACAGGTGCCGCATCGTCACGGCCATGCCCGATAGGATCGCCGGGATGTACGTGCGCACCCAGAACGGCCAGTCGCCGGTCGTCTCGCCGCGGCTCACGTCCTTCACGTGCGCGGGGTCGATGCCCTTCACGCGCACGGGCCGCGCCGATCGCGGTACGCCGGGAGAGGGGGCCTGATCCGCCGCGGCCGTGGGCGGCTGCTTCGATGTCGTCGTGTCCACCGCGCCTGCCTTTCCCCCGCCGGAGGAGTCTAGGACCAGAATCCGTCGATCACGAGCAGCACCACCGCCGTCACGAGCACGTTCGCCAGCGCGAGCGGGAGCATCACCTTCCAGCCGAGCCGCATCAGCTGGTCGTAGCGGAACCGCGGCAGCGTCCAGCGCACCCAGATGAAGAGCCAGAGGAAGAAGCCCAGCTTCGCCGAGAAGGTGCCGAACTGGATCAAGGCGGCGAGCCACGAGCCGAACCCCGGCCCGACGAGCCCGGCCGTGAAGGCGTTCAGCGCCTCGCTGGAGACGAACGGGATCTGCCAGCCGCCGAAGAAGAGCGTCACGATCAAGGCCGCGCCGGTCGTCATGGCGATGTACTCGGCCATGAAGAAGGTCGCGAACTTCATCGAGCCGTACTCGGTGTGGTACCCCACGACCAGCTCGGCTTCGGCCTCGGCCAGGTCGAAGGGTAGGCGGTTCGTCTCGGCGAAGACCGAGATCAGGAACAGCACGAAGGCCAGCGGCTGGATCACGATCCCCCAGAGCGGCACGACCCCGAAGGCCCTGGCACCCTGGCCGCGCACGATCTCGTCGAGCTGCAAGGTGCCGAAGACCATCACCAGCCCGAGCACCGAGAGCGCCAGCGTCAGCTCGTAGGAGATCATCTGCGCGCTCGAGCGCACGCTGCCGAGGAAGGAGTACTTGTTGTTCGAGGCCCAGCCCGCGAGCACGATCCCGTACACCCCGAGCGAGGCGATCGCGAACACGTACAGGATCCCGACGTTCAGGTCGGCGACCTGCAGCTGGATCACGCGCTCGCCCACCCGGAGCACGTCCCCGAAGGGGATCACTGCGAACGCCATCAGCGCGGGCACCAGCGTGAGTACCGGGGCGAGCACGTAGAACACGCGGTTCGCCGCCGGCGGGACGAAGTCCTCCTTGAACATGAACTTCACCACGTCGGCGAGCGGCTGAACGAGGCCGGCGAGCGCGAAGCCCGCGATGTTCACTCGGTTGGGGCCCGGCCGGTCCTGGATGAATGCCGCGCCGCGCCGCTCCAGCCACACCATGACGGGCACCGTCTGCACCAGCAGGAACGCCACGAAGCCGGCCTTCGCGAGCGAGATGACGAGCGTCGTGCCGTCCATCAGGTAGCGCCCCGGCCGCCGGTCACGGACGCCATCGAGCCCGGCCCTCCCGCGGCCTGCTTTGAGACCGCGCCGGCCGCGAGCGGACCGGAATCTGCGGGGCCGCCGCCCGCCGGCTCGAAGCTCGCCCCCTTGCCGTTCCCGCCGACCCCGCCCAGCCAGGCTCCGGTCGAGCCCAGCTCCGCGAAGCGCAGCCCGCGGTACGCCTCGACGCTCTCCGCCAGCCGGTCGAACGTCTCGGCGGCGGAGGCGCCGGCGAGCTCCATCCCGAGCTCACGACCCACGGCGTCGAGCACGGCCCACGGGTCGCGCGCGAGGCCGTAGGGGCGGAGTACTTCGCGAATCACCTGCACCCGGCCCGCGAAGTTCGTGAACGTGCCGTCGCGCTCGCCCGTTCGGCTCGAGGGCAGCAGCAGGTCGCACCGCGCGCTCAGCTCCGGCTCCCAGGGACCCACGAAGACCACGAAGCCGGCGCGCTCGACCGCGGCCACACCCGCCTCCCCGAGCGCGTCCTCGTCCCAGCGGGCGACGAGCAGCACGTCTGCGCCTCCGGCGGCGATCCGTTGGAGGAAGCCCGCCGCCGGCTCGCGCTCAGGGGCCTCGGGTGCCGCCGCGGCGGCCTCGCGCCCCAGGAGGATCTCCATCGCCCCGCGCGTGTTCGGGTTCTTGTCCAGCTTGCGCAGCAGCCGGTCCTCGGGCGCGTCGACCTTCAGGTGCACCCCGTCCAGGCGGAACTCGACCTCGCCGCCCATGCCGGTGACGAGCCCGCGCAGCACGAACAGGTCCTCGTTCGTCATCCGCGGGTGCGCCAGCGCGGCCACGCGCCCGCCGGCCTCGCGCGCGGCGCGCATCCGCTCCGCCAGGAGCTGCACGGCGCGCTCCCAGGACGCCGCCACGAGGCGGCCGCTCCCGCGTACGAGCGGGCGCTCGATGCGCCCGCGGCTCGTGTTCCACGCCTTGTACGAGAGCCGGCCCTCGTCGCACATCCAGGAGTCGTTCACCTCGGGGTTCACGCGCGGCCGGAAGCGGAAGGTCTGGTTCAGGCTGCGGTCGGCGAAGATGCTGCACCCGTTCGAGCACTCGGGGCAGACGCTCGCGACGGGGTCGAGGTAATAGACCCGCCGCTGGAAGCGGAAGTCGGTGGAGGTGAGCGCCCCCACCGGGCAGATGTCGGCGTAGTTCAACGAGTAGGGATTCGTGATCGGCCGGTCGTCGAAGGTCGCGATCTCGGCCTTGTCGCTGCGGTTCACGATCACGAAGTCGTTCGTGCCCGTCACCTCGTTGCCGAAGCGCACGCAGCGCGAGCACAGCACGCAGCGCTCCGCGTCGAGGGTGATCTTTCCCAGCCGCTTGACCTTGTCCTTCCGGATCTTCGGGGTCTCGAGCTCGCTCTCGTAGAGCCCTACCTCCATGTAGTACTGCTGGAGCTTGCACTCCCCCACCTGGTCACAGACCGGGCAGTCGAGCGGGTGGTTCTTGAACTCGAACTCGAGGACGCCCGCCACCGCCTCGCGCACGCGCGCGCTCTCGAACGACACCTCCATGCCCTCGGCGGCGATCATGCTGCACGAGGTCTGGAGCTTGGGGTTGTCCTTGATCTCGCAGAGGCACATCCGGCAGTTCGCCGGCACCGAGAGGTCGCGGTGGTAGCAGAAGTGGGGTGGCGTCTTGCCCAGCCGCTCGGCGGCCTGGAAGACCGTGCGACCGCGCTCGACCGTGATGGGCTGGCCGTCCACCCGCAGTGAGACGGTCGGGCTCATGCCGGGGCACCCGCCGCGGCCGCCGGCCGGCGCGCGCCGTCCACCTGCAGAAGGCCGTACAGCCCGCGTCCGGCCTCCGCCCGACGCGCGCCCGAGACGGGGGCGAGCAGCGGCTCGAACTCGGCGCGGAACTTTCGGAGCAGCGCCAGCGCCGGCATCGCGGTGCCGTCGGCGAGCGCGCAGATCGTCTTGCCCATCATGTTGTCCGCCAGCCGCTGGACGCGGTGCAGGTCGTCGGCGTCGGCCGCGCCTTCCAGCACGCGGCCGGCGATGTCCTCCAGCCAGCCGCAGCCCTCCCGGCACGGCGTGCACTGGCCGCACGACTCATGGGCGTAGAAGCGCATGAGGTTCAGCAGGATCTCCGGAGCGGACATGTTGTCGGTGCACACGATGAACCCACCGGATCCCAGGAGCGACCCGTTGTCGCGGATGGACTCGTAGTCGAGGTTGGTCCGCGCCACCTCGTCGACGGTCATGATCGGGACCGACGAGCCTCCGGGGATCACGCCCTTCAGCCGAAAACCGTCCAGCAGCCCGCCGCAGTCCTCGTCGATGAAGCGCTGCATCGGGTAGCCCAGATCCACCTCGTAGACCCCGGGCCGTTTCACCGGCCCGCTGACGCTGAAGAGCTTCGTGCCCGGGCTCTTCTCCGTTCCGATGGCTTTGTAGGCGTCGCCGCCGTTCAGGAGGATCCAGGGCACCGCCGCGAGTGTTTCGGTGTTGTTCACGACCGTGGGCGAGGCGAAGAGCCCGACGACGGCCGGGAATGGCGGCTTGATCCGCGGGAAGCCCTTCTTGCCCTCGAGCGACTCGAGGAGCCCCGTCTCCTCGCCGCAGATGTACGCGCCGGCTCCGACGTGGATCACGTGCTCCAGGTCGTAGTCCGACCCGAAGATCCCCTTCCCGAGATAGCCGGCGCGGTAGGCCTCCTCGTTCGCCGCCAGATAGCGCTCGGTGGCGAAGGTGTACTCGCCGCGGATGTAGGTGAACATGCGCCGGCAGCCGATCGCCACCGCCGCGCAGATCATCCCGTCGATGACCAGGTGCGGGTCCTCCTCGAGCAGCAGCCGGTCCTTGAAGGTGCCGGGCTCGGACTCGTCGGCGTTCTGCACGAGGTACTTGGGCTTCGGATTGTCCTTGGGGATGAAGCCCCACTTGGTGCCCGTCGGGAACCCCGCGCCGCCGCGGCCGCGCAGGCCGGAGCGCTTCACCTCGTCGATGATCGCGCCGGGGTCCATCCCGAGCGCCTTGCGCACTGCCTGATAGCCGCCCGCACGCTCGTAGGCGGCGAGCGTGTGCGAGGCCTCGCCGGCGACGTTCGTCAGCAGGATGCGATGATGCGCAGTGCTCATCGCGCGTTCCCGTCTCCGCCGTGCAGCGCGCGATCGCGCATCGCCTGGTCGCCGGGGCCGCCAATGCCCGCGTCACGTGAAACGCCATCCGCCGAAGCCGGATGCGCACCGACGACCTGGCGCGGCACGGCCGCCTGCGCCTCGGCCAGGCCGTAGATCTCCGGCACCCGGTCCAGCTCGGGCGTCCCGGAGCGCAGCGTCTCGAGAAGCCCATCCACCCGCTCGAGCGTCAGGTTCTCGTAGTACTTCGCGTTCACCTGCATCATCGGCCCCGTCCCGCAGGAGCCCAGGCACTCCACCTCCTGCAGCGTGAAGAGCCCATCGGCCGTCGTCTCCCCGTCGTGGATGCCGAGCCGCTCCTCGAGGTGGCGCAGCACGTCGTAGGCGCCCATCAGCGCGCACGAGAGCGTCCGGCAGACCTGCAGCTTGTAGCGGCCCGCCGGCCGGCGGTCGAACATCGTGTAGAACGAGATCACGGCCTGGACTTCCGCAGGCGGCACGTCGAGGAGC
>JBHENL010000176.1:0-3715 GCA_046262075.1 Gemmatimonadota bacterium
CACTTCATAGACGTAGTACGGCTCCCGCTCGGCCAGCCGCGCCTGCGCCCCCGCGAACTGGAACTCGCCGCGCTCGCGGCGCCCGATGGCGACATCCTCCGCCAGCACGTCGAAGATGCCGGCGCTCACGGCATCGATCCCAAAGCGCCCGATGTACGTGCCATCCGGAAGGCCCGGTGTGCGCAGCGACGCGCGTGCCGTTTCTACGTCCGGCTTCTCGATCAGCCGCTCCAGTCGCCACGTCCCACCGACGCCGTGATCGAGCCATTCACCGTCTCGGCGCTCGCGCTCTCGCTGCTGCCGACTTCGACCCCGCCGTTCACCGTGTAGGCTTCGACCGTTCCGCGCAGTCCCGTGGCCGCGATCCCGCCGTTCACGGTGCGGCCGACGAAGCCCACGCCGGACGGGACCTGGACCGTGAAGTCGACCTGCACGTCGTTGTCCTCGACGCGGTTCTGCGTGGCGCCGCCGGGCCGGCACTCGTTCGGACCGCCCTTCTTCGAAGGGTAGAGGGCGCAGATCGTGACGCCGCCCGCGTGCTGCACGACTTCGATCCGCACGGTTTCCGGATCGCTGCGCCTGGCCCGCTTCACGGCCCTGACGACGACGGTCTCGCCCGGAGCGGTGGAGGCCTGCACCTCGCCGTTGACGCCCACGACCTCGATCTCCTGCCCCCCGGCGAGACGCCCTTCCCAGCGGAACTCCCTCTCCTGCGACGAGCGGCTGGACGCCACGCCGGGCGGCGACTCCAGGCCATGCCAGGCGGGCACGATCCCCGCCGCGAACGCCGGCAGGGCCAGGACGACGATGGCCACGATCTTCACGGGGCCCCTCCTTCGGGTTGCGACGTCGTGGGGGTTCTCGAGGCGCTCACTCGGGAAGGGGCGCCGGCTCGGGAGCGCCGCGCGGCGCCTGCGGGGCGCGGGGCGCCCGCGGCGCTCGGGGGACCCGCGGCGCGCGCGGCGCCAGCGGAGGCCGGAGCTCCCCCGGCGTACGCGGGCCATGAGCACCTTCCAGGCCGGGCACCGGCCGCACCGCCGCCGTGGACCCGGCGCCGATCAGCCGCATCAGCCCCTGGAAGGACTCCACCTCCACCCGAGCGCTGCCCGTGCCTAGCACGAAGCTGAAGCTGCCGTCCCTCCGGGACCCGGTGACCCGAACCGGCAAGTTGGACTCCAGCTCGCCCTGGAACGTCGAGACCGAGACGGTCGCGTTGGCCCCTTCGGGCATCGTGACGGTCACGGCGCCGTTGTGAGTCTCGAAGCCGTAGTACCCCTCGTCGCGGATCGCGCCGCCGTACGTGATGCTCCCGTTCACGGTGCTCGCCTCGACCCGATCCGACCGGAGGCCCTCCAGCGTCACGCTGCCGTTGACGGTCTCGGCGGTGACGTCGCCTTCGGAGCCGCGCACGGTGACGCTCTCGTTCACGGAGCTCACCTCGATCCGGCCGCGGGCGCCCTGCAGCTCCACCGGCCCCTGCACGGACGCCAGCGACACGAGCCCGGAGCCGCCGCGGACGCGCACGAAGCCCTCGACGGTCTCGGCCTCCACGTCCCCCCGGACGCCTTCCACCGTGAAGCTGCTGTGGACGCCGGAGAGCTCGAGCGGCATCCAGGCCGGCACCGAGAGCTGGAAATCGACCAGCCCCGAGGGGCCCATCTCCCCCTCCGCGCTCACCGAGAGCACGCCGGCCTCGAGCTGTACGTCGATGCTCTCCCGCGTTCCGTGCGACGCGCTCACGCGTACGGCGTCGCGGTCCCAGGTCCGCACCACCGCCTCTCCCGCGAAGTTGTCGAGCTCCAGGCGCGTGCCGCGCGCCACCGCCACGGTGGTGTCGCTCTGTTGCACCAGGGTGAGCGCCGCCAGCGCTCCGGCGGCCAGGATCGTCAGCATGTCCGGGTCCTCTCTCCAGTCTCGACTAGGTCTGAGCGGTGGCGATCTCGTTCCAGCGGCGCAGGAGCTCGAGCTTGCGCCGGACGGTCTGCGCCAGGTGGGCGCTCACGTATGCGTTTCCGGGGTCCGCCTCCAGCGCGCGCCGCGCGTCCTCGAGGGCGGCGTCGATCGTCATCAGGTTCTCCTCGAGGATCCGCACGGTGGCCGGGTCCAGGCGGCCGCGCCCGGCCTCCAAGCGCTGCTCCAGCTCGGCGATGGCTTCCGCCGTCCGCGAGCCCGTCAGTGGCTCTCCCGCCTCGGCGATCATCCGGACGCCGGCGGCGTCGCCCGTCGGAGGGCTCTGGCGCGCCACGGCCGGCCCGCCGCCGCTATCGTCGCGGCCGCCGAGCCATACGGCGCCGGCCGAGCCGATCACCAGCGCGAGAACGGCAGCCGCCAGCTGCGGCATCGAGAAGCTCATCCGGCGGTCGCGGAGCCGGGGGCTCGACGACGCTCCCTCGAGGACCCGCAGGCGCCGCGGCGTGCCGGCGCGGCCGTCGATCCTGTCGTCGGAGCGCGCCTCGCCGGCGGACTCGCTCGAGAGCGTCTCACCGGCCGCGGCGCGGCGGATCGCGGCCTCGATGCCCGGCCAGAGGTCCTCCGCCGGCTCACGGTCCTCGAGAGAGCGCGCGCGCTCCACGACGCGGCGCAGCTCCGCGAGGGTCGCCGCGCAGGCCGCGCAGGTGAAGAGGTGCGCGTGGAGCTCCTCGCGCTCGCCGCCCCCGAGCGTGCCGTCCAGGTATTCCGACAGCCGTGCGCTCCAGCGATCTGTCATCGACGCCTCCGAGCCTCTCCTCGCGGCACCCGCCCGACCACCGCGGGTGCGGGGCTCAAGCCAGACAACGGCGCAGGATCATGCGCGCGCGATGCAGCTGCGACTTCGACGTGCCGGACGTGATCCCCAGCAGCTGCGCGATCTCCTCGTGCTTGTAGCCTTCCACGTCGTGCAGGACGAACACCTGACGCGCCCCCGCCGGGAGCTTGTCGATGGCGCTGTCGAAGTCCACCCGCTGCCCCGGCACCGAGGCCGGCGCGGCGAGTTCCTCGAGCGCGTCGGCGGTGGACTCGAAGCGGCGGCGGTGGATGCCCGCGGCTTCACGGCGCTGGAGGAGGACGTTCACGGCCAGGCGATGCAGCCAGGTGCCGAACGCGGCCTCGCCGCGAAAGGTCCCGAGCTTCGTCCAGGCGCGGACGAACACGTCCTGCGTCGCCTCTCCCGCCTCGTCGGGCCCCAGCATGCGTCGTGCGAGGCCGTGCACGCGAGCGGCGTGGCCGCGATAGAGCCTCTCGAAGGCGCGTGCGTCCCCGCTGGCGGCGAGCGCCACGTCCGCCGTCTCCACGTATGCCGGCACGCTCTGCGCCTCTCCGATGCCCGTCGCCACTGCGCGAACCGGCTCCTTCGTTTGCATCCAGTTGGATCGGGGTAGCAGGGGGAAGGTTGGAAGGCCGCCGGGCGCGCGCCTGCCCGCCCGGCGGCAGTGCCCGGAGCGGGGCTGGCGCGGCTCCACTCGAAGGGCCTACGGCAGGTCGGACTCGACGGTTTCGGGCAGGGTCGGCTGACGGCGCCGGACCAGCGCGTGGCTAGCCCTTCGGCGGCGGGAGAGGCGGGGCAGCCCGGGAGCCGAGCGAGAGGTCCACCTGCGGAACGGCGCGGGTCGACTCCGGGATCTCGAAGTACTCTGCGGGCGCGAAGCCCAGCATTCGGGCGAAGAGCTTCGTCGGAAAGACGGTCTGCTTGATGTTGAAGCGCATCACTAGATCGTTGTAGAGCTGGCGCGCGAAC
>JBHENL010000177.1:0-14754 GCA_046262075.1 Gemmatimonadota bacterium
CTCGAGCGCCGCTCGAAGAGCTCGCTCCGGATCGTTCTCGTGCGCGACGGGCGCACCGAAGAGAGCCACGACGGCGTCCCCGACGAACTTGTCGACGGTGCCTCCGTACGATTCGATCACCGGGACGAGCCGGTCGAAGCAGGCGTTGACGAGGTCGCGCGCCGCCTCCGGATCCAGCCCGGCCGCCAGTGCGGTGAAGCCGGAGAGGTCGGCGAACATCACCGTGACGTTCTTTCGCTCCTCCTGGAAGAGCTCTCGCGCGCCGGCGCCAGCACCCGGCGCGTCGAGACGAGCCAGCTGCTCGCGAAGAGCTCGCAGCGCGGGATCGACGACGTGGCCGCCGAGCGCGGCGCGCTGGGACTCGAGGCCGGAGATCGCGGTCTCCAGCTGATGGCGTGTGGCGTCGACCATGACGATACGCGCCTCGGTCGCTCAGCCCGGAGTGGCTCTCGGCAACCGGCTAGCACCGTCCGCGACCGCCTCTTCCCCGAGAATGCCCCGCCCCCAGGCGAGCAGCGTCGCGACGGCGGGGTCGTCGCGCACGCCGGGAGCGGCGGCGCGCAGCGGCTGGGACATGGCGGCGAGCGTGGCGTCGGCCAGCGTCACGCGCTCGCCGACCAGGAACGGTCGCCCTCCGAGCCGGTGGACGGCCAGCGCGGCCACACGCCGGGCATCCACCTCGTCTCGGAGGTTTCGTGACGCCGAGATCCCGAACCGGCGGCGCACGATCCTGCGGGCGAGCCGTCCCTGTAGCCTGCGACGCAGGCCGCGCTGGCCGGGAAAGAACATATCCTCGAGACGTCCGGGCGTGGAGAGCACGCTCCAGTACGCCAGCCGGCGCGTCAGCTCCATCAACGCCGCGTCGGCCCAGTCCTCGAGGACCAGGCATTCCGCCCGCAGACCGGGGTCCTCCGGCAGGAGCGGCGGGTCCGGGTAGGCGCCCTCGAGGTAGAGCAGGATCGCCGTCGAGTCACTGACGGTGTGCTGGCCGTCCACCAGCACGGGGACCAGCGCCTGCCCGGACGCGCGCCTGACGGAGGCGCGGTCGACCGGCGCGATGTCCTCGGTCTCGTACGCGAGGCCCTTCAGGTCCAGTGCGCGGCGGACCTTCACGCAGTTGTGGGAGAACGGGATCTGGATCAGGCGGATCATCGGCCCTCCAGCGCCTGCAACGCCCGCGCGTCGCCGCGCAGCAGGTTGTACGAGAAGATCGCGAGGCCGTCGGAGCCGTAGCGCTCCATCAGGCCCTCGATCGTCGGGATCTCGCGCGCGCCGAGGAACTCGAGCGAGACTCCCGCGTACACCCGACCTTCCGGGACCCGCCGGTGGATCGTCTGCAGGAGGTCCAGCACCTGCCCCGCGCTCGCGCGATAGACCATGGGCGCGGCGAGATCGAGGATCCCCTCCTCGAGCCAGCCCGCCCAGTCCTGACCGAAGTCGTCGCGCGCCGACGCCGGGTTCGCGAGCACGGCAGCCGAGAGCTCGAGATCGGGCCGCACGTCCCGCAGGTCGCCGGCGATCAGCCGCACGAGCTGCGTCACGCCAGCCCGGTGCCATTCCTGCCAGTCGTCACGCGCCTGCGCCAGCCAGCCGGCACCGCGCTCCGCGGCCAGCTCGCGCTCACGGAGGAAGAGGTCCCGGGGGTCGAGCCCGACGTCGTCCCGGTAGCGTCGCCGCAGCTCCGGCTGGAAGCCCCAGGCGGGGGAGGGGAAGCGGATGTAGTCGAGGTGCACGCCGTCCAGCGCGTAGCGCGTCACGAGCTCGAGCACGAAGCGCCGCAGCTCGCTCCGCACCTCGGGTATGCGCGGCTCGAGGAAGTAGCCCTCCAGGCGCCGGCGGTCCAGCTCGCCGCGCGAGAGCTCCACGATGCTGCGCCCGTCGTGCCCCACCAGGAACCACTCCGGGTGGCGGTGGAAGACGTGCTCCGGGTCGCGCGGAGGCTCGTCGGCGGCCCAGCCCAGCAGGGCGTTGACCCAGGCGTGGACGCGGATCCCCCGCTCGTGCGCGAGCTCGATCGCGCGCCTGAGGTTGTCGCCCTCGGCGGAGTCCCAGAACTGCCCGCGCGGGAAGGTCTGCGATGGAAAGTAGGCGTCCCAGCGGCCGCTCACCTGCAGGAAGAGCAACGAGCAGCCGATCCGCTCGCAGTCGCGCACCATCCGCTCGGTCTCCTCGCGCGAGCTCAGCGTGTTGCGCACCACCCAGAGCGCGCGTGGGGCCGCGGCGGCGGCGAACGGACGCGGGTCGGTGACTTGCGGGTCGCGAGCGAGATCGCCGGCATGGACCGGGGAGGAGACGAGGAGCAGGACCGGGAGGAGGAGGCGCGCCGATCGCGCCGCGCAGGTGGGTCCGGAGCACCGGCCCGGCGGCTTCAGCGAGGCGTCCCCTCCGGCGCCAGGCCGGCCAGCTCCTCTCGGCGACTCGCGCGCAGGAGCAGGTTGTAGACGGTGACGAACGCCTCGTAGGGCTGCGCGCCCACGAGCTTGTAGCCGTTCACGAAGAACGTGGGTGTGCCGGTGATGCCGAGCCGATCGCCTACGGCCATCTCGTGCTTCACCTGCTCGCGATGCGTCCCGGCCTCGAGCGCGCGGCGCATGGCCGCGACGTCCAGTCCCCCGCGCTCGGCGAGCTCCAGCAGGGTGTCCTTCTTCAGCGGCGGGCCGTGCTCGAAGAGCGCGTCGTGGTAGTCCCAGAAGCGGCCCTGGCGGTGTGCCTCGAGCGCGGCCTCGGACGGCAGCATGGCCCCGGGGTGGAGCTGGAGGATCGGGAACTGCACGTAGACCAGGCGCGCGTGCGGCCGGTCCTCCATGAAGCGGTCCACGGTACGGTGCGCCTTGGCGCAGAACGGGCACTCGAAGTCGGAGAACTCGACGACCACGACCGCGGCGTCGGCCGGCCCCCGGGAGGGCGCCCCGGCCACCATCGCCAGCAAGCTGTCGGCACCGGGCGCCGCGGGCGGAATCGAGTCCCCGCCCGGGATACCCAGGCCGGTCGTGTCGATCTCGCTGGCTTCGGCGACTTTGCCGTCCGTACCTCCTCCTCCCTCGACTGCCGTGTCGGACTTCGTCGCTCGAACGGCATCGTCAGCGCCGGGTTCGACGTCGTCTCCACAGCCGGCGATCAGGAGACCTGCGAGCAGCATGCACGTGGAAATGCATGAACAGGAAGAGCGGAAGTTGAGCGGCAAGGGCGACTTCAATGGCGGGTCAGCCGGTTTCCGAATCGGAAGGGAGGTGGGGCAACTGGGCGCCATGCCCAACGATCCAGACGTGATGAGAACGGGCTCGTGAGAACTTCGCACCCGCCGGGCTGCCGCAGCAGCGCTGTGCGGGGGGAGAAGGCCGCTCGGCCGAGCCCGTGAAGGGCTACACGTCCTCCGGGTGCGCCTCGCCGCGGCGGCTCTTGCGGCCCATCTCGCCCTGGGCTGGCGTGCCCGCTCCGCGGCCCTTCGGATTGGCAGCCTTCGCTTCGCGCCGGGAGGTCCTCTTCTCGGTCTCTGTGGTGGCGCCGGCCTTCTTGCCGCGCCCCTTGGCGCTCTCTCCGGCCTTGGCGGCAGCAGACTTCGCGCCGCGACCGCGCGCCTTCTTCTCCTCGCGCTCCTCCTCGGCGCCCGCGGCGCGCACGACCCGTGGCGCCTCCTCGAGCAGCTCCAGGTAGGCGAGCGGGGCGGCGTCGCCGACTCGGCGCCCGGCCTTGATCATGCGCGTGTAGCCGCCGGGGCGGCTCGCGAACCGCTCGGCGATGGGGCCGAACAGCCGCTCGAGAGCCGGGCCGTTGCCCACCACCCGCACGGCCTGGCGGCGGGCGTGCAGGTCGCCGCGCTTGCCCAGCGTGATCATCTTCTCGGCGAGTGGGCGCACCTCGCGTGCCTTCGGCTCGGTGGTACGGATCCGCCCGTGCTCGAAGAGCGCGGTCACGAGGTTCTTGTAGAGCGCCTTGCGGTGCTCCGCCGTGCGGCCGAGATGGCGTCCCTTGACCTGGTGGCGCATCGGCCTACTCCTCGCCGCCTTGCTCGTCGTCTTCCAGGTCCTCGTCGTCGTCGGGACCGAGGTCGAGCTTGGGGTACTGCCCCTCGATCTCCTCGGGGAAGCGGGGCTCGCCGAGACGCTTGAGCTCCTCCTTGTCGGAGAGCTCGTACTCGCCCTCGTCGTTCTCCTTGACGCTCATCCCGAAGTGCAGCCCGTGGCGGCGCAGGATCTCGGAGATCTCGTTGAGGGACTTCTTCCCGAAGTTCCTGAACTTGAGCATCTCGGCCTCACTGCGCATGACGAGGTCACCGAGGGTGCGGATGTTCGAGGCCTTCAGGCAGTTCCCCGAGCGCACCGACAGCTCCAGCTCGTCCACGCTGCGCGCGAAGAGCTCCTTCAGACGGTCGTGCTTCTCGTCGAGGTCGTCTTCTTCCTCCTCGCGCGGCTCCTCGAAGGACAGGAAGTAGTCGAAGTGCGTGCGCAAAATGTTCGCGGCCTGCGCCACGGCGTCCTCGGGGTTGATGGTGCCGTTCGTCGTGACCTGCAGCGTCAGCCGGTCGTAGTCCGTGCGCTGGCCGACGCGCGTGTTCTCGACGACGAAGTTGCAGCGCACCACCGGGTTGAACAGCGAGTCCACGGCGATGAAGCCGATGCGCTTCCGCAGCTCGCTCTCCTGCTGGTCGGCCGGCACGAAGCCGCGCCCGCGCTTGACGAAGATCTCCATCACGAGCCGCTTGGGCTCGTCCATCGTGATCAGGTGCAGCTCGGGGTTGAGGATCCGCACGGAGCCCTGCTCCTCGATGTCGCCCGCCGTGACCGAGCCCCGGCGGTCGAGCGAGAGGCGCAGGACCTGCGGCTCCGCGCCGGGATCCGTCGCCAGCACCACGCGCTTGAGGTTCATCACGATCTCGGACACGTCCTCTACGGCGCCAGGCAGCACCGAGAACTCGTGCAGGACCTCCTCCACCTGGATGCCCCACACGGACGCACCCTCGAGCGACGAGAGGAGCACGCGCCGGATGGCGTTCCCCAGCGTCTGGCCGAAGCCGCGCTCGAGCGGCTGGATCGTGAACTCGCCGTAGGACCCCGAGAGCTTCTCGGTGTCCTTCTCCACCCGCGTGGGCAGAACGAAATCCGTCTTGATCATGGACCTGCCTCCGATGCCTTCGCATGAGGGCCGGCGCCGCGCCGGCCGAGTTTCGTCGATCGCGTCCCCGGCCCGGGAGCCGGTTACTTCGAGTAGAGCTCCACGATCAGCTGCTCCTGCGCGGCGATCGGGATGTTGGGCCGCGTCGGGACCTCGAGCATGCGCCCGGTCGCGGACTTGTAGTCCACCTCGAGCCAGGACACCGTGCCCTCCTGGCCGCGCCGCTCGATGCCCTCCACGACCAGCGGCAGCTGGCGGGCACGTTCGCGCACCTGGATCACGTCTCCCGGCTGGACCCGGAACGAGGGGATGTCCACCGGCCGGTCGTTCACGGTGATGTGGCGGTGGCGGATGAGCTGCCGCGCCGACTTGCGCGAGCTCGCGAAGCCGAGCCGGTAGACGACGTTGTCGAGGCGCGTCTCCAGGTTCGCCAGCAGGTGCTCGCCGGTCACCCCGGTCTTCTGGAACGCCTCCGTGAAGTAGTTCTCGAACTGCGTCTCCAGGACGCCGTAGATCCGCTTCACCTTCTGCTTCTCGCGCAGCTGGAGGGCGTACTCGCTCGCCTTGCGGCGGCGGCCGCCGCTGCGGCCGTGCTGGCCGGGGGCGTAGCCGCGCCGCTCGACGGCGCACTTCTCGGTGTAGCAGCGCGTGCCCTTGAGAAAGAGCTTCAAGCCCTCGCGCCGGCAGAGCCTGCAGACCGGTCCGGTGTAGCGTCCCATCTCTGTTGGGGTCGTCCTTTCGGTTGAGTTACACGCGCCGGCGCTTGGGCGGCCGGCAGCCGTTGTGCGGGATCGGGGTCACGTCCTTTATCGACTTGATCGAGAGCCCCGCCGCCTGCAGCGCCTGGATCGCCGACTCACGGCCGGATCCGGGCCCCTGAACGCGCACGTGCACGCGCTTGACGCCCAGGTTCAGCGCCTCCTTCGCGCAGCCCTCCGCGGCGACCTGCGCCGCGAACGGCGTGGACTTCTTCGAGCCCTTGAACCCCGCCTTTCCCGCACTCCCCCACGTCAGCGCTCCTCCGCCCATGTCGGTGATCGTGATGATCGTGTTGTTGAACGTGGCCTTCACGTGCACCACGCCCTCGGCGTCCACCGTGCCGCGCTTCTTCTTCGTCTTGCCGGGCTTCTTCGCTGCTGGCTGAGCCATGGGTCTCCTGTCCTACCGGTTGTAAACCCGCTCGATCCTCGAGCAGACCAAACGTGCCGGCGGAAGCGGCGAAGCGAGCAGGCGGCGCAAGCGATACCCGTGCCGGTCCGCCGGCCACACGCAAGAGCTTACTTCTTCGCCGCCGCCTTCTTCTTGCCCGGGATCGCGCGCCGCGGCCCCTTCTTGGTGCGCGCGTTCGTGTGCGTCCGCTGCCCCCGGACCGGCAGCCCGCGGCGGTGGCGCAGGCCGCGGTAGCAGCCGATGTCCATCAGCCGCTTGATGTTCATGTTCACCTCGGAGCGCAGCGCGCCCTCCACCTTGAGCTCCTTCTCGATGACGCCGCGCAGCCGCGCCACGTCGCCGTCGGAGAGCTCGTGCACCCGGGTGTCGGGGTTCACCCCCGCCTTGCGCAGGATGTCGTTCGCCGTGGAGCGCCCGATCCCGAAGATGTACGTCAGGCCGATCTCGATCCGCTTCTCGCGCGGAAGGTCGACCCCTGCGATGCGTGCCATGCGCGCTTCTCCTCTGGTCTGGGGCTAGCCCTGCCGCTGCCGGTGGCGCGGGTTCTTCTTGCAGATGATGCGCACCACGCCCTTGCGCCGGATCACCTTGCAGTTCTCGCACATCGGCTTCACCGAGCTGCGCACCTTCATGACCTACCTCCCTGTGCCTTTCGCAGACTCTCGCGGCGTCACGACGCTGCTCGCGCGCCCGCGCCGGCCTCGGCCGCGACCGTCAGGACGCGGCAGCCGTGCTCGGTGATCGCGACGGTGTGCTCGAAGTGCGCCGAGCGCGAGCCGTCCACCGTGCGGATCGTCCAGTCGTCTTCCAGCGTCTCGACCGGCGCGCCGCCGGCGTTCACCATCGGCTCCACCGCGAGGACCATGCCGGCCTTCAGCCTCAGCCCCTGACCGCGGACGCCGTAGTTCGGCACCTGCGGCTCCTCGTGCAGCCGCCGCCCGATGCCGTGGCCCACGAGCTCCCGCACCACGCTGAATCCCGCAGCCTCGGCGTGGGCCTGGATCGCCGCCGCCAGGTCCCCCAACGTGCGCCCCGCCGCGAGCTCGGCCAGCCCTAGCTCCAGGCAGACCTCGGTCACCTCCAGCAGCCGGAGCGACTCGGCGTCCACCTCGCCGATCGTGAACGTGCGCGCGGAGTCGGCATGCCAGCCGTCCCGGTAGATCCCCACGTCCACGCTCACGATGTCCCCCCGCTCCAGGCGGCGGCGACGCGAGGGGATGCCGTGCACGACCTCGTCGTTGACCGAAGTACAGATCGAGGCCGGGAAGCCGTTGTACCCCTTGAACGACGGCACCGCCCCCGCCCAGGACCGGATCGCCTCGTCGGCCAGCCGGTCCAGGTCGGCCGTCGTGACGCCCGGCCGCACCGCTTCCGCGAGCCGGTCGAGCACCTCGGCCAGCCGCCGGCCGTTCGAGGCGATCCGGTCGATCTCCTCGGGCGACTTGATCGCGATCACAGCGCCTCGCGCACGCGCTCGTGGACCCGCGGTACGTCTCCGTTCCCGTCCACATCGCGCAGCAGGCTCTTCGCGCGATACCAGTCCAGCAGCGGTGCGGTCTCGCGCCGGAACACGTCGAGGCGGTGGCGGATCGTCTCGGGTCGATCGTCCGGGCGCTGGACCAGGGTCCCGCCGCAGTTCTCGCACCCCGCCGCGCCTCCCGCGCCGGGCCCCGCCGCCGGCGGCCGCTGGATCCGGCCGCAAGCCTCGCAGATCCGGCGACTCGAGAGACGCCGCACGACCTCCTCCTCCTCGACGTCGATGAACAGCGCGCGCTCGACCCGCTCGCCCTCCTCGGCCAGCAGCCGCTCCAGGCCCTCGGCCTGGGCCTCGGTCCGCGGGAAGCCGTCGAGCACCGCCCCGTTCGCGCAGCGGTCGCGCGCCAGCTCATCGCGGACGAGCTCGAGGATCGTCGCGTCCTCCACCAGCACCCCACGCGCCATCCGCTGCTCGGCGGCGCGGCCGAGCTCCGTCCCCGCCCGCACCGCCTCGCGGAGCGCTTCGCCCGTCGAGAGCTTGCACAGCCCGAGTGCTTCCGCGAGGCGATCGGCCTGCGTCCCCTTCCCGGCTCCCGGCGCGCCGATCAGCACCAGGAACCGCCGGCCCCCGGCCGCGGACCGGGGCACTAGAACGTCCGCGTGCCGCGGCCCCGGAGCTTCCCCTTCTTCATGAAGCCCTCGTAATGGCGCAGCAGCAGGTGCGACTGCATCTGCTGGATCGTGTCCAGCGCCACGCCCACGACGATCAGGAGCCCCGTCCCGCCGATGAACACCGGGATCGACCGGAACGGCCCCAGCCGGAAGATCAAGAGCGGAACGATCGCGATCGCCGCCAGGAACGCCGAACCCGGCAGCGTGACGCGGGTCAGCACCCGGTCGATGTACTCCGCGGTCCGAGCGCCGGGCCGGATCCCCGGGATGAACCCGCCCTGCTTCTTCATGTTCTCGGCGAGGTCGATGGGGTTGAAGATGATCGCCGTGTAGAAGTACGTGAAGAACACGATCAGCAGCGCGAACAGGATCAGGTAGCCCGTCGAGTCGATCGCGAAGAAGCGCGAGAGCTCCTGGACCCAGTCGGTCTCGGGGAAGAACGTCCCGAGCGTGGCCGGGAAGAACAGGATCGACTGGGCGAAGATGATCGGCATGACGCCCGCCGAGTTGATCCGCAGCGGCAGGTGCGTCTTCTGGCCCTGCCGCACCTGGTTTCGGCCCACGACCTTGCGCGGGATCTGGATCGGGATCTTGCGCACGGCCATGGTCATGAACACGACCCCCGCGATCACGAGCACCATGATCGCCAGGAAGGCCAGCAGCGCGAAGATGCTCAGGGCTCCCGTGCGCCAGAGGTCGAAGATCTGCAGCAGCGTCTGGGGGAAGCGCTCGATGATGCTGAAGAAGATGATCAGCGACATCCCGTTGCCGAGCCCCTTCTCCGTGATCTGCTCCCCCAGCCACATGACGAAGACGGCACCCGTCGTGAGCGTGATCAGGGTCGTCAGCACGAACCGGAAGCCGGTCATCTCGACGGCCTGCGGCACCTGGCTCTGCAGGTACACCGCGTAGCCGTAGGCCTGGACCGCCGCCAGCCCCACGGTGGCGTAGCGCGTGTACTGCGTGATGCGCTTGCGGCCCTCCTCCCCCTCCTTCTGCAGCTTCTCGAAGTACGGGAACACCGCCGTGAGGAGCTGGAAGATGATCGAGGCGCTGATGTAGGGCATGATCCCCAGCGCGAACACCGTGGCGCGCTGCAGGGCCCCGCCGGTGAAGATGTCGAGCATCCCGAACATCGTGTTCGTGTTGCCGAACAGGGTCTCGATGTTCAGGCGGTCGATCCCCGGGATCGTCACGTGCGCGCCCAGGCGCAGGATGACGAGGATCCCGAGCGTGAAGAGGATCTTCCTCCGCAGCTCCGGGATCTTGTAGAGGTTGGGGATCTGGGGCTTGCCCTCAGCCACCCGGGCCCGCCTCCCCGCTCGCGCGCCGCGGCTTCGGCTTGCCGCGCGGAGCGCGCGGCTTCTCGAGCGCCTCGGCGCGCCCGCCCGCGGCCTCGATCGCCTCGCGCGCGGCCTTGCTGAACCGGTGCGCCTGCACCTGCACCGCGCGGCCGATCTCGCCGCGGGCCAGCACCTTCACCGGACCGCGCGCGGGCGAAGCCAGCCCCAGCCCGTAGATCGCCTCGAGCGTGAACTCCGTCACGCCCTCGTAGCGGGCGAGCTCGTCCAGGTTGACCGGCTGCGCCTCGACCCGGTGCACGTTCGTGAAGCCGCGCTTGGGGACCCGCCGCTGCAGCGGCATCTGGCCGCCCTCGAACCAGGCCGGCGGCTTGCCCGACATGCGCGCCTTCTGGCCCTTGATGCCGCGGCCCGAGTAGGCGCCGTGGCCGGAGCCGGGCCCGCGGCCGACCCGCTTCTTGTCCTTGCGCGCCCCGGCGGGGGGCTTCAGGGTCTCGAGCTTCACGTCGCCTCGCTCGCGGGCGTCGCACCCGCCGTCTCGACGGGGGACACCTGCACCAGGTGGTGCACGCGGTGGATCATGCCGCGGATCTGCGGAGTGTCATCGTGCTCGACGGAGCGCTGATAGCCCCTCAGCCCCAGCGCCCGCAGCGTCCGCCGCATGACGCCGGCGTGGCCGATCTCGCTCCGGACCTGCGTGATGCGGATGCGCCCCACCTCAGGCCTCCCCGGTCTCCGCGCCCGCGCCCGCGGCGGCCGGCGCCTGCGGGAGGTCGGCGGCAGCGACCGCGGGCCGCGACTCGGCCGCGCCAGCGCCGTCGTCCATTCCGGCAGCTGCCTGAGGACCGCGCCGGCTCGAGGGCCGCACGGTCCGCACGTCCGCGCCGCGGCGGTCGGCCACCTGGTGCACGCTGTTCAGGTTGCGCAGCCCCTCGAACGTGGCCTTCGCCAGGTTGTGCGGGTTGTTCGAGCCCAGCGACTTCGTCAGGATGTCGGCCACGCCGACGCACTCGAGCAGGGCGCGCACGGGGCCGCCGGCGATGACACCCGTGCCGGGCGAGGCGGGCTTCAGCATCACCTCGGCGGCGCCGAAGCGCCCGACCGTGGCGTGGGGGATGGTCGTCCCCGTCAGCGACATGGCCTGCATGTGCGCCTTGGCGCGCTCGGACGCCTTGCGGATCGCGTCCGTGGCCTCGTTCGCCTTGCCCATGGCCACCCCTACCTTGCCCTTGCCGTCGCCCACCGCCACCAGCGCGTTGAAGCTGAAGCGCCGGCCGCCCTTCACCACCTTGGACACGCGGTTGATGTGGACGACGTTCTCGACGACGTCGGACTTGCGCTCCCGGTCACGGTCCCGTTCTGCCAACGCGATCTCCTCCTGGGCCGCGCCCGGCGCACCGGCCGGCGGGACCCTCCTGGGACGTTAGAACTCGAGGCCGCCCTCCCGGGCGCCTTCGGCGAAGGCCTTCACGCGGCCGTGGTACACGTAGCCGCCGCGGTCGAAGACCACGCGCTCGATCCCCTTCTCGCGGGCCCGCTGCGCCAGCGCGCGTCCCGCCGCGCGCGCCCGAGCCGCCTTGCCGCCCTCGGCCGAGTCGCCGTTGCGACCGGGCCCCGACGGCGGCGCATTCCCCTCGAGGTCGCGCGTGTTGATCCCGACCAGCGTCACGCCGCGGCTGTCGTCGATGATCTGCCCCGACACGTGCCGCAGGCTGCGGCTCACGGCGAGCCGCGGGCGCTCCTCGGTTCCCGACACCTTGCGGCGGATGCGGTCGTGGCGCCGCTGACGCATGGCCAGGCGGCGGCTGGCCGGCCCCTTGCGCGCGCTCACTTGGTCCCGGTCTTTCCCGCCTTGCGGCGCACCTGCTCGCCGGCGTACTTGATCCCCTTGCCCTTGTAGGGCTCCGGGGGCCTGAACTTGCGCAGCAACGCCGCCGTCTGGCCCACCGCCTCGCGGTCCACCCCCTTCACCTCGATCGCCGTCGGCGAGGGCGTGGTCACCTCGACGCCCGCGGGGGGGGTGTACTCGATCGGGTGCGAGTATCCCAGGTTGAGCACGAGCCCCTGGCCGCGCTTCTCCGCCTTGTAGCCCACGCCCACGATCTCCAGCCGCTGGGAGAAGCCCTGCGTCACGCCCTGCACCATGTTGCGGATCAGCGTCCGCACGAGCCCGTGCAGCGCCCGCTGCCGCGCGTCTCCCTCGTCCGTGCGCTCCACGAGCACCGAGCCGTTCTCCTTCGTCACCCGAATCTGCGCGGGGAACTCGCGCTCGAGGCTCCCCAGCGGCCCGCGTACGCGCACGACGGCGCCGTCGACCGTGACGTCCACCTTGTCTGGGATCGGGACCGGGACCTTGCCTACGCGCGACATCCGTCCTCCTCTTTCTCGGGCCGACTCACCAGACGTAGGCCACGATCTCGCCGCCCACGCCCTGGGAGCGCGACTGCGCGTCCGTCAGCATGCCCCGCGACGTCGACACGATCGCCATGCCCATCCCGTTCTGCACCCGCGGCAGATCGCCCGCGCCGCGGTAGACGCGCCGGCCGGGCGTGCTCACCCGTCGCAAGCCGCGGATCGTGGGCTCGTCCTCCTGGAAGTACTTCAGGTAGATCCGGAGCTTGGCCTCGACGCCCTCGCCCACGGTCTTGTAGTTCGCGATGAACTTGTTCTCGAGCAGCAGGCGCGCGATCTCCACCTTCGTGCGGCTGAGCGGCACGTCGACCTTCTTGTGCTTCGCCCGGCTCGCGTTGCGCACCCGCGTCAGCATGTCCGCGATCGGATCCGTGTGCATCGGCGTCCCTCGCCTACCAGCTCGACTTGCGCACGCCGGGGATCATCCCGGTGAGCGCCAAGTCGCGGAAGCAGATGCGGCAGAGCCCGAAGTCGCGGAGGAACGCGCGCGAGCGCCCGCAGCGCTGGCAGCGCGAGTTCACGCGCACCTGGAACTTGGGCGTGCGCTTCTGCTTCTCGATCAGGGCCTTCCTCGCCATGTCGCTCCGTGGGTCGGGGGGTCCGGCGGCTAGGCCGCCTGGCCCCGTTGCAGGTCGGCGGCCTGCCGCCGGAACGGCATCCCGAGCTCGCGCAGCAACGCGAGCGCCTCGTCGTCCCGGCTGGCCGTCGTGACGAACGTGATGTCCATCCCGTGGATCCGCTCCACCTTGTCATAATCGACCTCGGGGAAGATGATCTGCTCCTTCACCCCGAGGGTGTAGTTGCCGCGTCCGTCGAACGACCGGCTCGGCACCCCGCGGAAGTCGCGGATGCGCGGGATCGCGACGTTTACCAGCCGGTCCAGGAACTCGTACATCCGCTCTCCGCGCAGGGTCACGGAGCAGCCGATCGGCACGCCCTCGCGCAGCTTGAAGTTCGAGATCGACTTCTTCGCCCGCCGCACGGACGGCCGCTGGCCGGTGATCGCCGCGAGCTCCGCCACCGCGGTGTCGAGCGCCTTCGGGTTGTCCACCGCCTCGCCCATCCCGCAGTTGAGGACGATCTTCTCGAGTCGCGGCACGGCGTTCACGTTCGCGTACTGGAACTCCTTCATCAGCCGGTCCCGCACCGTCCCGTCGTAGAGCTCGCGCAGCCTGGCCATCGCTTCCTCCCCTCAGCTCTTCCGCGCGCGACCGCGGCCCCGCCGCGTGCCTCCGGCCGCGACGACCTCGCCGCTGCGGCGCGCGATGCGGTCGCGGGTGCCGTCCTCGGCCACGCGCGTGCCGATGCGCGTGGGGCGCCCGCTGCGCGGGTCCACGAGCATCACGTTCGAGGCGTGGAGCGCCGCCTCGCGGTCGACGATCCCGCCCTGGGGGTTCGCCTGCGTCGGCCGCGAGTGGCGCTTGATGAAGTTGACGCCCTCGACGATCACCCGGTTCTTCTCCCCGAGGGCGCGCAGCACCTTGCCGCGCTTGCCGCGGTCGTCGCCGGAGATCACCTCGACCTCGTCCCCCTTGCGGAGCTTCACGATCGCCTCCCGCGGGCGGCCATCAGATCACCTCCGGCGCGAGCGAGACGATCTTCATGAAGCGCTTCTGACGCAGCTCGCGCGCCACCGGTCCGAAGATGCGCGTCGCGCGGGGCTCGAACTGGTCGTTGATGATCACGGCGGCGTTCTCGTCGAAGCGGATGTAGGACCCGTCCTTGCGCCGCGTCTCCTTCGCCGTGCGCACGACCACCGCCTTGGCGACGTCGCCCTTCTTCACCGTGCCCGTCGGCAGCGCGTCCTTCACGGCCACGACGATCACGTCACCGAGGCCCGCGTAGCGGCGCTTCGTGCCGCCGAGGACGCGGATGCACAGCGCGCGCTTGGCGCCCGAGTTGTCCGCGATCTTGAGGATCGTCTCCTGCTGGATCATCGCCCCTCCGGCGTCCTACTTGGCCCGCTCGAGCACCGACACGAGCCGCCAGCGCTTCTCGCGGCTCAGCGGCCGGGTCTCCATGACCTCCACCCGATCGCCCGCGCGGCAGGTGTTCTCCGCGTCGTGCGCCTTGATCCGCGTCGTGCGCCGCATCCGCTTCTTGTAGAGCGGGTGCTCCACCGTCGTCTCCAGCGCCACGACGATCGTCTTGTCCATCTTGTCGCTCACCACCACGCCCTGGCGCGTCTTGCGCGCCGTGCGCGGGGCGGCGGCCGTGCCGGTCGCCTCAGCCATCGCTCTCGCGCTCCTTCAGGATCGTCCGGCAGCGGGCCACGTCCCGCCGCAGCTTGCGGATCAGGATCGGGCTCTCGAGCTGGTGCGTCACGTTCTGGAGCCGGAGCTTGAAGAGCTCCTCCTCCAGGTCGCGCACGGTGGCCTGCAACGTGGGCAGGTCCATGTCCCGCAGCTCCGCGGCGTTCATTCCGTACCTCCGCGCGTCAGGAAGCGGGTCTTGATCGGCAGCTTGGCCGACGCCAGGCGCAAGGCCTCACGCGCGATCTTCTCCTGCACGCCCTCGAGCTCGAAGAGCACCCGCCCCGGCTTCACGACCGCGACCCAGTACTCGGGGTTGCCCTTGCCCTTGCCCATGCGCGTCTCGGCGGGCTTGAGCG